>JAPKBL010000027.1 GCA_028823415.1 Mariniblastus sp.
CTGAATTTCACAAAACTGAATTTCACAAAACTGAATTCTGGTTTTAAACCTGTAGGGTTTGCTGTATTAAGAGTCTACAATATTGGCGGGAATCTCGTTTGATTAGTCAGCACGAAGGACTGAGCGCGACATGGCACTTGAAAAAATTGGCCCTTACGAATTCAAAGGTGTATTAGGCCGTGGTGGAATGGGCTCGGTTTTTCGTGCAGTCCACAAAGACACCGGTGAAATACACGCAGTCAAGGTATTGGCTCCCAACTATGCGAATGATGATCACTTTCGCGGGAGGTTCGAAGCGGAAATCGAATCACTCCTTAAGCTCAATCATCGCAACATTGTCCGTATCTTAAGTTTTGGGCAAGAAGACGGAATGTTGTTTTTTTCCATGGAACTGGTGGAGGGAAACAGTCTTTTTCAAATGCAAAAAAGCGGCTATCGGTTTGATTGGCGGGCGGTATTGCAGATTGTCAAAGATGTCAGTGCTGGTTTGAGGCACGCTCATGATCGAGGGATTATCCACCGAGATCTTAAGCCGGGTAATTTGTTGATGACCTATGACGAGAATTCTCAGCCCGATTTTGTAAAGATCACAGACTTTGGAATCGCAAAGCGATTTGGTTCGTCGCAGAACACCGGACAAAATGTTTTGGGAACGATGGATTTCATGAGCCCTGAGCAGGCGAAGGGGGAGTTGGTCACGATTCGAAGCGATCTCTACAGCCTTGGTTCTGTGATGTATGCGCTGCTCTCGGGCAAACCTCCGTTCCGAACGAATTCGGTGGAAGGGTCATTGAGCAATCTTCTGCGGGCACCGGCGCCGAGTATTTCTGCTTCGCTCCCTGAGGTGCCCCCCGAGATCGATCTTTTGATACGACGGCTGATGGCGAAGCTGCCTGAGGATCGTATTCCAACTTCATTGGCTTTATTCCATCAAATTGAGGAGATTGAATCCACTTTGCGGGAAGGCAGCGAAGCGAGAACCACTCATCGTCCTGAGGGTAAAGGCCATATCGATACTTTTGACGTAAGGATACCGGCAACACGAGAGAATACGAAACGCGCTGATTCTAAAAAGGCGACTGGAAAGGTCAGTGTTGTAAATTCTGATTTGCAGACCGTGGAATTTACGGATCATAAGAATCAGCAGATTGAATCGACATCGATTCGAGAAGATTATTTTGAGACGGTCACAGAGAAAACAAGGGAAAAGCCTTATGTTGCCGATTTCGAACCTCGGGAGAGCAAAGGAGCCTGGCGACTGCTCTTCGCTTTTGTGTTTGTGGTCGCGATTGGGATCTACGGAGTGTGGCAAGCATACAAACCCCCCAGCGCTGAAAAGTTGTACGCGGCGATAGAGCAGGGAGCGAATAAACCAGATACAGTGCTCCTTGAGATCGGCCAGTTCTTAGAGATCTACCCTGACGAGGAGCGGGCTGAGCAGGTTTTGGAATTGCGCCGTGTTGGAGACGCGATCAGGCTTTACAAGAGTCGTCGAAATGTTCTGACCGCAAAGGGCGGGCAGCGGTTGACCGACATTGAAAAGCGGTTCCTTCGCATTGTTGACGATTCGGATAAAAATCCAATCAAAGCAAAAAAAGAAATGGACATTTTCGTTGATTTTCTCAGCGGAGTGGAACTTGAGCCTCGCGACCAAGACTGTTTCGAAGCGGCCGAGGCCTATCGCATCAAGATTAAGCATGATGCAATAAGCGAGTTGCGTGGAAATCTAAACCGAATTCGATCGGTTCTTGATATTGCTCTGCAGACGACGGATGTCGACGAGCAAATCAGGTTGTACAAGTCGATTGTCAGCTATTCAAAAGATATTGATTGGGGACGGTTTCCAGATTCGAGGCAGGGGAGCGACATGGTGCAAAAGGCTCAAAGAATGTTGTTGCAACTGGAGTCGACCCATCCTGAATCCTTCCAGCAGTTGCAGGATGAGAATAACTAAGAGGCTGTGTTTCGTAATTGAGCTAAGTGAAATTCAATGAGCATCGTGGATCTGTCAGCGATACATCGTCCGATTACTTCTCTATTTCCAAATTTGAAGGATGGCGATTTCGATCGCTATTGCCTTTCCAGTGATGACGTGGAATTCTTTCACGCGCAAGGATACCTTGCCGGAGTGCAATTGTTGGACTCCACTCAGATCGAAGTTTTAAAGGGTGAGCTGTCGGAGTTTTTTGATCCAAAACATGACGGTCACGATTTGTGGCATGAGTACCATACCAACGAGTCAGCTGACCCGGAACGAGTACTGTTTCATGCATTAGGTGCGTGGCGACTGCGATCTAGTTTTCACGATCTGCTGTGGAATCCCGCCTTCTTGATCCCCGCGAGTCAATTGCTCGGTGGCGGGGTGCGATTTTGGCATGATCAATTGTTTTGTAAGCCGGCAAAGCACGGTGGGAATGTCGCATGGCATCAGGATTACTCTTATTGGATCCGAACTCAACCGATGGCCCATTTGACCTGCTGGACGGGCTTGGACCGGGCGACGAAAGAGAACGGCTGTTTGCAGTATATTCCGGGGAGTCATCATTGGGATCTGCTTCCAATTACTGGTTTGGCGGGAGATATGGGCGCGATCCAAGACGTGCTGACGGACAAGCAGTGGGATGTATTCCAGAATCCTGTTGCAATCGAACTTGAGCCTGGGCAATGTGCGTTTCACCATCCGTTGATGGTACATGGTTCTTTCGGTAATCAGACGGAACATCCGCGTCGGGCAGTCGTGCTCAACGTGATGCGTGATGGAGTCCAGTCGCATACCAATGATGAGTTATTGCCAGGGGTGCCAGTCATTCCAAGTGGCCAGGAAATAGCAGGGCAGTTTTTTCCACTGCTTTATGCTCCGTGATGAGAGATTCTTTTCTGCGATTTATTTGAGTGGTTTTTAAAAAAGCAACGTGAGGCAAAACAGTTGAAAGATAATGTAACCGAGCCCGACAATCAGGTTACCGTGAATTTGGCTAGTCGAAGCTATTCGATTGAAATTATGCCTGGTTTGTTAAGTCGGCTTTCGGGGGCGCTGGAGAAATTTGTTTCCGACGAGCATGTTATTTTGGTAACAGATAATAATGTCGCCGGTTTGTATCTCGAATCGGTTGTTTCACAGATTTCCGAGATTGCGCAACGGGTGGACGTGATTTGTGTTGCTCCCGGGGAGGTTTCTAAATCAATTCCTGTGTGTGACGAACTTTGGCAGCAGATGGTCAGTTTTAATACGGATCGTCAATCCATCGTCATTGCGTTAGGAGGAGGGGTGGTCGGTGATCTCGCCGGTTTCTTGGCCGCTTCGTTTGCGCGTGGAATACGATTTATTCAGATCCCGACAACGCTGTTGGCGCAGGTAGATAGTAGCGTTGGCGGCAAAGTGGGGGTCAATTTGCCGAGTGCAAAAAACATGGTTGGCGCATTTTGGCAACCGGAAGTCGTCTTAATAGACCCTTTGGTTTTGGAGACGTTGGACGACGCTAATTTCCGAGCGGGGCTCGCCGAAGTAATCAAATATGGATTGATTATGGACGTCGATTTCTTTGAGTTTCTCGAGTCATCCATCGATCTGATCGAGCGACGGGATCCGGAGGTGCTGACTCGATGTATCGCTCGCTGTTGTCAATGTAAAGCGGCGATTGTTGAGGAAGACGAGCGAGAAACTTCGGGACGTAGAGCGATTTTAAATTACGGGCATACTTACGGGCATGCAATCGAAGCGGTGTTTGGTTTTGGGCGTTTTCTCCACGGCGAGGCCATCGCGATTGGGATGACCTGTGCGGCTCGATTGGCTCGAGAACTTGAAATGGTGCAAGACTCTTTTGTGGCAAGGCAAACCGAGCTGTTTCAGAAAATGAAGCTTCCCGTTGACTGCCCCGCTGAGCGTCACGATGAATTGGTCGCATCGATGAAACACGATAAAAAAGTCGCGAGAGGGGAATTGAAGTTGATTCTTCCTGTACGCGTGGGTGAGGTCTTGGTCTTGGCGGCGCCTGAAGATCAGATGATTTTCGACAGCCTTAAGAATTGATGAGTGAAATTTTCTGTTTGGGCAGTATTCTTTTTTAAGCTTCCTATCCGTTCTATATGGATCTGCTTGAGTCGGCTGGTTCCGCGATGAAGGGCTGATAGGTTAGCCTTTTGAAGCTTGGTGCCGAGCTCAAGTCGTATTCGATTTGACGCCAGCGGATTCGCTTGCAGCACAGTGACATGATCGAAGACAAGCCATAGATTAATTGGCATGCGGGCACCAACAGTAAAACCTTGGTTGTTCGCCAGAGAGTTGTCGTCGCAATGGCATCCCCTCGCAATTGGGCGCTTCTCGCAGCGACCTTTCTGGAAACAAAATATGCCCATGTAGAGAGGCCGCCACTCAGAATTAACGCTGTCGTGCAGGCAAGCAAAGCGGTCGCATTTCCAAGCAAAATAGCCAGAATCAAAATTGTGAAATTGGCCAGCATGACAAGGTTACTGAAGCACGCGTGAATGACGGAAAGAAAGAAAGTGTCTTCGTAAAGTCGAGACCATGTCAGCATTCGCGTAACCCATCGATTGGCGTACGAGACTGAGCAGTGCTCGCGATTGATCATGATAAGTGATGGAGCAAATTCAATTCTTAAGCCTTGATCTTGAATCGCTTTTTTAAGAGGACCATCGTCTACGATCGAATTTGACCAAATCGAAATTAAATCGGTGGCTTCTAGAGTGGATCGCCGCATTGCGAAACTGCCAGCCCACGGGTTGGCAAAGTAAACTGAGAAGACGAGCGCTCCAGCGTTCCAGGCACTTCGAATTAACGAACCGGGGCCGGTCGGAGTGGGTGGTTCAAACCATTGGCTGCCTGTGACTCCGCCAATTTCTTTGTCTTGAAGCGGCCCAGTTAATTCGGCTAACCAAGTCGAGTGTGGCGCTACATCAGCATCCAAAAACGCAATGAATTTCGTATCTTTCGACAGATGCTCAATGGCTTGGGTGATGGAATGGCATTTGAGGCTGCAGGTGTCCCGAGGCGATTCCATGGCGTGGATAAAAAGGCGATCGTCGACATCGAATTCCGACTTGATTTGAGTCGCGGTCTCCCAGGCTGGATCTTCTCGATGGTCAATAACCAAGTGAATTTGGTAGTGGGCGTATTGTTGCTGGAGTACGCCAATCAGGGAAGCTTTCAAGGTGGGGTCACAACCCCGCACGGACATGATGACGGCGGCCATCGCTTGGTGACCCTTGGAAGCTGTGGTGCACGTTTTCTTTGAGAACCAGCGACCAAATGAAATCGCTATTGAAAGCTGGATTACCGCCGCTGCAAAAATGATCTGACCGGCAATGATGGCGGAAATGGTGAGCATGGGCTATTTCACCAACAAATTAAACAACAGTCGTGTGAATCGCGGTGCGTCTGCCCAAAAACTAGGACTAACAAGTTTGGGTAGCTCTTTTTTTAGTCCGCTGCGGGTCATTTTCCAGTTCGCAGTCGAGCCGGAAATGATATGACGACCTCCCCCTAATCGCCGATTCTCTTGGGCCTCTGGGCCTGAGACATAGCATCCCCATCGATTGAGCGAGGCGTGCGAATAATCATGGGATTGGTGAATCGCCGTTACGGTTTTTGATAAATTGACCACCGGGATTCTGTTTTGTTTTGCTGAGTGAATCATCCAGTTATCCCAATTGCCTCGGCCAACGGCAAACGGTGGGATGTTCTCGTAGAGGTGGCGATTGAAAATGAAATATTCTTTGCACACATTGGAGGATCGCACGCCTTCGTTTTGGCATTCCTCCAAAAGACGTTCAACTTGGGTTGGCTGGCTAAAGTCAATAATGCGATCAACGCTTAAATCGGTGCGTCGGCCGAACGCAATGAATTGGCTGAAGTGAGCTTGGTTGACCAGTTGATTGATTGATTCGGTGAAATCTCTTGTGAGAATGACATCACAATTGCAATAGGCAAGAAAGTCAGTGTTTGATTCCTGATGGGCGAGCTGGAAGGCGGAGCTTAGTAGTGGCGTTCCGTGTTCGTTACTACGCAGACCACTGGCATGACGGACGCCAAGTTCCTCCGCCGTTTCTTTAATGCCCGATTCGTCGCCAAGAAGTAGCACTTCGACGTCTGGTTTTAAGCGAGCCCACGATCGGATCGAATTTTTTTGAATGAGGTCAGTTTTACCGCCGAAGGGCTTGGGCAGGGCAAAAATAGTGACGATGGGTGCTGATTGATTGGAGAGGGGATTGTCGGATTCTTTGCCGGAGTCGGTCATTATTGCGGTTTGCGGACTGGGATCTAACATGGATCAAATCGCGGATTAACGCTAAGCGAAAAGCGAACGCGCCTTTCGATAGTTGACAACCCATTTTCGAATCCAATAAACGGCGGTTAGATCCCACCATCGTTTGAGGCTGAAATCTGGCCGTTCGGGCCGCCAGCCCGCCCAGGCGGTTTGATCGAGTCTTTCGTAGAAGCTCTCGCGAAGCGGGTGGAACGGGTGAAAGTTCCATGGTTTGAATTCAGTCGTAAAGTGGATCAACGCCGGACTGTCTCGCATTTGGGCAAAATCGAATGGGTTGATCGGGGAATGGTCATTGTCCGGGAATTCAAAAACGTGTGCCCCCTGATTCCATCTTGGTGGAAGTTGACCCCATTGCCCTGCGAATACCACGTTGAGTGCATACTGATCCCAGCACCAAACAAAGTTTGAATTATCTCGGAGGCAAGTCAGCAGTTTTTGGTCGATTGATTCTTTTCGCCAGCGATTTAGATTTAGAACCATAACGCCGCTGTTAAAATACGGTGCAGAACCATCTAGATTTAGTTGCCGCCAATTGGGAATCGGCGAGATCGCAGCTAAGTGGGGGATCGCCTTTTTAAGCGTCCCGAATTTAGCTTGCGCTTCATAGGCGTCGACAAACGGGCACGCAATGTCGACCGCTGCGAGGCAATAGTGTTCGCCCACGTCGAAATTCCAAAGTTCAGTGAGGTCGCATTGGACAAGTACATCTGAATCTAGATAGATCACCTTCTCTATCGTGTCAGGCAGGAGTCGGGCTGCCAGAAGTCGGAAGTATGCTGCGTGAGTAATGTGATGCGAGACACTAAGGTCGCTGAATTCTCTGAGGTTGGGTTGCAGGACGTGGATGGAAATTGGGAGGTCAACGAGCGTCTCGCGGAGTCCCATCCAGTTGGCTTCGGAGATGCCACCATCCATCAAAATGACGTGAAGATGGTTTCCATTTTTGAGTGATGATGCCGCAGAGTGAAGGGTGACCGCAAGCGGTTTCACATAATTGTCATCCGAGGCGCAAAGGACAATCGGATCCTCAACGGGAATGGTTGTCAGCGTTTCGGATTGAAGGAGTTCTTGGATCATTAACGACGTCGATTGGGAATTTCGTCTGGACTCTAATTCGAAGTGACGGACGGGTGTTTATGCGTGTTTTTCCTTGAACCTGAGCAATCTATTATTGCACGGATTAGGCTAGTTTGTGTTATTCGTTGTAGAATCTTCGTTTGAATTTGAAGGATCGAGGTCGATAATCGGACAAGTTCCATCCGGTTTGTTTTTCCGCTTGCCCATTTTTTCCATTAAACCGAGCATCTTCTGACGAACGCGCACAATCGGGCCGGCAATCGGGTGTTTTTCGATTTGTTCGAATATTTGGTGAGCCTCGTCCAATTCCGAGCGGAGTTGCGTTTGTTCCGACTGGAGGTGGGCGATTTCTCGTCGCGAATGAGCGAGTTGGGCTTGAGTTTCCACCGGGTGTTCTTGTTGGAATTCAGGGGCATCTGGATAGAGCCGTCGATGGGAGAACAGAGGGGACGGGTTCTCCGCCGACTTGAGAATTGAATCCGGGAAAACGAGTGAATTTTTCACAAGGTTGGGCGACGTCGTTAACTGTTCACCTGCGACGGCAAGCATTTTCTCAACGAGATCGACGAGTCGGTCGGTCGCATTTCCCACATCGAGTAACGCATCGCAAAGTTGTGTTTGTTGATAAAAGAGATGTTCTGGCGTCGGCTGTGCCAACTGCGTGATGGTGGTTGAGATTTGATCAGGGGCCGAAATTGTCCAGCCAGCATTCACGTAACGTGGGCAGTTATGGTAGTCCAGTAGAGCCGTTGGAATTCCCAGTCGCATTGATTCAAGCATTGCGGTGGAGGCGGTCGTGATCACAGCGTCTACGTTAGCGAGTGTCTCGTTCAGTTCCTCACCGGTCAGTTCGTTCAATTCATTGGTGACCCCCAGTTCGTCTTCCATGCCACCGGTCAGGCGCCAGAGGAGTTTCGTATCGAGGGATTCGGCTGGAGCGTAAGGGCCGGTCAAATTTAGTATTTCGTTGTGGGTCGCCCATTGTTTAAGGTCTTGGAGGCTTTGTTTGACGGTACTGATTTGAGACGGCGTGAACCCTGGAGTTTTTGCCGTCATTACCAGTATCCGGAACTCTCGATCGGCTCGAGGAGGAGTGGGTTGCGCCGGGACTGAGTCAAGTCTCGGGATCCCCACGACTTCTGTTTTCCCTGCATTCCCCCACTGATTCAAGACATGCGCCTGAGACGGGCCAATGCAGGCAGCCTTGTGAGCCAGAATGGGACGCATGGTATAGGGGCAGGCTACTTCGTCAGGAAGATTATCCCATGCGTTTCGCCATTCTAAAATGCCGTCGATTAGATATAGAGTCGCCACGTTGTTGCGTTTTAATTCTGTGCAGCATTCCCGAAATCGATCGAAGTGTTCGGAGTAAAAAATTGCGAGGTCGCCGGGGACGGCTTGATGGATTACATCAACCGAAGACGCAATCTTAACGTTTAGTCGTTCGATCAATGGCGCGGCATGGTGGGAGACCTCGGTGGGTTCGCCAACAAAATATACCGAAGGCTCGTTCATGGTCGTTTGGGAGTGGATTTAAAAATAAGTTTTAAGAATTTCGACCGGCTTAATCGAGATTTACAGAAAAGCCGTCCTTGCGTGAACAAAGTCGAAATAGAGTTTCTTCGTCGGTGCTGATGGGCAGTGAATGCACGCTGCCGTCTCCAAACGCAAAATTAACGACAGCTGCATGACCGCTTCCAAAGATTGGATATTCGCCCGGCGATAGGACGAGCGTTCGGCTCGCAGCTAATCCCATTGCGAAACCTCCGATACGCATGAACGTCTCGGGTTCGTCGCCATTGTAAATTGATCCATCGCCCCAGCCCTGTGGTTTCAGTTCACCATAGGTGCTGACATATTTCTCGCCAATGAAAATCGTATTAGACAAACCGTCTGTGATTGCGGCGTGTCCGTATCGACCACGTTCGGTGCCTTCAAGTTTGCCGTTAACGACAGGGTTTTGGCTTGCCAATCCCGAGTTGAAAACGCCATCGACCGGATCCTGGAATTTTGCCCAGACATCGAATGGAAAAAATCGAGGAGTTCCGGCATTCCCGGCATAGTCCCCGATCGCGCCGACGGGACCTTTGGTTTCACTGCTGCTAATATTTTTTCTTCTTGGCCGCGCTGGGCACAGCATTACCGGCATGGTGTTTTGGACAATCTCTGGATCCTGAAACTGGTATTTCTCTTGGATCTTGAGCTGGTCATAAAGATTGTTCATTTCGAGGAACGGCATCAGGTAGACTGGCCACGTCAGGAATTCATCTGCCGCACGCGATGGCGGATAAAGTTGCTTCGCAGATTCGTAGTTATGAATTGCTAATGCGATTTGATGAAGATTGTTTTGGCAGGCAGTTCGGCGGGCAGCCTCGCGGACCATTTGAACCGCTGGCAAAAGCATCCCAATGAGGGTGCCAATGATTGCAATGACGACTAATAATTCGACCAATGTGAAGCCGTGTTTACGGTTCATGCGTGGACTCGGGAAAAACCTTGGTTCGCTCATGGTCTATTATGACGCACGTTAAGAAGGACTGTTCCCCTAAGGATAGGGATTTGACTGAAATTCCTACACCGCCGAGTTTGATAATATCGCCCGTGAAGCCCGTGAAACCCTATTTTTTACTGCGCAACGCGACATCCAGCTCGGAATAAACTTCTTGATCCGAAAATCCCAGTTGGGACAGTTTTGCGGCAGCGTTTTGTCGGCGAAGTCGCTCGGAAGGGTTTTGGGCGAGTTGGATCAGGCAATTATTCCAATCTCTCGGTGAATTGCAGACCATCAAAGACTCGCCTGATTTGGCCAGAAGGCCGTCCAGTCCCATGGTTGTTGTGACTAATGGCTTTCCGAAAAAGACCGCTTCACAATTTTTGATTTTGAGACCTGTTCCGAATTCCACTGGATTAATTACTACGTCAATCTGGTGGTAGAATTCTGCCAATTCATTGACTGAACCGATGGTGGTGATGTTGCTGTATTCTTTCAGTAAGCTTGGGGAGGCCTCGGAGATTGCATCACAGATCTTGCCGGCAACGATTAGGCGAATCTCACACTGATCGGAGATTGCCGTCCATGATTGGCTGATGAAATTAGTAAAGGAACGAAGGTTAGATGCGTTGGCCGAAGCGAGATACCCGATCGTGAAAGTTTCCGAAGTCGATCGTTGTTTTTTGGGAGCGGGCAGTGGCTCTGGAGTATGGCCACAAACCAAAACATTTTTCTCTGGGACTAAGTCACGAAATAAATTTGCTTCTTCAATTTGAATCGCAAGAATCGTGTCGAAGAGTCGAAGCACTTCGGTTTCTTCTTTGCGGTTGATGTCAAGCCAGTGGACCAGTCCGCGTTCCTGAAATTGTTCGTTGCGAAGATGAAGGATGTCATGCGTGTCGAGAAGGCAGTGAATTTTTTTTCGTTGCGTGAAGGTCAAGGCTTCCAAAAGGTAGCTCAGTTTGACGTATTCGATGATAACTGAATCGGGGGCGAAGGATTGGATTGACTCTTGAAAGGCATTGATCGCCCAGGGCCATCGATAATCAGCGAGTGTTGTCGTTGAAGCCGCGGTTTGATTGGTTAAAGTGTCTTTGGAAGATGGTCCTGGTGAAGACTTACGTTTCCCGAAATGGTCTTTTCCGAATTGATGCTTAATCGCTTTCAAGTACCATGCGATTTTTTTGCTTAGTTGTTTGGGCGGCTGACTCGATCGATTGACCTCGACGTCGAGTTTTTGTGCCTCAATGATTCGCCGGTCTTCATCCGTCAATTCTGAGTGAGCGTGATGGATTTGTGTGGTCGCGCTCAGGAAAAAGACACGGACGCGGTATCCTGAGCGGCTCAAGAACTCAACTAAGCGAGCGATTCGTTGTTCAGCGCCGGTCGATCGCCGCCAAAACGGTAAATCGGTTGCCAGCAGAATGCGGTGCGGAGTCAAGGGATCGCCGAAGTTTGAGACAATGAAGTGAGGGGTATCCTGTCGGCTTTCAAGTTTATCGAGCCAGCCTGTCGTTAACAACTTTATTCCAAAATTGATAAGGCGGCTTGTTAATGCGGGTGTTCAATAGAAAATAGACTTTTTAATTCCAATGCGTGAGTGCAGGGCGGAGAACTTTGAAATCTTATCAACCGGATGTTAATCGATACGACGGCCGCATGGTTTACAGGCGGTGTGGCCGATCTGGATTGAAATTACCGGCGGTCACCCTCGGTTGTTGGCACAATTTTGGCGGTGATGCACCGACTGCGAACCAGCGTCAAATGATCTACACCGCCTTTGACGCCGGGATTACGCATTTCGATTTGGCGAACAACTATGGGCCGCCTTATGGAAGTGCTGAGAGAAATGTCGGGCGAATTCTGAATGACTTACCGCGGGATGAAATTTTAATTTCTTCCAAGGCGGGATACGACATGTGGCCGGGGCCCTACGGTGAATGGGGGTCGCGAAAATACATGCTGGCCAGTCTCGACCAATCTTTACGACGGGTTGATGTCGATTACTTTGATATTTTTTACAGTCATCGTTTCGACCCAGACACACCATTGGAAGAGACTTTGGGAGCATTGAACACAGCCGTTCAGCAAGGCAAAGCGCTGTATGTTGGGATTTCAAGTTACTCGACTCAGCAGACTCAAGACGCGATAGAAATTTGCCGGTCTAATGGATGGGAGAGGCTGTTAATCCACCAACCGAATTATTCTTTATTTAATCGTTGGATCGAGGATCGACTCACTGGAGCTTGCGAAGAGAAAGGGGTGGGAATGATCGCTTTCTGTCCTCTGTATCAGGGCTTGCTAACTGATAAATATTTGTCTGAGATTCCGAAGGGTTCTCGCGCGGCCAATTCCCCCAGTACGTTGCGGCCCGATGAATTATCCATCGAGGTCTTAGAGGTTGTTTCGAGCCTCAATACACTTGCTTTAAATCGAGGGCAAACGCTTGCCCAAATGGCAGTGGCTTGGATTTTGAGGTTGCCGCAAATTACGAGTGTGCTTTGCGGCGCGAGTCGGCCCGAGCAAATCCTGGAAAACTGTGCCGCCCTTGAGAATTTGCATTTCTCAGACGAAGAAATTGAGGAACTCGATCGCCTGACGAAGGAGATCGAGTTACCGGCTTCGCTTTGGGCAAAGGAAAATGATGGCTAAATTGACGGATCGTAATGAAATTGAATCGGAATCTGACTATTGTTGATTTCTTGGAGATGAGAATGGAAGAAAAACCGATGGCCCGTTTGATGGTAACGGAGACGGATGTTGACGCTGGTTTTTATAAAGCTGCACTCGAGGGAAGTGGCATTACCGTTTTTGTGAATGGCATGGAGGGGTCGGCTTTCGGGGCGGCATTGGATGGCCCCAGTGAAATTGAAATTATCGTCTATCAGAGTGATCTCGAAGCTTCCCAGGCGATCATTGCTGAGTTGGATGAGGAACCAGAAGATGAAATTCCTGCTTGGAATTGTTCTTGCGGGGCGGAGGTTGACGAGGGATTTGGTGTTTGTTGGTCGTGTGGTGGTGAGTACGATGCGGGTGCTGAATCGTCCGAGAACGATAGTACTTCAAGCTGATGAAATGATTTGTAATTTTTTGATTGTTGATTGAATGGCAAAGAAAAAACCAAAGCGACGCACTGGATTTCCCCCTGCTGCGGAGGCTCAGCAAATTATCAGTAGTACGGGGCAACGGCCGATGCGCTGGGGCTTAATTGTGTTATTTCTGGTGATTGCTGTCGGTGGCTCCTACCTTGCTGTTTGGCTTCGGCAGCATGACACGTCGCCTCGTTACACGTTTGAATTGATTAAAAAATATCCTCATGACGAGCAGGCCTTCACTCAAGGATTGCTATTCCACGACGGTTTTTTGTGGGAGAGTACTGGCCGTTATGGAGAATCGACTGTTCGTAAGATCGACCTCGAAACTGGTGAAATTATTCGGCAGCACTCACTTGATGATAATTTGTTTGGCGAAGGACTGGTGCAATACAGGGATCGCCTGATTCAGTTGACTTGGAAGGCTGGGAAGGCCTTGGTCTATGACATGGATTTGAACCCAATCGAAGAGTTCAGCTATCCCGGTCAAGGGTGGGGGTTGGCAACCGATGGTAACGATCTGATTCTCAGCGACGGCAGTTCGGTCTTGAAATTTATTGACCCCGAGACCTTTGATATAAAGAAACCTCTTCGCGTCTTGCGAAAAGGGGGCATTGCCGTTGGGCAGTTAAATGAATTGGAATATGCCGGTGGGAAAATTTATGCCAATCGATATTTATACGACTTAATTTACGAGATCGATATTAATACGGGGAACGTCGTCGGCATCATTGACCTCGCGGGTTTGTGGCCGATCAGTGAGCGTCCCGAGGATGGTGTTCTCAATGGAATTGCGGTCACTCGGGATCTGCCCCCCCGAATGTTTGTGACGGGTAAACTCTGCCCGTATATCTATGAGATTAAATTGGTTCAAGTGCCTAGATAGTCGTCGATCGGGATTGTGTCCGAGTGTGCATTTGATCAGAGAATCAATGTTCCGCGAATCAAATGGCCTTGCGTTCGGTTCGAGCGAAGTTCCAGCCCGAACTCTCTATCGGGAAGCTCAATGGTGATCGAGCTCGATTCTCGCGGCAGACCGCGTAAATGCGCTGCAAAGACATGTCGTTGGTGCGGGGCAACCTCTTCGCGTGCGCACGTTCGTCTCGGGGTCGGATTAATTTGATTCTGAGGGTTGTGTGTCAGGAATTCTTCGTCGAACCCCGAGATACTATTGGACGATGACAAATCATGACCAACAATTAATCGGCCTCTTGAAATTCGGGCGTTCCCGTTTGTTTGGCAAGGTCAATAACGCTGATTTATTCCGGCCTGATTTTGTAATATGAACTACTGGAAATCTAAACTCATTGACGCCTACCGTTTTGCGTCGTGGCCTTATCGCTGGTCAATGCACCGCCGCATGGCACGCTCGGGAGAAGTCCCCGTATTGGCTCTGTTCTATCATCGTGTCGCGGATGATCATCAGAATGCATGGACCATTGGGCGTGATGATTTTCAACGTCAAATCGATTGGCTGCAGGATCATTTTGAGATCGTTGACTTGCAGGAGTGTCAGCGTCGCATCCGAAGCGGGTTTAATAAGCGTCCCACGGTCGCGATTACGTTTGATGATGGCTATGCAGACAACTGCGAATTCGCTTTACCGATGCTGATTGAAAGGCGAATTCCGGTAACGTATTTTGTGACCACCCAGCACACACTTCATCAGCAGGCTTTTGAGCACGATCTGGATATCCAAAAGCCATTGCCAACAAACTCGATCGAGTCGCTTCGGGCGCTGGATCTGGCCGGGGTTGAAATTGGCGCTCATAGTCGCTCGCATCTCGATCTTGGTAAAGTGACTTGTGAAAAAACGTTGATCGATGAAGTCATCGCGTCTTCGAAGGAACTTGAGTCTGCCATCGGGCGTAAAGTCAGATACTTTGCATTTCCGTATGGCTTGCATTCCAATTTAAATGCCAACGTATTTGCGATGTTGAAAGAGGCTGGATTTCTCGGTGCGTGTTCTGCGTACCAGGGATGGAATGAAATCGGTATGGATGATTTCCACATTCAACGAATTCACGGCGACCCCAGTTTTTCACGATTCAAAAATTGGATGACATTTGATCCACGGGTCGCGCGGGTCAAGAGATTTGATTACTCAGCGGGTAAGTTTGATAAATCCAAATTAGATTCCTCTCTTGCGAAACCGACCGTTGGAATTCCGCTGGGAGAGATCAATTTGATGCCTAGCACCTACCAACATCCAACCGTCCCGTGATTGGGGTAGGGATGGAATCGAGTCGAAGCCTTGCTTGGGTCATCTTTGAATTCTTAATGGCTGCTGTCAATTGAGTCGAGAAGTGGGCTCTTGGTCTTGAAATCGCTTGTATCTTAAGAACAATGCTGGGATAGTTAGTGCCAACGTTTGTCGTTTGTTTTAGGTCGAATTGAATGAAGCAAGTCACGGTTCCCGTATTAGCAGCACTCGCGAAAGTGTTGAGCGGGGCGACTGTGCGCTGGATTGGGTGCGAACCGGACGCATGTCAGCGAATTTATTTTGCAAACCACACCAGTCATCTCGACGCTCTGGTTTTATGGGCTTCGCTTCCCAAGAACATTCGTAATTTGACCCGTCCGGTCGCGGCGGTGGATTACTGGCAAAGTGGGCCGGTCCGACGTTATATGGCGACCGTTTTTAACGTCTTGCTGATTGATCGAAAGAAAATCAAAGTTCACAACAGTCCGATCGACATGATGTTGAGAGAAATCGGAGACGTTAATTCGCTGATTGTCTTTCCGGAGGGTAGTCGCAACCTGTCTGGGAAAATGGGTGAATTCAAAAGCGGTCTATTCCACCTGGCCAAAAAGAGGCCGGACTTGGAATTGATGCCGGTTTACATAGATAACTTGAATCGTGTGATGCCCAAGGGGGAGTTTCTACCGGTACCCCTGTTGAGTTGCATTTCGATTGGGGCTCCGATTTGGCTGGAATCGGGAGAGAGCAAAGCGGAATTTCTCCAGCGAGCCCGAAAGTCGGTACTTAAAATGAAAGATTCTTGATTTCTTCGGGCGGTTCTGGTTTGAATGCCTATCAATCCACCGAAACCCCTCGCATAATCTAGAGACCTCTGCCCCTTCCGTTACCGGGCCATTATCCGATTCGACGAAAACGACGACGTGAAATGTGATTGACGCGACGCTCACAATCTTACTTGCGATTCAGAATGAAGCCGCGTTCCCTTTAGGAACAGCAATGGGGTATTGGACTGTCGGATTGGTGTTGCTGGTTTGTTCGTTGGGGATCCTCTTAGCGGCAGGGCAAACGCTAAAACGGAAGCCTGAGTCGCATATCGATCCGGCGATTCTTCGAAATTTCAATAAACGAGTAACTTCCTGGTTGACGATCTGTGTGCTGCTGGTGGTTGCGTTAATGTTGCATCGGGGCGTGACGATAGCGTTGTTTGGGTTCGTTTCATTTTGGGCGCTTCGCGAGTTTATAACGATGACGCCAACCCGCCGAGGGGACCACCGGACGCTGTTCTGGGTCTTGTTTGGTTTCACACCACTTCAATATGTTTTGGTCGGCATTGATAACTATGATCTTTTCACGATCGTTATTCCGGTTTATGCGTCGTTATTTATTCCTGCAAGAATTGCTTTTGCTGGTGATCATAAACGATTTTTAGAGCGTACCGCCAAAATCCAATTTGGGTTATTGATTTGCGTGTACTCATTGAGCCACGCCGCTGCATTGTTGAATTTAAATCTAGCGAAATGGGATTCGAGTATCGGTGCCTGGGAGAGTTGGACAGAGGACACTGGAGGATTGTTGTTCTTTTTCATCGCGATTGTACAGGTCAGTGATATGTTGCATTTTCTTTGGGATCGATTGTTTGGTCGCCACGTGATTGCGCCGGCGGTCAATGCAACGAAGACTTGGGAGGGGCTGCTTGGGGCTGCCTGCTGCACTAGCTTGGTTGGAATGGTTATTCAGGTCTTGTTACCCGTCACGCCGTTCACATGGTGGGGAGCTGGGTTTATGGCGTTAATTATTAGTGTCATGGCTTCCTCGGGAAGTATGACGATGTCTGCGATCAAAAGAGACCGCGGAGTCAAAGAGTACGGCACCTTAGTACTGGGACATGCCGGGGTGCTCGACAGGATCGATTCGATTTGTTTTGCTGCTCCCATTTTTTTTCATCTGACACGTTATTTCACCAACGCGGAAGGTCGGGTTGTTGATGTTGCCATTGATCAATCGGCTGCAGTGATTTCAATGGGAATGTCATGTATCCCATTCATGGCCTAGCTTGGATGAATCCAACGGATCGACTCGAGAAAGTTGCGGAATTTAGTAATTCCATCCCAGCCCATTCTGCCCGAATTTTACTTGAGGCAAATGGAGTGCAGGCGATGGTGGTAGGCGATGTCATGAACGAGACGGGGCTTGAGCCGATTTCGGTCTATGTGCACGCGGACCAAGTGAGGACGGCGCGGTTGATCATTCGTGATATCCCAGCCGCTTCGGAAGTTTTGATTCCGTCATGGATCTGTTCATGCGGAGCGGAAGTCGATGCGGGGTTCCATTGCTGTTGGTCTTGCGGTGAGGAAACCGAAGATCCTTCAGGAGGGGAGTGATTGACAGTTATTCGGTATCCCAGGGATGTCGATTTGTGTGTAAAAAGAATGACCGGGGACGATTTCAGATCGCAAAGGATTCTGTTAAAGTGTGCCGGCAGTGGTCAACCAAAATTAAGGTAAATAGATTTCGTGGCTAGTTTAAAAAAAACAATTGAGATGTACGAGTTGGAGGTTCCTGTCGAGGCTTATCCGCGGCTGAAGCATTACTGTCAGGCTTTGTGGGAGATTAATCAGGACCTCAATCTCACGCGACACACCACCCACGAGCTGTTCGTCACTCGGGATCTGCTCGATACGATTGAATTATCGAAGTTAATTCCGAAAGGCAAGGAAGTACTGGATATTGGATCCGGTGGTGGTGTTCCTGGTTTGGTGTTGTCCGTTCTTCGCCCGGATTTGAAAATTTCGTTGACCGATTCGGTTGGAAAAAAAGCTGCTGCGTTGGGAGAGATTGCAGAAGTTATCAACGCAAGCGTTGAGATATACCATTGCCGAGCGGAAGAGCTGCTAGAGGATTTTCGATATGATTACTCCATCGCTCGCGCCGTCGGGCCGTTGAAAAAAATGGGTACTTGGTTTTCTGATTGCTGGCCATCGCTTGGTCGATTGCTGGCCATTAAAGGCCCCCAGTGGCTCACGGAAAAGGCCGAGGCTGATGAACTGGAATTGCTTGAGCAGGTCGATGTCCGCGTCATGACCGAATACGAAGTCCCCGGGGTCGATTGGAAAAGTGTGATTTTGCAACTCAAAGCGAGTTCCTGATGAGCGGTTACCCTAAATAATTTCGAACACCATTGCCATGAGAATCCAGCCGAACACACTTAATAGGAATAGGCATGTCATGACCATTCCGATTATCATTCCTGCTTGTGTCAGGCCGCGACCATCTGATTCCATGATGCCATTGTCCATCTTGCGCATATCTTGAGTGCCTAGCATCCAAGCCAAGATGCCTGGGATCAAGCAAATATTACAAAATAATGAAACGATCCCAAGTGTCAAAATCATTCCTCCCTGGTGAGGTTGCAATTTGCGAGACGGGGTAGCAGGGGCGGGTTGAAAATTTTCCGGGTAGAGGCCCTTTGGCGAACCGGTTGGTTCATTCTGGTCGGGGTTGTTTTCGGAAAACTGCATGCTTTCCTTAACAAGATTTAGAGTTTGACACTGTGGGCACCTGACTTGTTTGCCGACATATTGGCGGTCAATGCAAAGTGCTGATTTGCAATGACTGCAGTGAAATTGAATAGTCATGACTGCCTCTGCTGCATTGAAGTAAGGGGAGTGCAACGACGGTTGTCAGACGATGTTGAAGGGGACAGATATCGGTTAAATGTAGGGCAGTAAGTCAGCCAAGGGGAAACAACTGTGGTCGTTACTGTATTCAATTGAATAGGTCGAAACCTGAGCAGTTCAATTTTTGAACGAGGCATTTGTCGTCGCTTTCCGGTCTGTTTTCCGCGATAGTCGTCAAATTGATAGTCGTTAAATTGATAGTCGTCAAATTAAAACGCAGCAGCAAGTTAAGATCGCTTGTCCTAACGCGTAAAGCCAAGACTTTGGCCGATCTCGATTCTAATACATCTTTTAGATTGCGGGGAACCTTTTAGAGAAGTGGCGCGAGGAAAGAGCGTGGGATTTCTGCGGAAACAGGGGTCGAATTTTTCTTCTTCGCGAAAGCTACGTCTCCATTTTCTCAAAACCGATGGAATTTTTTGCTAGGGCTCTTAGCAAGCGGTGTTGAGGTTATGATATTTGTGTAAAATTCTGCTCTCTTCGATGAGAAGCAAGCGTGTCATTTTTTCTTTGTTCCGTTTCATTTTTAGTTCTGATACTACTATGCAATTTAAACCCGCGGACGCGTGCCGTTTCGATATTTTGTCTCTTGGGGAAGTGATGTTGCGGCTTGATCCGGCTGATGGTCGAGTGCGCACTGCACGTAGTTTCGATGTCTGGGAGGGAGGCGGCGAGTACAACGTTGCCCGCGGATTACGTCGTTGTTTCGGGCTGCGAGCAGGGCTTGTTTCAGCCTTCGCTAAAAATGAAGTGGGACGTTTGTTGGAAAATTTAATCCTCACCGGTGGTGTGGATATGGAGTTTGTCAAATGGATGGAATTTGACGGCGTTGGCCGCGCGTGCCGGAACGGATTGAATTTCACGGAGCGCGGGTACGGCGTACGCGCGGCGCTGGGCACGTCCGATCGCGGGGCGACGGCGGCATCCAAATTAAAACCAGGTGATATCGATTGGGAGCATATTTTTGGTGAACTGGGAGTTCGTTGGTTTCATACCGGTGGGATTTATGCAGCGTTATCCGAGACGACTCCCGAGGTGATTGCCGAGGCATTGCAATGTGCGAAAAAACATGGCACGGTGACTTCTTACGACTTGAATTTCCGCAGTTCACTTTGGTCGGCTTTTGGAGGGAAAGAGAGTTGTCAGCGGGTTAATCGGTCGCTGGCGCCATTCGTCGACGTCATGATTGGCAACGAAGAGGACTTTACCGCTTGTTTAGGTCTCAAAGTGGAGGGACTCGATGAGCAAATGACGGAGTTGCCGATCGAGGGCTATAAAAAAATGATTGAGCAGGCGATTTCCGATTTTCCAAATTTTCAAGCGATTGCCACTACATTGAGGACCGTCAAAACGGCGTCGATCAATGATTGGGGTGCGTTATGTTGGAGCGATGGGGAATTATCTCAGGCGGTTCATCGAAAGGATCTTGAAATCTTCGATCGAGTTGGCGGTGGCGATAGTTTTGCATCTGGCTTGATTTACGGATTCCTAAAAACCGGCGATCCACAGCAAGCTGTGCAATACGGTGCTGCTCACGGGGCGCTGGCGATGACAACTCAAGGAGACACGACAATGGCGAGTGTGGAAGAAGTAGAGGCGTTAATGGCGGGGGATAGTGCGCGGGTGAAGCGTTAGCGGTGGCTGGCGAGGTCGTGTGAATTCTATTTGAGTTCGATATTTTGCTGGGTTGTGTTGTGGGTGTGTTGCTCGCTCGGTCAATGAGGGAGGAAGTGTTTTTAAATTCGGCTTAGAAAAAACGAACTTGGAGTCAATGTGCGACGTTATCAAGGGCTAATGCGGGATACATGGTGGGCTTGGTTGACGATTCTTTCTTTTGGAATTTTAGGTGGCTCACTGGTTTCACTAATCTTTTTCTCTGCAATTCCGATCGCTGTTTTTGCTTTCTTTTACTTCGGTTTGATGCGGTATGACGTCAGCGGTAAACCCAAAGAGATGTAAATTTAGATGAACGAAAACACATTTGGACAAGATCTTGAGTTTCTCAATCGGCACGTTGAGACGGTCGTATTGTCTAACTCAGAAGGTGCTTCGGCGATTGTTGTTCCCGCTTATCAAGGCAGGACGATGACTTCGACCTCATCTGGGATGGCTGGCGCCAGTTACGGCTACTTAAATTACGAAGCGATCGCTGCAGGGAATCGCGATCCCCAAATTAACCTCTATGGAGGAGAAGACCGGATGTGGATTTCGCCTGAAGGCGGCCAGTATTCGGTGTTTTTTGATCCCGATGCAGAAATGCTTTATGAGAATTGGCGGACGCCTGCCTGTTTGGATACCGAGCCGTTCCGATTAACTGGCCATGACCAGAGCTCGGCGTCGTTCGAGCGAGTTGCGAAACTTACCAACTGGAGCCAATTTGAATTTGAGCTCAAAATGGAACGTACCGTAAAACTGCTGGAGACTGCCTCAGCGGCCACGCATCTTGCCTGTTCACTGGAGGGGTTGTCGGTGGCCGCTCATGAGAGCAGTAATCGACTCAGTAACATCGGAGATTCGCCCTGGGAATCGCAAACCGGTCTCATTGGCATCTGGATGTTGTGCATGAATAAACCGGCTGCTGGAGCGACGTTGCTAGTTCCTTTTAAGGTTGGTAGTGAGAGTGAATTAGGGCCAATCGTGAACGCCGACTATTTCGGTAAGCTCGATCAGTCACGGTTGCAGATTGATGAAACTGGTGGGCTATTGTATTTTCTGGGTGATGGAAAGTTGCGCAGCAAGCTTGGTTTGACCTACAAGCGAGTCGAGCCTTATCTTGGAAGTTGGGATCGGGATCGTGGCATCTTGTCGGTCGTTCAGTTTAATTTGCCCGACACTGCACCCCATGGCTATAACAACAACCTTTGGGAAATTCAGGAAGATCCTTACTGCGGAGACGTCATCAACGGCTATAACGACGGCCCAAATGAGTCCGGTGGTCAGCTTGGCGGTTTCTTTGAGTTGGAAACGATCAGTCCGGCATTGGCTTTGGAGGCCGGTGGTTCATACACTCATCTTCATCGTACCATTCGAATGGAAGGCGATCGACGGGCACTTTCACGGGTTTCCGTCGAAGTCTTCGGAGTCGACCTCGACGAGATCGAACATCGTTTCGAATAAAAGAAAAATGGTGCGGCCTGTTAAGCCGCTCCAGTTCATCCGATTTTATTTCTTCTTTCGATTTTCTTTTTTCGCTTTGGTTTCTGTGCGACGCTGTTGGGTCTCTCGATCACGACGGGCTTTATCAGTTTGACGCTGAGCCTCTTTTGCTCGGTCTTTTGCTGCTCGTTGCGATTGTTCCTGAGCCAATTTTGCTTGAAGTTGAGTGCGGCGACTGGCCGACTCGCGATCTCGCTGTGCTTTTTCAGCGGCTCTCTGTTGATCCTTTGCTTGAGCCGCTCGTTTCGACTCAACTATTTTTTGTTGAGTTACCGCACGACTTCGCTCTCGTTCGGCATTCGCTTGAGATTCGCGTTGTCGCTTGTTCCGCTCGTATTCTTGACTCGCGGTTCTCAACTTTTCATCCCTTTCGGCCCGTTGCTGGGCGAGCACTCGCTGCTGTTGAGCACGTTTGAGTTCATCCGCTTGCTTCTTCGCGGTCTTTTCAATTTCCCTTTGTTGAGCGCGAGACGTACTGTTGGTGGGAGGGCGAGTGTTCGAAGATGCGGTTTGAGAAGGTGTCAATTTCTTATTCAATTTTGCTTGTCTATCCAGCTCTTGTTTTCGTTTCAACTCGTTAGCTCGTGTTTCACGGGCTAACTTGTTTTGCATCGATTTTTGTTTGATTTCAGTAAGCTTTCGTTCCCGTTCGAGATCTCGATTTTGTTTTTCTAAATCTCGCTCGCGCTGCTTTTGTGCTGCTTGCAGACTCGCTTCATTGGCCGCAAGTCGGTTTTCAGCAGATCTTGCTTCTGAGTTCTTTCGACGATCGGATTTTTGTTTCGCGATTTGATTAGCCTCAAGGTGATGCTGGTGATCGCGGTCGTTAACGCGGATTGGTTGGGACGAACGGTTGTCTCTGTCTCGTGGTCGCTGTGTTTGATTTCCAGCATGGCTTCGGTCGACACCGTGGTCATGTCTGTCATGGCGGTCGTCATCGTGGTCGCGATCACCATAACGATTGGCTAGTTTTGATCGGCGAAAATAGTCGTCATGATCGTGATCATGGTGATTAGAAGAACCCGTCAAGTTGATGTGTGCACTCAGGGAAATCTGAGGCCGCAAGTTTCGATAGGTTTCGTAATGGCGGTGTTGAGTATCAATCCAGTTCAGGAGTGGAAAGTCGTTGTAGCGATGACTGCGTCCGCAATAGTGGGCCATCAGTGGGTCATATTGGTCATGAAGATTTCGGCGGTTTACCCATGAATGGTAGTGGTTTTCATGGCCTTGATTCTCGTAGTAGTCGCCAAAATAGTACTGGCTGCAGTTGTCGCGGAAAAAGAGGTGAACGAAAAAATTTGCACCTGTGTCAATGCAGTAATCAGGACGGTAGCGATAGGAATCATGAATGTGTTGATTGTCAGCAAATGCGACTGGGGCAAAAACAGTGCCTCGTTTTTCGAACTCATAATCCCAGTAGCCTCGTCGATAAACACATCCTCGTGGTGTCCAGACATAACGAGACGGAATCCAGATCCAATTTTTTTCGCGAGGATGCCAATGACCTGATCGCCAGAAATACTCTTGTCGATCAGTTTGGAATTCCCAATTGCCTGGGCAGTAAAAATAGTTTTCGTTGGGTGCTGCGGCCGAAGGGCCGCTTTCAAAATTACTGGGCGGTTGGGGCAGGTAGCTAAGTTCTTCTTCGTCTTGAGTTTGGTCAAGCCAGAATCCAGAAATCCAGCGAGCGCCGTCCTCAAGTTCTTCCCAGTATCCTGGGATCCAGTTTCGTTTGGGCGGCGCATCTCGCCAGATGCCGCTGATCCAGATGAAATCTTTTTTGGCTTCATCCCAGGACCAGTAGCCCGCAACCCAGATGACATTTTTACCCTCTGGCCGAAACTTCGGCGGTAGTTCTTTGATATCAGCAGGCGGTTTTTGGGCGATGACTGAATTAGGTTGAGGGTCGGCGAGATAGGCTTCGGCGAAGGCTTCGTGAAGTGGACCCCGCATTAAGACTTCAGGTTCGGGATTTGTTAGGGGTTCTTCTTGCTGAATCTCTGTCTTGGAATCCGGATTTTTGGAATCCGGATTTTTGGAATCCGGATTTTTGGAATCCGGATTTTCGGAATCTGAATTCGTTGTCGATAATGGCGGGTTCAGGAGAACAGAATAGCTCCTTCGTGATTCCGAAGGGGTTTCCTGGCCCTGTGATTCCAAATTGATGAAGGCTGTGGCAAGCATGGCCAAGGCAAACAAGGTTAAAGAGAGTCGCGGAGTATCTAATCGGCGACAGAGTGTTGTCATTTTGACCATTGCTTTTTTTCTTTCATGAAAAGAGCCGCCCGCCTTATCGGCGGTTCTATTCGTCTTTTTCGGCTTATTCTTGCTGGGAATTAACTACTGTAGGTAAGTCACTGGGCTGGCAAAGGTTATAGAAAGCGAATGGCGTGCCAAAATCGGTCAATCGGGTCGCGAAGTGAGTCATCGGCGTCCGCTGGGCGAGCCGGAAGAGTCGCATTGCTGCGTAGATTCGGCCGCTTAATGTGCAATTTCACAATGAGCCGAAGGGTAGTTTGGATCCGAGGGGGCGCGAATTAGCGGACGTGTTTCCATAGTTCCGAGCTATTAAAGCCGTCTCGAATTCGCCATTCCCGCAGGCGATCCAGAAGTTCCTGCTTGACGGAAGCGTGCTCGGGTGCGTCCCACAAATTGTTGACTTCGGTGGGATCTTGTTTTAGATCGAACAATTGACCAAACGATTCTTCTAAAAAATGAACGAGTTTCCAGTCTCGCGTCCGGACCATCGTCATAAAGTCTGTATCGGTGAGATTTCCATCACGAGCTTGTTCGGCAAAAACAATGTCGCGAAAACACTGATCTTGATCTGCGGAGTTCTGTAAGACCGGGACAAGCGATTGGGCGGCCATTGGGTAATCGACGGTTGCTCCGGCGAGTTCGAGGATAGTTGGTCCAAGATCAAATTGTTGGCACATCCCCTCGATTCGCCGGCCCCCTTCGAATCTTCCGGGTGCCCAAACGATGGTCGGCATTTTGGTAATAGTATCGTACATCGTCCACTTTTGACTATGCCCGTGATCGGTGAGGCAGTCGCCATGATCCGATGTAAATATGACGATCGTATTTTCTGCGTAACCCGTTTCTTCGAGTGTCGAAAGTATTTCGCCAATTTTTTCATCAATCATTGTCACATTGGCAAGATAAAAAGCGCGCTGTCGATGCCGTTGCTGGGCAGTTGGTTCTAGAAGGTAATGAACTGAATCATGGTCAACTTGAGTGTTATGAATACGCATTCCTTTGAATGGTTGCGGTTGTGATTCAAGCTCTTCCTTCGTGACCGGCAAAATGTTGAGATCGTTCTGTGCTAAATATCGCTCGGTATACCGAGGGATTGGATCGTAGGGAGGGTGAGGCCCGGGAAAGCCAATTTCTAGAAAGAGCGGTTGTGTGACCGGGTAATTATTGAGCCACCAGGTTGCGAGGTCACCGACAAAAAAATCTGGGTGCATGTCTTCGTCGAGCAACCACTCAAAAGCTCCGAGGCTTTCTTTGTAGTCGCTTCGCTGCCGGTACAATTCCCGTTGTTGTTTGACTAGACCTCTGGCTCGAAGCGCTTTGTCCCACTCGTCAAAATACCAGCGTGCTTCTAGGTAGCGATCCTTGTTTTCGACGACATATCGTTGGTCGAAACCCATGGGTGTGTTGTACGGCCAAGTGTGCATCTTTCCTACATTGACGGTGTGGTATCCAGCTTTTTGCAGGTCGGAGGTCCAGCCTCGCGTCCAATTATCGGCGTTTCGTAAAATACCGGTCGTGTGTGGATAATGCCCCGTAAAAAGGCTGGCCCGCGCCGGTGCGCAGGATGCCGCGGTGATGAAGCAATTTTCGAACGTAACTCCCTCGCGCACTAAGCGATCTAAGTTGGGAGTCTCCATGTAATCAAAACCAAGCTCGGCGATGGTGTCGAAGCGTTGTTGGTCGGTAATGATGAAAATTATATTAGGTTGAGTGGTCATAGATGCGATTATGAAAAATGGGATTAAATTCGCCAAGGACAACAAAGCAATAGAACCATCGGTGGGCTAGGGAAGCGCGACGGAAAACAATTGGGTAAATACAATTTCCAAGGTTAAGCTAAAGCCAAGTCCGATGATTCCGAGGATTAGCCAATGCTTTCGTTTAAATTTTGAAATGGACAACCCCATCAAAAAAATCGTCAACGGTGTCGCGATTCCAAACGGAATCTTGAATTGCAACGCAGCAACATAGGCGATCAAAATTAATAGGCAGGACACTCCGAGGAAAGTCGCTCCCTTGTTGTTCAAACTACTTGAGGGTGAGGATGTCTCTGCGAGGTTGGGAGTAACAATGTTAGAAACAATGACGGATATCAGCAGAATTGCCACGATGCCAATAATCCAGATGGGAAAATTGGGTAGCTCAGTTTTTGCATCGGCAGAGATCTTCTGAAATGCCTCAACACGGATAGCCAAGTGTTTTTGTAATTCTTCTCCGCTGCGAAAGGTTGGATCGATCGAAAGCTTTTGCAGTTCTTGGGTAACTTCGGGTGACTTGAGGGTATCACGAAAGGTTCGTGCGAGAAGGTCAGCGATGTCGTCGGGGGTGTCTTTGGGGGCCCAGATGTAATACGCATTTTCTGCGCGGGTTTTCAGGTTTTGCTCAGTTGACGTGGCAACATTCGGGATCGTCGGATGACGTTTGTCTCCAAAATTACCGATCGCGAGAATATTATCGTTCTCGGGTGTGTCGTCGGAATTTCGAAAGGAGACGTACTCAGCGAGTGAGAAAATTCCTGCCTCGAGTTTCCCGCCGAGGAGATAGGTGTAGCGTTTAGCTCCACCGGCGGAAATGAAATTAAAGTCCGCTCCGGGGAATTCAGCGAGAAGCTGTTTGCAGATGAAGTAGGCGGGGGATCCCTGATTTGCGCCAATCCGAATTGTATTTGGTTTTTTTTGAGCTGCTTGGAGAAGGTCGTTCAGATTGCGATATTCTGAGTCGGCACGGACGACCATCAAGAGGACGATGCTTCCCGTTTGAGCGATCGGGCGAAATGCCTCCGGGCCATAGTCGACAACTCCTGCCAGTTGCGTTGCAATGATCCCCTCGTGGTGGCAGAGGAGTTGGTGTCCGTCGGGTGGAGCGTCTTTGACCTGCCGACTGCCAATCGTAGCCGATCCACCGTCCTTGTTGGTGACGACAAACTCCTCTCCCAGAGCGTCTTCATGATTGAGTGATTTTTGCAGGATACGAGCGAACGTGTCGGTTCCTCCGCCGGCGAGATAAGGAACAACGATTTGAATCGGCTTTTGAGGGAATTGGCTGGGTAGATCGGGAGAGATCATGGAGCTCAGACGCCAGACCGTAATCATGAGCAGCGAGAGAAATACGATCGCTTGGATTCTCGATTGTTTCGATGGGACTTTCATCACTGGCTCCTCTTTGCGCGTTGGCGCCCGCGATAGATAGGAACCGCCAAGAGCAGGATTGCAATGATCAAGAATGCCAGCGATTTAGGTTCCGTAAAAATCGGTGTCCAGTCACCACCCGAACCCATCAAACCGGCTGACAGGTTCTCTTCTGCGATTGGTCCCAAAACGAAACCAATAACAAAGGGAGCCAGCGGTATTTTTTTGGTTTCCAGGAAAAGTCCTAGTATCCCGAATCCAATCATCACCCAAACATCGAACATGCGGTTCGACATGGCAAACGAGCCAACAACACAGAAAGTTAAAATAATCGGAAGTAAAAAAGCGCGAGGGATTTTGGTTAGCCAGGCGAGTGTGCGAATGGAGCAACACATGATTACTGCCATTGCCATGTTCGCAAAAAGACAGGTGAAAATAATTGTATAGACCAATTCGGGACTCTGCTCGAACAGGCGGGGGCCAGGTTGGAATCCGTGAATTACCAATGCTCCTAAGAGAACTGCCTCGACGACAGAGCCGGGGATGCCCATCGCGACCAGCGGAATCAGTGCGCCCCCGATCGTCGCATTGTTCGCGGCTTCGGCCGCCACAATTCCATCTTCACAACCAGTTCCAAATTTTTCGGGATTGCGGGATGTAGATCTGGCAACCGAGTAGGCCGTGACCGAACCAATATTTGCTCCGATGCCAGGTAAAATCCCGATCCAGGTCCCGATCAATGAAGAGCGAACTAAATTGAGCCCATGCTTTTTTAGGTCGGAAATTTTTAATGCGAGACCCTGAGTTGAGATTGGCTTTGCGGTTTGCGGTTTCGCTGAATCGATGATGTCTCGCAATATTTGATTGACTGCAAACATCCCAATTAACACGGGTAGCAATTGAAAACCATCGTTTAGTTCTGTGATGCCGAATGTTAGCCGCGTTTCACCCGTCGCGACAGCGATTCCTGGCATCGCGAGCAAAATCCCAAGAAATCCAGAGAGAAGCGAACGCAAGATTGACTTTCCGCCGATCGTGGCAATCAGAACGAGCGCCATCATAACGAGCGAAAAATAATCGAAGGGGCCAAATTCTTTTGAGTATCGCGCAATCGGTTGAGCGAGGGTTAGCAAGAAACACCAGGAAATTAGACCGCCGGTTACGGATGCCATAATTCCAAGTCCCAGTGCGCGTTCCGGCTGGCCATTTTGAGCCATGGGGTACCCGTCAAAGGTCGTGACGATCGACGCGGGAGTTCCGGGCATGCGCAACAGCGTGGCCGAGATCATCCCCCCGCTGATTGCACCCACATAAATGCTGATCAAAAGTGTCATTGCATATTGCGGGTCGGCACCAAAAGTTAACGGAAGGGTTAATGCAATCAGCATCGTGCCGGTCAGCCCCGGAATTGCGCCTACGAAAACCCCCAGTGTCGTTCCAAAAATAATTAGAAAGAGCCCTGTGGGAGTGATAAGTTGGAGGAGTGCTTCCTGCATAAGATTCGTCGTCGCGAATGCCGGTTGGGGGAATGGTAAACGGCCGGGTGTCGGTGATGGGTTGGAGGATTGAAAACCGAGCGTGATAAGATGAGCGTCAGTGATCGACTGTAACGGTTTCGGAATAAGCTAACTCTCCGGTACGTCCATCGAAGTACTGGAAAATAATTTGAGGATGAGGGTAGGCAACGAGTCTTTTGCCGCCCAATTGTTTGGGCATGTTGAAAACATTGTTGACCTGGACCACGCAGAAATGTGGATAGAGCCTTTCTAGTCGAGGGAGATCAGGCAGGATGTAGCTGCTCCATCGAATGTCACACTCGCGTGGGCCAAATTTGAATTTCCCAGTTGCCGGGCGATCCATTTCATCATTTTTGGGAACATGGTTTACGCTGTTGTGAGGGCCGCAACAGAATTCCCATACATTCTCCGTGACTTTGATTGCAAAACTGTTGTGAAGGTCCCCCGTCATGACAAAGACTTTTTTTCCAATTTTATCCCATTCGTTGATCAACATTTCCCGTTCGTCAAAAAAAGCTGTCCACGCCTCTTCCTTGTTACCTGCGACTTCGAATCCACCGGCACCACTATGAGGAATCATGAATGGAACGGATGAAATGACAAAAAAGAAATCGGCATCACTTTCTCGCATCGATTGAAGGAGCCAGTCCCGCTGGTATTTGCCGAGCATCGAGATTCCTTTTTTATCCCGTTGATTCACGTCGTGCATGTCTCGCGAACCACGGGTGTCGACTAGGAAATATTCACAATTGGCCACTCGAAATTTGCTGTAGGATTGTCTGCCAATTGAGTAGCTTGTGGTGTCAGAGATTTTTGCGTTGGCGGTGAGTTCAAGCGTATTGGCGTCGATTACTTTTGCGATTTCATAGACATACGAATTCTTGTGGCCGGAGTCATTGTCATACTGAATGTCATTGACGCCTGCTTGGGGAGTGCCCCAGTGAACATGAAGGTTGAGCATTTGCTCGAGGGGCAGTTTGGTGAAATCCGCATTGGGGTCAACCAAGAGATTGGCTCCCGCTTTCATGGTGCCTTTGCCAAAATGAACACGCTGTGGTTTGGCGATAGGATTGGCCCACCCAAGATAGTTGTGCCAGGCATAGGTTCCAATGTCTCGAAAGACGGTTCGACGATGGCGTTTTCCGGTCTCCCCCGCGCCCCAAATGTCGTTAACTAATTCGTGATCGTCGAAAGTGAAATAAGAGGGGACATTCCGGTGCCAACGTGCTAATTCGACTCCCCTTGAGAGATAGAGTTTGTAATTTTCCCAAACGCCAACGACGGTTGGCATGATCTCTACGACGCTTGGTAAATGATCGACGCCTTGCGTCAGTCGCCAAGCTTCTGCAGGAAACTCTCGCTGCTCTTCGTAAAGCCAGTCTCCATTCATGATATGGAAATTGACTTTGTCAGCCCAGTCGCGATTTAGGTTTTCGTAGGTAGGCGACCGATGACCGATACCGTGCAGCGGATTTTGATTGGCGCAGGAGCCTATTTCAAATCGAAAATTAAACAGTCCTTTTGGATTGTATTTCTCGTTTCGAGATTGTTCTTTGCTCGGCAGCGTGCGAAAGGAGCCAGGGAGGCCATGGGGGCGTTCATTAACCCAGACGTGGTAATGGTATTTCGTATCCGGGAGGAGTCCGGTGATTTCAAGAGTCCCGGTGTTATCGTCTTCGATACGCGTCAGCGCAATTTTCTGGTTTTCAACAAGTGATTCCGGCGTTGTTCCGAGACGGACTTTAAATGCACCTGGTTTGGATGTGCGACACCAGACTTTTACCGAACTGTCAGTAACGTGGCCTAACATGGGGCCGTGGGTCAGTCGAATGGGGTCGCCTTGGGACGAACCAAGTGCGGCAAAGGGAGACAGCAAACTCCCGATAAGAAAGAGGACTGATGATAGATAACAAGAGGTTTCGTTGTACAAGTGACTTCCTCACTGAAAGAAGAGATCGCAATGGATTTCGTAAAGTTAATGTAAACTCCAGTTTCTTCCGAGGAAAGTCTACCGGAGCCCACGGGGAATAAGTCAGGATTTTCAATATTTTTGATATCGAGCAAGGGAAGGTTTGCAATGCTCCTGCTCCTGCCGGTAAACTAGAGTACCTGCAAAGGTAATTCATTTCATTCGCACCTCAACGGAAAATAAATATGCTTCGGCCTTTTATATTATTTGCGTTCGCTTTATTGATCCTTCAGTTTGGTCCTTTGTCAGATGTTTCCGCCCAGGATGATGGGTTTAAACCGATTTTCGATGGTAAATCGTTGGCGGGCTGGGCTGGGAATGAGAAATTCTGGCGTGTCGAGGACGGCGCAATTGTTGGAGAGTCAACGGAAGACAATAAGGTCGATGTGAATCGTTTTCTCGTTTGGGATCAGGGGGAAGTTGACGACTTTGTATTGCGGCTGAAATTTAAGGTGTCTGGAACCGATCGAGCCAACAGTGGTGTTCAGTTTCGGAGTGCGTTATTGGATGGCGAGAAAGACCGGCTTTCGGGTTACCAAGCGGATATTGACCGGTCTGGAAAGTTCATTGGAATCCTTTACTCGGAGAGAACCGGGCGTGGCATTCTCTGTCAGCGCGGAGAGAAGGTGACTTTGCGGGGCAAAAAAGACAAAGATGTAGAGAAGGTTTCGGATCCTGCTGAGTTACTGAAGGCGATTGATATGGACGGTTGGAATGAAATGGAAATCTCGGCTCGCGGAAACCATTTCGTAACGCGAATCAACGGAAAGGTGACATCTGATGTCACTGACGAAGACAAACAGCAATATAAAAAATCAGGTCTCCTTGGGTTTCAGATTCATGTCGGCCCACCAATGAAGATTGAATTCAAAGATATTCATTTGAAGCGACTGCCGCTGCAAAACCAGACAAAGAAAATTGTCTTTGTCGCGGGCAAGCCAAGCCATGGCTACGGATCTCACGAGCACAATGCCGGCTGTATGTTGTTAGCGAAATCACTTCAACAGGCTGCTGCGGAAACGGGGCTCCCCGTGATGACAACGGTTTACAAGAATGGCTGGCCGGCCGACCCGACAGCCCTTGATAATGCGGATACTGTAGTCGTGTATTGTGATGGCGGAGGTCGGCACTATTTGCATAAAAATGGAGAAGCGTTCGAAGACATTATGCGACGCGGGGTCGGGTTGGCCTGTATTCACTACGGTGTTGAGGTTCCCAAAGGAATGTCAGGTCAGCGGTTTCTAAATTGGATCGGTGGATATTTTGAAACTGATTGGTCGGTTAATCCACATTGGTTAGCCAAATTCGAGGCGTTCCCTGAGCATCCAACAACCAACGGAGTCAAACCTTTTGAGATTCAGGATGAGTGGTATTATCACATGCGTTTCTCACCGGAGATGACGCGAGTTACGCCACTGCTGACAGCGCTGCCACCGAATGAAACCCTGTCTCGCAAGGATGGCGCTCATAGTGGGAATCCTGCAGTCCGAGAAGCTGTTCTCAAAAAGAAACAGCCGCAGCATGTTGCCTGGGCATTTGAGCGAGGTGATGGGCGTGGACGTGGGTTTGGTTTTACCGGTGGGCACTTCCATGACAATTGGAAAAATGACAACTTTCGAAAGTTAGTTTTGAACTCGATCGTATGGACAGCTCATGGTGAGGTTCCTGACAATGGCATCGAGTCTTCGACTCCCTCGGAGACTGACTTGGAGGCGAACCAAGATTATCCCGAGAGAAAGCCTAAGGCCAAATCGAAAGGTTGATCTAAAAACTGGCGGCCGATAACAACATAAAAGCCCCGCGGTTAATCTGTTTTAACCACGAGGCTATTTTTATGATTGAGACGCGTTTTGTAATCGGTCGACGAAAGAATGATGGAGAACTAGCGTACCTTTTTTAGCAAATCCGAGATGTCGACTTTTTCGGCATCTCCCCAAAGTGCCTCGAGGCTGTAGAACGTACGCGTGTCTTCGTCGAATAAGTGCACCACGACAGTACCATAATCAAGAACGATCCACTTGCTGTCATCGTAACCGTCGATGTTCATGCGTTTATCATGCAGCACTTTTTCAAGCGTGTTGTCGATTTCTTCGCTGATGGCATGCAACTGTCTGCGACTGGTACCGGTGGCGATAACAAAGTAATCGAAAATGGCAGTGTGTTTTGACATGTCGAGCACGACAACGTCAGTTCCCCCATTTTCAGCGGCAGTTTGAGCCGCCGCGCGGGCGAGTTCCAAGCTGCGATCAGGATCGACGCGTTGGGCCGCTGCACCGCAGGGGGAATCTTCTTTTTCAGGTTCAGTGGAACTAGATTCGTTCACGAAGTTGTCCAGATAAGTCAGAGAGCAAGGTTGAAGTTTGAGATTTTAACCAGATGCGGGAAAATATCGACTCGTTATTGTAAGATTCCAAGACGTTTCTACCAACCAGAGGGTTCGCTAGAATGTTCAGAAGATGGGCCTTTAGCGGTAGAATGTCGGTAAAAAGATGTTTTTCTGGTTCCGTTGGCCGAGTTAAGTTTCTTTGTTAGCGTAGATTGAAACTGGGCGAGACCGTTTATTGAGCCCGTCAGTCGAATTCGCCAAAGGTTTTCACTTAGCTACGCATTATCGAGAATGAGGGTCGGATGAATCAAGATACTGTTTCAGATGGAATTGCAAACACGAATTCAACGCCCGTCAGGTTTGCCGACGTGCTGGGAGCTGCTGACCGGATTCGTTCCTTCGTGCACCGTACTCCGGTTCTGACCTGCGCTGCGATTAGCGAGAGGATTGGATGTAATGTGTTTTTTAAGTGTGAGAATTTTCAAAAGTCTGGCGCATTCAAATTTCGTGGTGCTGTTAACTCAGTGGCACAGCTCAGCGAAGCAGATTTGGCCAGCGGCGTAGTGACTCATAGTTCAGGTAATCACGCTGGCGCCTTGGCGTTAGCCGCTCGAATTTTTGGAGCGAAAGCGCATATCGTGATGCCGTCTAACTCATCGGAGATAAAAAAATCGGCGGTGCGTGAATATGGGGGGCTAATCACGGAGTGCGAGCCGACGCTTGCCTCGCGAATGTCGGAAGCTGCTCGAATACAAAGCGAGACGGGCGCGGTTCTGATTCCCCCGTTTGATCATCCTCATGTAATCGCCGGACAAGGAACGGCTGCATTGGAATTGATTGAGCAAGTTCCTGAGTTAGATGTGATCGTTTCGCCAATCGGCGGGGGCGGATTGATGTCGGGAACCTGCTTGGCGGCCAGAGCATTAAGGCCTTCGATGAGAATTGTCGGTGCCGAGCCAGTCGGAGCGGATGATGCATTTCGATCCAAGAAGGCGGGTAAATTCATTCCTCAGTTAGCGCCCAATACCGTAGCAGATGGATTGCGAACAAGTCTTGGACAGTTAACTTGGCCGTTCATTCGGGACGAAGTAGATGAGATATTACTGGCGGATGATTTGGAGACAATTGCGGCAATGAAATTTTTCTGGGAGCGAACCAAGGTAATCATTGAACCAAGTTGTGCAGTGCCGTTAGCTGCGATTTTGCGTCATTATTCCGAGGAGAATTCAGCCGGCTCCCGCCCCGAGGTTCCCCAGAATATCGGGATAATTATTAGCGGCGGGAATGTCGATTTACAGGCGCTTCCATGGGGGAAATGATTGAGGCTGAAGGCCTCAATCACTCAGTAGGCTGTAAAAAATTACATTGGTGCTGATTTTTAGCGAATCCTCGCGAGTGTAGCCGCTGCATTGAGATTTCCCTGTGTTTTCCAATGCGCAACTGAGATCGTTGGGGGAAAAGACGACCGCAAGTCGACCGTCGATTTCGGCCCCTTCGAAATTTGGTTTCGTTTTCGTCTCGGAGAATGTGCCGTCTGGTTTTCGTGTTCGCAGCGTGACGGAATCAATTTTGAACCCGTACCTTGGGTCCGTCCAGATTTCATGATTAGGGGGAATGGAGATCATCGGTTTATTGCCAAGGATGGCAGCCATTTCTCTTCGGAATGCCTTCGTGAATTCCTCGGAAGCACAAATGGAATCAGCAAAAATAAATCCGCCATACTCAAGGTGCTGCCGCAAAGCGGTTCGTTCCTCTGGCGTGAATGAGAATCCACTTCGGCCATGCATGAAAATAAATGGGTGATCAGCAAGACTTTCACTGGTGGGAGAGATTAGCTTCTTGTCCATTTTGACCTCAAGGCCGGTCGTCTCGATTTTACGAAGGACATTTCGCCACGCATTGGGTGCGTCGTCAGATCCTCCCTGGTGATCGAGCTTGGGGAAGACCAATACGCGGTCGTTGAGTAGTTGCCGATTTGTTTCCGCGAGGGTTGGTGTATCTCCTTTTTCTTTCAGGTTGGTGCGATCGGTGGCGTATGCCATCACGTTTATCCCAATTTTGGTGCAGTACTCGACGCGCTGTTTAAGACGCTGATTGACATTTGGGGAATCGAGAATTGCCGGCCGATCGAGGTTCCAGTAGCAACTAAGGTTGGTTGGGCAATAGACGACGCTGGTTCGGCAGCATGCTTGAAGTCCAAGGAGTGGTCGTTCCTTATTGGCGACAATCGGGTACTGAGAATTCCAAATCGGGTGGTTGGCGGGAAGCGGTTCAAGTCGACTGTCGGGAAACAGATCGAGCATTAAGAGTTTGAATTCGCGATCGTAACGACCATCGTTACCGCAACCATCGCCTTGGCAGGCTTCGGCGAAAAGGAAGCCGCCGTTTTCCAAATATTCTTTTAAGTTGTCTTTTTGTTTTTGGTTGAGAACAATGAGATCTTTGCCAGACATAAATAATACGGGAGCTTCGATTAGGTCGCTGACCGTTGAGTTTTCAGCCGTAACGGTTTGCCAGTTCAGTTTCACATTCCATTCTTTTTCCAATCGGCGGGTCAGGTAATGAACTCCGTTGGGATGCAAGTCCCAGTCGTCCGTTCCGTGATTGTATTTGCCGATGACAATGGGGCGTTTTCCTTTGGAAAGAAAGAGCAAAGCGAAAGAGGTGGCGACGAGTTCGTTGTTTTCTCCTTGGCCTCCGGGAGTTAGCCAATAGTGGTTGAGGGGGTGCTGGGTTCGAAGCAGTTGTTTTGCACCGTCCCGGTACCAATCATTGGCGCCTACAAATCGTCGTCCCGAAAGGCGTCCGGCTCGCTCGAGTCCATAGAGGAAGTAAAGTCGGGTTCTGGGGTCAGCGCGTTGTAGTAGCGGATTTGCTCGAACGGTGTATCGTTTGGCCAGCCAGTTGAACCCGGCGTCAACCATTTTTTTGAGGTCATCTTCGACGCAGCAATTCGCGAATTCGCCATTGATCAATTTCGAAGGTTCCACCAAGTTTTCTTCGGCGATAATGACCGATGAAATCCCGGCGCAGGTCATGCTCCCTTTGGGGTCTTTTGAGCCTGGGTAGTAAGTGAATCCGCCGGATCTTTCAAGGTAGCATTTCTTCCAGTAGCTCAGAGCGTTTTGCCAAGTGGCTTTGGGTACTTTGATTCCTATTTTGCTCGCTTCGTGTAACGCTAAGATTGCGAATTGACTGTTGGAGGAATCGCCCTGCCCTTTTCTCAATCCGTAACTCCAAGCACCAGGGGCGTACGCAGATGCGTCGGTTTGCTGCGCGACAAGCCAGTTCACATCACTTTGCACGGTTTGACGATACTTTTTCCCCCGGGGGTCGGCGGCTGTCAGTGCCATAATTCGGAGGGAAACCACATACGTTGATTCTTGTGGAACATCGACTAAATAATCCAGAGATTTGAGAATGCGCGGGGCGAAGTTCGGATTGTTTTTCGCTTCTGCATTTAATAAGGCCAGTGTGCACAATGCGGTTGTATCACCAGTGAAGGTGAGTTTGGTCCAGGAACCGTCGTCCTTTTGCCGGCTCATGAGATACTGCACGGCCCGGGTGATCGAGTTATTGACCTTCGCCGCATTGAGCGGTGTGTTGTCAACTTTTGGGTCTTTGGAAAGCAGCGACCTGCCTGGGCGATCTTGTACGACGGTTGGGAGTAGCATGGGCCGCTCAAGGACCGACTTTATCTTGGACGGTTGTGCTAAATCCGAGAGATCTTCTTGGCTTTTCGCTGAATTTTGGCTATGACCTGACCAACTGACCAGTATTGTCAAAAACAATATTGTTTTTATCCGCAATGAGAGCATTTGTAATTCCATCGTTTGCCCAACTTGACTTTCCCTCGAATTCTATAAGTCAGCTGGATACATGACAACGTGAGCTTTCGCGTTGCTGTCAATTGCTAACCAACCTACAATTCAGGAGCGGATCCTCCAGTTCTTGCGAGGTGATGGCAATAAGCGAATTCAATTGAGTTTCTTAGATGAACATTGCGTCAATTCCGATGGACGGTTGAGTCCGAAATAATAGTCTGAAAAAAAACGATCAAGAGGACAGTGTGAGCGGAAAACAACGAAGTCTCGGAGATGTGCTTCAGGAATTCAGTCAGCACCGCAAGGTGATGGAAACTGAGCTTCACAAAGTGATTATTGGCCAGGAGGACGTAATCGAGCAAGTTTTCGCCGCCATTTTCACCAAGGGTCATTGTTTACTGGAGGGCGTGCCGGGCCTAGCTAAGACATTGATGGTGAGCACGATTGCCAAAATTCTGGATGTGAATTTTAAACGAATTCAATTCACGCCTGACTTAATGCCCTCAGATATTACGGGGACGAACGTACTCGATGAGGATGAGAACGGACGCCGTCAATTTCGATTCGTTGAAGGGCCCATTTTTACAAACATTCTGTTGGCGGACGAAATCAACCGAACGCCTCCCAAAACTCAGGCCGCTCTATTGCAGGCGATGCAGGAGCGAGAAATCACCATCGGCCGAACAACTTATAATTTGGCACCGCCGTTTTTCACCATTGCGACCCAAAACCCGATCGAGCAGGAGGGGACTTACCCTCTTCCGGAAGCTCAGTTGGACCGGTTTATGTTCAATATCAAAGTCGGTTATCCCACGGCAGATGAAGAGGAGCAAATTCTTTCTGCTTCGAGTCGAAGTGAAAAACAGGAAGTACGAAAGGTTCTTTCGGCGAAAGCGATTATCAATCTTCAGAAACTGGTTCATTCAGTTGCCGTCAGTGACTACATCATTAAGTACGTGTCTCGGTTGGTGCGTTCGACCCGTCCCAAAGACGAAATGGCGCCTGAGTTTGTCAAGGAATTGGTGGACTGGGGTGCTGGCCCTCGCGCAGGTCAATTTTTGATTTCTGGGGGGAAGGCGATGGCGGCGATGGAGGGTCGCTTTTCTGTCGGGATCGATGACATCAAGAAAGTCGCGATGCCCGTGTTGCGCCATCGCGTCAGCACGAATTTCCAAGCTCAAGCGGAGGGGATGACGACGGAGGATATAATCCAAAAACTGATTGACGAAATTCCGGAGCCAGACGTTCCTAAGTTTGAAAAATAGGTGTGCAAACTGTATTGAAACGAGCGAACAGAAACATTTTGTTGCCATCAGGAATGGTCGTCGTCGATTTTAGTTTTGCAACTCATCCAACTTGCGATTTTAAATGTCAGTAGAAAAGTACCTTAAACCGTCTGTGATCAACCAGATCAAGCGATTGGATTTGCGTGCGCAATTCGTAGTCAAGGGGTTTTTGCACGGATTGCATGCAAGTCCATTTCACGGGTTTAGCGTGGAATTCAGTGAGCATCGAAAATACACTGCGGGCGACGACCTGAAGGATATTGACTGGCAGGTGTATGCGAAGACGGATAAGTATTACATCAAAAAGTTTGAATCGGAAACAAACATTACCGGCTACCTATTGATGGACTTAAGTCAATCGATGGGATACACGTACGAGCAAGAATTAAACAAGTTTGACTACGCGATTTGTTTAGCTGCGGCGCTGGCTTACCTAATGATCTCCCAACAGGATCCTGTCGGTTTGGTGACGTTTAATGACAAGGTGCGTCAGAGTCTCCCGCCGAGATCGAGGCGAACGCAACTTGGAAATGTTCTCTCGCTGTTATCGAATTTGGAGCCCAGTGGCACAACGGATCTTCTCAATAGCCTGACACAGGTTTCTGCGCTTCTCAAAAACCGAAGCTTGTTAATGGTCTTTTCGGATTTCCTCGTGGATGAGGAGGAGACGTTAAATGCACTCTACCGTCTTAAGCACGGTGGGCACGATGTGATTCTTTTTCACATTCTCGACGAAGCCGAAGTGAGTTTTCCATTTCGAGGGATTTGTAAGATGCTCGATCCGGAATCCCAGGAAGAAATACAAGTTGATGCAGCGGGCACTCGTAAGGATTATTTAGAAAAGATGCAAGCTTTTCGCGATGGGCTGGAGTTAAATTGTCGTAACAACGGGATCGACTACGTTCCGCTGGATACGAGTATGCAATTTGACAAAGCACTTTTGGAATACCTTCTTAGCCGGCGAGCGAGGGGGTAATGATGAGCTGGGTAAATATCGCGATGCTCGGCGTGGGCGGTTTGCTGATTTCGGTGCCCATCGTGTTGCATTTTTTGATGCAGCCGAAGCCGGTCGAAATGGTGTTTCCCGCCATGCGATTTTTAATCGCGGGTCGGCAAACGAACCGTTCAAAAATGCGTATACGGCATTTCCTCCTTTTGCTTTTGAGGTGCTTACTGATTGCGTTGGTTGCCGTCGCTCTGGCCGGTCCCTCGGTTGCTTCCAATGAATTCGGGAATTGGTTGACGCTGGGAGGCGTTGGATTTAGCGGCTTGATTGTGGCTGGCGTTCTCGCGTTTGCGATTTATGGCAAGTCATCCAAGCGGATGCTGGTGGGGATTTTGACTGCCTTGTTGATAGGACATCTGGCCTATGGGGGTTGGGCGGTTTCCCAACTGCTCACGTCGGAGTCGGCACAACTACTCGGTGATGATCAGGCGCCGGTGGCAGCACTGATAGTTATCGATACTTCTCCTCGGATGGAGTACGTTAGCGAGAATAGCAATGGATTGGAGAAAGCCAAGGAAGCTGCCGTATCCTTGATTCGCCAATTTCCACCTGACAGTCAAGTCTGTGTGTTGGCAACGGATAATGACCGCCCTTTTTTTTCAATAGATGTGGCGGCAGCGGAACGCAGGATTGACTCCCTCACGACTGATTTTTCGGGTGCTTCGGTTCCCAGTGCCATGATTGCCGGATTGCGAATCCTAAAGAAAACGCCTCAGGATCGGAAGGAAGTGTACGTGGTCACGGATCTAACTCAGCAGAGTTGGGTGGGTGAAAACCCGAAGCTTTTAGTCAAGCAGTTGGGCAAAGAAAGTGGGATTAGTACGTTCGTTTTTGATGTCGGTGTGGTAGACGCGACTAATTTTTCAGTGGGTTCATTAAGACTTGCCAATGCCGAGATTTCTAGCCGCGGGAGGCTCTCGCTTTCGACTGAATTGACAAGGTTCGGGCCTGCTGCTCAGCGGTCAGTGAAAATGGTGATCGAGAAACGAGAACTTCCACTACCGATCGTCAGAGACGGTGTTAGCCGTTTCCCGACGCAGTCTTTCGAGGCTCAACGGGTGACTGCAGACATTCGAGAGGATGCTTCGGTTCCCTTGAAATTCAGCTTTAGTCAACGTCTCGAGCTGGGGGTGTATCACGGCCGAATTGAGCTGGAGGGACAGGATGGTCTGGCGGTTGATAATCAACGGTATTTTACATTTCGCGTGGGAGCAACGAAAAATGCGTTGATCGTGCATCCACAAGATGTAAATCCACGTGTCATGCAAAGTCTGTTAACACCGTTGGACAAAGTGGAGGCTGGAACGGCGCGTTATGAATCCGTGACGATGGATCAGATGACGTTTAGTCAATTAAAAGACTGGAATGAATATGATGCGATCTACTTACTCGACCCGTCACCGTTGACGGATGAAATTTGGGAGAAGTTGGAGAGTTATGTTTTCAATGGTGGTGGTTTGGCCGTTTTCCTTGGGCATAATGCAGCCCAGGGTGGTATCGCCGATTCTAGTTTTACGACAACCGCTGCGGCTCGCATTTTGTCGGGTTCGCTCGAACAGCAATGGTTCAATGAAGAACCTGATCTTTTTCTAAGCCCTAAGGAACTGGTGCACCCTGTCTTTGATTCTATTCGGGACAGTGAATCGACGGTGCTCTGGAATCGTTTTCCTGTATTCATTCATTGGGGGATTGAGCCGGGGCTGGATGATGGTATCCCGACACAAACGCTGTTGCGTTACGGGAATCGGGAGCCGGCGTTGATCGAGCGAGCGATCGGTTCTGGGCGGGTAATTATCATGACGACTCCGATTACCGAATACGGTTTCGTGACTCAGCGAGAGAGTTGGAATTCGTTGCTATCAGGAAACCCCGTCCCGGCTTTTTTATTGCTGGATGGAATCGCTTCGTATCTGGTGGAAGGGGATGCCGAGTCGTTGAACGTATTGGTTGCGCAAACGGCCGTACTGAACAATGATCTTCGGAAATTCCCTGAGTCTTACCAGGCGTTTTCGCCCGAGCCTGATAAGCCGCCGACCGTATTAAATTCCGTCGACAATAAAGTCAAATACCGATTCATCGACGCACCCGGGCAGTACCGCTTAAAAGGTCAATTTGATCAGGGGATTGTTTTGCGAGGTTTCAGTGCCAACATCGGTGGTGCGGTGACTGATTTGACTCGGATTGAGATGGACGACTTGGATGCGTTTCTCGGAGCGGACCAATACCAATTGGCAACGAAGCAAGAAGAAATACAACGGCAACAGGGGACGATGCGTCGCGGCAAAGAGTTCTATCCATTGATCGTTGTCATGATGTTAGTCGTTTTGGCTGTCGAGTATTTAATGTCAAACCGTTTTTATTCGAAATAGATTTCATTCAGTATTATTTGTTGAATTCATTTGCACTTGGTTTTTAACACGAACGTAAATTGGAATTAATCACTTTTCAACCGGTATTTCCTTGGGTCGTATTAGCGATCGTCTTTGCCGCTGCGCTATTGATGTTGCTGGTGGGCCCTTCCTTTGTCGAGTTGACGCGTTCCCGCCGAATCACGCTAACAGGGTTGCGACTGGGGGTGATTCTGCTTGTATTTCTGGCAATGCTGAGGCCAGGTTGCGTCGAGAAGATCGAAAAGAACCAAGCTGCGATTCTGTTGTTTTTATTAGATTCGTCGCGGAGTATGGAACTGCCTCATGTCGCTGACGACTCCAGTCGCTGGGGAGCGATGGTTGATATGATTCGGGAAAACGAGGGTCGCATTGCGAAACTTGCTGAAAATAAAATCGACGCCAAATTTTACACATTCGATAATCGACAGCAGTTGCTGAGTGTGGAGGAAGGGGTTGTGAGCCTCCCGGAAAAACCGGAAGGTGTCGAAACTGATATCGGATCTGCCCTTTATCAAACGATTATTGATGCACGTGATCAGCGGTTGTTGGCGGTTGTGATGGCAACAGACGGCAATCAAAATGCGTTGGAACCGGAGGTTGAAATGTCACAAGCCGCAGAGGCTTTGGAAGATATGGAAGTTCCACTACTTGCAGTGCAGTTGGGGCTGGCCGGTGATTCGGGCCAACTGGCTGACGTCGCGATTACGAATTTCCCTGAACAGTTAGTGGTCAATAAAAAGAATGATCTGATTGCCAAGGCGACCATGGTTACCCGTGGGTATGTGAATCAAGATATAAAAGTCGAGCTGGTTGTGTCGGATTCCGCTGGCAAGGAGCAAACCGTCGCAACTGAGGTTTTCCGTCCCACCAAGCCTTTTGAAGAAACAAATATTGAGTTGAAGTATCGTCCCACGGAACCTGGTGAGTTTCGGATCAAGGTGCGTGCGGTTCCGATGCCGGACGAAAAAGCGGTGAGGAATAATGAATTGGACGGATTTCTCACGGTGCGTGACCAGGGGATGCGCGTGCTGTTCGTGAACGGCGCTTTGGGTAACGAACAACGATTTTTAAGATACTCGCTGCCCGCACTCGATTTTGTAGAGATGGACTTTGTCCCCATCTATCCGAGTGAAAATGCGAGGCGTCAGTGGCCATTGAAAAGGCTGGAAGCTGAATTTCGCGATCCCAAGAAATATGACGTATTTATCCTCTGCAATGTTGACGCGACGTCGCTCAGTTCGGCAAGTTGGGATGCGCTGGCGGAGGCAGTTGGCGGAGGTAAGGGTTTGTTAATGTTGGGTGGTACCCACAGTTTTGGAGCCGGGCAATATTTTAAAACAGCACTTGCTGATTTGTTGCCAATCAAGATGGATACTCGCGAACGACAAGAGTTCGATCAAGATATTCGTCGAGAGCTTCACATCAATTCGCCGTTCAAGTTAAAGCCAATTCGCAATGATTTTTTAACCCGTATTTCTGATGGAGAGAGTTATAAAAAAGCTTGGGCCGAGCTTCCACCGTTAGTCGGGGCGAATCGCATTTCGGTGAAAGAAACCTCCACGGTTTATCTAGTGAGTGATGACGAGGCCAACCGGCCGATTATGGCAAGTGCAACGGTCGGCGGCCGTGTACTTGTGTTTGCCGGTGATTCTACCTGGCGTTGGCGGCGGCTTGGTTTCGAAGCGGAATACAACCGGTTTTGGCGGCAGGTTGTATTGTGGCTCGCGTTCTGGGACGCTCGCAACGATGAAGCAGTATCTATTGAATTGCCAAAACGAAGATTCAATGCGAAGTCGCTTGTGAAATTTGGAGTGGTCGTCAAGTCGATTGCCGGCGAGGTTGTCGAGGACGTTGACTTTGATGCCAAATTGATTTTGCCCTCCGGTGAGGAAAAGCTGATTTCGATTACTAAGACAGGAAATAGTTTTCAGTCAGTGTTGGATCCTGAGTTTCTCGCCGAAGCGGGACTGTATCAAGTACAGGTTGCAGCGAATCGAAACGGCTTTGCCGTGGGAGAGTCAATCCGTGAATTTGTTGTGATGGATCGAGATAAAGAGAAAGCGAACCCGGTCGCGAACCCGGAGCAAATGAAGCGATTGGCAGATCAGACACGGGAGTTTGGCGGCAGGGCGATAGCTCCCGAACAACTTAGTGAGATTCTCGACGAATATATCGACAATCCGCCGATGACAAAAATTGAAATCCCAAATCGGCGAAGGCTTGGCGAGTCAATGCCCGATGCAACAATCTTTATCCTTATATTTGTGGGTCTGCTCGGAACTGAGTGGTGGTTAAGGAAAAAGTGGGGCTTGGTTTAAATGCTGATTTTCCAAATGATTACGCTAAGAAGCAAAGTTTTTGGACGAAAGAGTTGATGCAGCGAGGCCGGTTTTTTTACAAAGTATGTTAGGAAAGTGAACTATGAGTGAAAATCCGTTTGAAGCACAAACGAACCCGTACGCGGGAGGGGTAGCGCCGGTCAGTGCCAAATCTGTACCGAGTGGATTGCAATTCAATCTGACACTATGCCTGATCCTTGCGATTTTAGGAATCGTAGCGAGTTGCATGGGAGGTTGCGGGTTAGCCTTTACTGAATTGACTCAGAGTGGAGTGTTCGATGGCGTCAATGCCCCGGCAGACTTAAATACTCCTTCGGCTACCGTTGTTTCATCGGAAGCACCTAATTTATCTGGCGACTTAGATGATCCGCCGATAGAAGGGCCTGAGCCTTCTAGCGAAATAGCTGAACCCGCGGTTGCGGAATCTGATTTTTCTTTAGAAGCTCAACTTCAGGAGATTGGTCGCGATCCTGTTGTACGAATTAGCAATGTCGTAATGTTTTTACTCGGGCTTGTAACTTCGATTGTGTTGCTGCTGGCTAGTATTAAGGGAATGCGGCGTCAATCTGGTGCGCCAAAGGCAATGGGCAATGCGCTTGCATTGGCTATTTTTTACAAGGTCTTGGGGATTTTCTTGGGGATCTTGGGTTGCGTTATTAGCGTGAGGGGCATGAGTAGTCTTGAGCTGGGCGATGTTCTACCTCCCGAGGAAGAGATGGTTTTGCAAATTGCGACGTGGGGGGTCATCGGATTCACAGTCTTCGCAATTTTCATGGCGGCATTAATGGCTGGATACTATGTTTACGCTCGCGGTGTATTCAAGCGAAGCGAGATGGTTGCTTACTTTGAGTCAAAATAATTGATCGACTGAAACTTTTTCCTTGACGGTTGAAATGTTTCATGGCGTCGGACTCGGGTCGGAGCTGTTAACTTAGATTTTGAAATTCCATTGGTCTTGTAGGTATTTTGTGTGCATGAGCTGATTCGTCAGTTCTCGGGGCCACGTTTCCGTTTGCATTTCCGGAGACCATTGGGCAACGATTGCTTCGTTTAATTTTTGACTTGTTGTCGGAAGTTGGGTGAGGAAATCCAAATGGCTGCGTCCATCTCGGTAATCCGGTTCGCGAATCGGCTTTCCGAGGCACTTGGCGATCAAGCTTAAATCGAAATTGCATAACAAAGTTCCGTGGTAGATAAACCAATTCCTTTTGCATCTCAAAGCGTTTCCTGAGAATTTCTGGCCATGAAGGGTGAGGTCAGAGGTCCCTTCCATTTGCACTGGAATCCCCAGTGTTTGGATTGCGGTTTTCATCTTTCCCATCACGAACTCGTGGGCACGGTCGAGCATTCGCAGTTCGGGTCGGCGTCGGTAATCAAGTAGAACGGCATACATTAGACAACCAGGCCCGGTCACAATGGTTTGGCCCCCACTGCACCGTCTGACTATTTCGATTTTGTTTGCCTCGCAGTAAGAGCGATTGGTTTCAATGTCGACAGGAGAGCTGCGACCAAGCACAACGATTGTTTGATGAGGCTCCCATAGACGTAGGAGTTCGTGGTGATCTTCGTTCGCCTCAGCGTTGTCAAGCAACGCTTCGTCCATTGCAAGGTTGCCAGCTGCTGTGGGGTGCGTGTATTGGAGCAGTTGCATGAAAGGAGAGCCGAATTAAATATTTGATTCGCTTGATTGAAGGGAAGCTCAGGTCCGCGAAGACCTGGCGGACCGAGACCTTATTCTGATTTAATGTCGGCTCATTTGCCAGACACCCTGATCGCGCCGCGAACGGTAGGTTGCCGAAAACCCGGCTTCCGATACGGTCGCGGTGTAATAAAAGTTTCCGACCAACGGTAGTTTTTTGTTTCCTTCAAGAATCATCAGGCCGGACTCTTCATGGACAATATTTAAAACAGGACGGTAGCGAAATGGAATGACCTTTGCAAAAGAACCTGTGAATTTTGCCTGAACATGCGTTTCGTCAAGGCGACAAAATTGAGCATTCAATTTTCCATGATGTCCGGAGTTGCAGCTTTTCCAACTTCCATTCCATTGACCGGCAAGTTCAAAGTCCTGTCCGTAGCTCAAACCCGGAAGGCTCAATAAAATAAGCGGCACAAGCAGTGCCAATACATGCATTGGTTTCATTTTGAGGCTCCGTGGATTTGTCTAGTTTTCCGTTTGTGAACGAGCTCAACACCGCAGATAGGAAACGCTTATTACCATCACGTTGTGATCTCTCTTGTTTGGGGCATTAAATGCCCCCTAGTTTCTCTTGCATCCGGATTAGATTTGCGGTCAAACGAGCTTGCTGAACTAGGATCGTACCGTTTTTTTCGTTTACAATAAATGTCGTTTACTGCGCATCTTATTGCGTTGCCCTCCCCTCATTGCGGACACTAATTTTTCTTTGGAAAACGACCATGTCGCGCTCTTTGTTTTTTCAATTTGCCTTGCTGGTAAGCGGGCTTTTATTCAATCCCTGTCTCTCGATCGGGCAAGATGAGATCCCCGCGGATCAGTTGGCATTTTTTGAAAAGAAAATCCGCCCTGTATTAATCTCCCATTGCTATCAGTGCCATTCGCAGGATTCGAAGGCGCTCAAAGGTGGTTTAGCACTCGACACGCTTGAGGGAATTCGAGGCGGGGGAGATAGCGGTCATGCCGTAGTTCCCGGCGACGTTGAGGGCAGTATTTTGATGGAGGCGATTCGATATGAATCGATGGAGATGCCTCCCAAGCAACAACTGCCGCAATCTGTGATAGGTGATTTTCAAAAATGGATTGAGATGGGGGCCCCTGACCCCCGCAAGGGGCCAAGTTTAATCAAACGTGAAATTGATTTTCATGATTCTAAACAGCACTGGTCGTTTCAGCCAATTGCGCGACCGCAGCTACCGATCGTTGCGGATAAAAGTTGGCCCAAAAGTCCTGTTGATGAATTCGTGCTTGCTCAATTGGAGTCTAGGGGGCTTAGGCCGGTAGGAGATGCGTCGCGACAAGTATTGGTGCGGCGGTTGTATTACGATCTGATTGGGTTGCCACCTACCTCGGATCAGTTGCAAGTTGCGCTTCAAGACGAGAGTCCCGACGCGATTGAAAATTTGGTCGACCGTTTATTGGAATCATCTCAGTTTGGTGAGCGTTGGGGGAGGCATTGGTTAGATGTGGTCCGATACGCCGAATCCAATGGCCGCGAGCGCAATATAATTTATCCAACGGCTTGGCGTTATCGAGATTACGTCATTGATGCCTTCAATAACGACACGCCGTTCAATCGATTTATTCAAGAGCAACTTGCAGGAGACCTGCTTCCCGGTGCCGGCGATAACGAAACAATCGCAACGGGATTCCTTGCGATTGGCCCCAAACTCCTTAACGAAGGAAATCGCGAGGCGTTTGTCATGGATCTCGTCGATGATCAAATTGACGTGACGACCCGCGCGTTCATGGGTTTAACGGTTAGCTGTGCCCGTTGTCACGATCATAAGTTTGATCCGATTCCAACTGCAGAATATTATTCGATGGCTGGGATCTTCCGGAGTACCAGTACGTTATATGGAACCAATAAACAGCAGGGGAATCGTCAGGGCAGTTCTTTAGTTGCTTTGTCAATTCCCAAATCGGGGAAGTCGGTTGTAGCAAAACAAAGAAAACAAATGGAATCACTCAAGGCCGAGCTTCGGGTTGTGCAGAAGTCCATGGCGAAGTTTCAGGGGGAGACCAAGGAAATCGCCAATCGGAGAAAGAAAGACAAACGGTATAAACCCGACTCCAAGCAGATTGCGGCGTTAAAGAAATCACTCAATGCTGCGAGGAAAAAAGCGAACTCCATCCAGAAAAAAATCAAAAGCGTAGGGGCAAATGATATTGAATTCATGGCGATGGGAGTCCGAGACGGTAAAGTTGCAGATTCCCCGATTTATGTTCGAGGTGAGGTCAGGGGTCGAAAAGGGACGGCGGCGCGAGGTTTTTTGACTATTCTTGAGTCCGATCTTAAGCAGCGATTGATCGAGAATGAGCAAAGTGGAAGAAAAGAGCTTGCCGATTGGATCATTGCTCCAGAGAACCCGATGACTGCGCGGGTTGCGGTAAATCGAGTTTGGCATCATTTATTTGGTAACGGGATCGTTCGAACGGTCGATAATTTTGGTGCGACAGGCGAATCTCCGACCCATCCAGAGTTGCTCGATTTTCTGGCTGATGGTTTTAAGGAGCAAGGGTGGTCGATTAAGCGTTTGATTCGAGAACTTGTGTTATCGCGAACATATCAATTGGCAGCCGATTATTCTCAAATGAACTACGAAGTTGATCCCGACAATTTTTCATTATGGCGACACGCGTCACAACGAGTGGATGCTGAGGCATTAAGAGATGCTATGTTACTGGCAAGTGGTGCCTTGGATCTGAGTCCGGCGGCAGGGTCTCCGATTTCAAAGTTGCGAGGTGAGTTTGGCCGCGGGACTTCGGCGGCAATCGTTAGACAGCCGAGCCAGCATCGCAGTGTTTATCTTCCGATTGTTCGAAATGCTGTGCCGGATGTTTTAAAACTATTTGATTTTGCGGAGCCAAGTATTCTTGTAGGAGAGCGTGCCATTACAACGGTGCCGACTCAGGCTCTTTATTTCTTGAATAGCGACATGGTGATTTCACAATGTGACCGACTGGCTGAACGATTGTTGTCAGATGGGTCTTTGGATGACGGAGGACGTGTGAATCAGGCGTATCGGTCGATTCTCTCACGCGAGGCGACCGGTCCCGAAATCGAGCGCGCTACGAAATATATCAAAAATTTGGCGAACGGATTTTCTGATTCGGCAAATGATATTGAGAAACGGAAGCGAATTGCCTGGTCGGGGTTTTGCCAGGTCTTGTTCGGGTCAGCCGAGTTTAGGTACGTGGATTGATTAAATAGCAATTTTCGCGGTATTTGACTGCCCTGCAGAGCTGACTAGTTCACTGAGGTGGCCAATGATCCAACGATAATGAAATTGGAAATTAGAAAATGACACTCGAATTTTCTCGAAGAAACGCATTAAAGACACTTTCGTGTGGATTTGGTTACATGGCGTTGGCCGGTTTAACGACAAAGGCGGCGGAGGATTCTCGAAATCCTCTCGCCCCCAAGGCTCCCCATTATCCCGCGACCGCAAAACGGGTGATATTTCTGTGTATGCGAGGTGGACCATCCCACGTTGATACTTTTGATTACAAACCTCAATTAGCGAAAGACTCCGGGAAGCAGGCACCGAGTCAGAAAAACAGAAAGTTAATGGGTTCGCCGTGGAGTTTTCAACAGCATGGCGAGAGTGGATTACCGATTTCAGACTTGTTCCCCCATCTTGGAAAACACGCTGACGATCTTTGTCTGATCAATGGAATGGCCGGTGAAGTGCCCAACCATCCCCAAGCCTATCTTAAACTTCATACCGGAAGTTTCCGCTTTGTAAGACCCTCCGTTGGATCATGGGCTTTGTACGGATTGGGCACAGAAAATCAGGACTTGCCTGGATTTATAACACTCAACCCGGAAACGCGTGTTGGCGGTGCTCAGAATTATGGAAGCTCATTCCTTCCAGCCTATTATCAAGGCACGGCCATTGGGCAGATAAACCAGCCTCTGGCGAATGCTCGTTTTGGAAATATAAAAAATTCTCGCTTTAGTGAATCAATTCAGCGTCAGCAGCTTGATCTACTTCAGGAGATGAATCAGGAATTGCTAAAAAAGAAAGAGGTTAGCCCTGAACTGGAGGGGGTGATTGAGTCGTATGAGCTTGCTTTTCGGATGCAAAATGCGGTCCCAACGTTGATGGATGTTTCTAGTGAATCGAAAGAGACCCTGGACATGTATGGGATTGGCGTCAAGGAAACTGATAATTTCGGCCGCCAATGTTTATTGGCTCGGCGGTTTGCTGAATCCGGTGTGCGATTCATTGAGCTTTGCCATGCTAATTGGGATCAGCATGGAAACTTAAAGGGAAAGCTGGAGTCCAATTGTCGCGCCACCGATCAGCCCATTGCAGCCTTGCTCACAGATTTAAAACAGCGGGGGATGTTAAAAGATACTTTGGTGGTTTGGGGAGGAGAATTTGGTAGAACACCTCACGTGAAGCAACAAAACGGTCGGGACCATAACGCCACAGGATTTTCAACATGGATCGCTGGTGGCGGTGCGAAAGGGGGGCAGCGGGTTGGAGCCACTGATGAGTATGGGATCGCCGCGGTAGATAATAAAATGGATTTTCATGACCTGCACGCGACGATGTTGCATATGCTGGGCCTTGATCACACAAAGCTGACTTATCGTTATGCGGGTCGCGATTTTAGGCTGACCGATGTATACGGCCGAGTGGTGACAGAAATTCTCTCATAATTTTAAAATGGAGTGGGAATTCATCACCCCGCCGGATCAGGCTTGAAACAAGCCGGGGTGCTTAAAGGCAGCAAGTGCGAGTGCCATTGCGTGTTCGTAAAGCAACTCTCGGGTGATCACACCACCGGTAAGCGAGCCAACCGCTCCGCCCTGTTGTTTAGAATTGTGCTGTTGGAAAATTTGGTCGTTGGCATGCCCCAATTCAACGCCCGAATCGACAAGGCGTTTCACACTTGGCGGAAGCGGGAACGCACCGCTCCTACCTTTGGTAGAGAAGCCCTGGGCGTCAATGATGACAATCCATGCGCTGGCGAAGAGTGTTTCGTCAATTGTCTCAACGCCCCCTTCAATGCCCACAAAAAAATCAGCCGCAGGAAAAATTTCTATCAGTGCTCGGGCACGATTGGTGGCCCCTTGCAAAGTTTCAATTCCTCCCATCGGTTGATCGCTGACGCCCGAGTCAACGTCATGGCCTTGGGCGGTAAATTGCATTTCCGGAAACATTCTCTGAAATCCAGATTTTGCAGAATCAATTTTAACCGGATTTTTCGAGCCGACTGCAATGAGTTTGTTATTGGACATTGAATTCTTGTTGGGAACGCGCGAAAGAAATGACGAGCCCCAGAGAAGTTACTAGAACGTGAAGCTCGAGATAGAGATGATAACCGTGATTGACGTGGATGTTGATGACCGCGCATGAAAAAACCCGCTGAAGGATCCTGGCTGAGATCCAACAACGGGTTTTAACTATCAACTAGTAGATTGCTGATTGAACAGCTTACCTCTCGGAATTGTTATTGATTTGAGCCTTCAAATTGCTTTGAAGAGAACATTTCGTTCCAACGATTCTCATAAGATCATGCCCACGGATATTTCTCATTTTGTCACCAAAATGAGGTTTCTAATAATCCTTAGAAAGGAGGTGATCCAGCCGCAGGTTCCCCTACGGCTACCTTGTTACGACTTAGTCCCAATCATCGAGTTGACCTTCGGCGCTAGCCTCCTTGCGGTTAGCATCGCGACTTCGGGCCCCCCCAACTTTCGTGGCTTGACGGGCGGTGTGTACAAGGCTCAGGAACACATTCACCGTAGTATGCTGACCTACGATTACTAGCGATTCCGGCTTCATGCAGGCGAATTTCAGCCTGCAATCCGAACTGGGCAACGTTTTATGCGGTTTGCTTGATCTCGCGATTTCGCGTCGCTTTGTACGTTGCATTGTAGGACGTGTGCAGCCCTAGACATAAAGGCCATGAGGACTTGACGTCATC
>JAPKBL010000229.1 GCA_028823415.1 Mariniblastus sp.
TCCAATCAGCTGAACGTTTTGTTCATTGCTGTCGATGATCTGCGTCCTGCCCTGGGTTGCTATGGAGATGAAGTTGCCAACACGCCCAACATTGATGCCTTGGCAAGTCGTGGCCTGCTCTTCCGCCGCGCGTATTGCCAACTGGCGGTTTGCAGCCCGTCGCGGCTTTCACTGCTGACCGGACGTCGGCCAGACACGATCAAGGTCTGGGATCTTAAAACGCACTTTCGAGATGCCATCCCCAATGTGGTCACATTACCGCAGCACTTCAAAAACCATGGTTATCACACGCAGAGTTTGGGTAAGATCTTTCATGGCGGCGGTAAGCCTTCGAAGGATCCGCCGTCATGGTCCGTCGAACCGAGATTCGACTTTGTCCGCGATCCAAAAGTGCGATATGCACTTCCAAGTAACCTGCAGGGATCGGGTCTCAAGCGGGCGGCATCCGAGTCTGCGGACGTCGCTGATAATACTTATGGCGATGGCATTACCTGCGACGCGGCCTTGCTGACACTTGCCGAGTTGAAAGCAAAAAGTCAGCCATTTTTCTTGGCGGTCGGTTTTCGCAAACCACATCTGCCATTCTGTGCTCCCCAAAAGTACTGGGAATTGTACGACCGCGAGGAAATTCCGTTGCCAGCCTGTGATCAGCACCCGCAGAACGCTCCGGAATTGGCAACTCGCAGCTGGAGGGAACTGGAAGGCTACACCGACATTCCGCAGGACGGTCAACTGTCGATCGACAAAGCGCGTGAACTGAGGCACGGTTACTACGCCTGCGTCAGTTATGTCGATGCCCAGATTGGACGCCTACTGGATGAGTTGACAAGATTGAAACTCGCCGACAACACGGTGGTCGTCATCTGGGGTGATCACGGATTTCACCTCGGCGAGCAGGGGCTTTGGACCAAGGCCAACAATTACGAGTTATCGACGCGCGTGCCACTGATTATTGCGGTGCCTGGACAAACCGACGCCGGTAAGCGGTCCAACGCCATCGTCGAATTGGTTGACGTCTACCCGACCCTGGCAGACATCTGTGGACTAGACGCAGTCGATGGTGTCGAAGGCATCAGCTTCAATCCTTTGCTGGCGAATCCCGATCGGGCTTGGAAACGGGCCGCGTACAGCCAATATCCACGAGCAAGAACGGGCAATCGTCATCGAGGTCACGGCGAGATCATGGGCTATGCCGTGCGAACGGACCGGTTCCGATACATTGAATGGCGGGAGTGGGAATCACAGCGGGTCGTGGCCCGCGAATTGTACGACCACGACGCCGACCCGCTAGAATGTCGCAACGTAGCGGCTCAAGCACAACATGCCGAAGCCGTCGATGAGCTGGCCCGCCTGCTGTCCGACGGCTGGTCGTCGGTTTTGCCAGACACCGATGACGTTAATGCGCCGAATCGATTCCAAGAGAAAATAGATTTAAACTTCCGTCGTCCCAAGCCACAGAATCAGTGAACCCATATGATGCACCAGTTTTTCAAATCGATACGTTTAACTATTCTGTTTCTACTGCTCGCCCAGTTCACGGTTGCCGCCCGTGCAGAGTTTGAGTTCGTTACTGTCTTCAAAAACGGCACGGACGGTTACAAGAATTATCGCATTCCGGCGGTCATTGTTGCTGCCAATGGAGATGTGTTGGCATTTTGCGAGGCGCGCTCCGGGGGCGACCTGAGCGAGATTGATCTCGTTTTGAAAAGGTCTGCCGATGGCGGAAAATCATGGGGTCCGATCGAGATGGTCCAGGAAAACAGCCGTTTTCGTGATCTGTTTGGTCGTGACAAAAAAGAGATCAGTGTTGGCAACCCGGCACCGGTTGTTGATCTACTTGACGCGGATCACCCGGGACGCATTTGGCTGCCTTTTACTCTGGAAAACGATCGCGTTTTTGTAACTTACAGCGACGATCATGGCAGAACATGGGGTCAGCGGCGGGAAATTACGGCTGAGGTAAAACAGAAGACTTGGGGCTGGTATGCAACCGGGCCAGTTCATTCGATACAAATACAACGCGGTGAACACAAAGGGCGACTGGTCGTCCCCTGTGACCATCGTATCGGCGAGGGTGGAAAGGATCGCGGAACCAATGGTGCTCATGCCATCTTGAGTGACGATCATGGCAAGACATGGCGTCTCGGTGCGATCGACGATACGTACGAAGACGGCTTGAACGCGAATGAAACCACCGTTGTCGAACTGAACGATGGGCGTCTGTATTTCAATACGCGAGATCAGAACGGAGAATCCAAAGGGACACGTGGAGGAGCCTATAGCAGTGACGGGGGGGAATCGTTTGTTCGCTCGCCGGACGAAGCCTACGCCTATTTTCAGCCGTCACCAGAGCAACTCGATCCGCCTGTCGTGCAAAGTTCGTTGCTTCGAGCGTCCTCGACTGCCAATGGAGATGAGCGAGATCTAATTCTGTTTTCCGGACCGGACGAGAACGGCCCAACTGGAAAAGGACGGAGCGATCTGCGGATACGCTACACAACGGACGAAACGGTGACGTGGCACGATGGTCCACTGATTCACGAAGGACCGGCCGCCTATAGCGATATGATTCGCCTTGCACCGGGTCAATACGGAGTACTATTCGAAGCGGGGCAGAAAGGGAACAAACGATCCGATCAAATCGTCTTCGCCCGGCTGACGGACGAAAAGATTTTGCTTGGTACGGCCACAGAAAATCCGGCCGACCGGAATTCGGCGACAACCCGTCCAAACATTCTGTTTCTCGCCGTTGACGACATGACGGTTTCCATCAAAGTTCATTAACATTCTGGCGATGCGTCGATATTTTGAAAGCCTTTACAAATTCTCTTTTCGAAAGCTCAAATGAGAAAACTCATTCTTGTTCTTGTTTTGCTGTTGGGCGGTTGTTCAACATCAGAGTCGCTTACGCCGTTGGAAAAATAAATTGCCGTAAAATTCGAAGAGGCGTCCGACGAGGACCTCGATAGCATTCAAAAACTTCTTAAGATTGAAGAGCTCACTAAGAGAACTCGCATTCCCTCTGAGAAGGTTAAAAACCTAGCGCGTGAAGAGGCTGCCAAGACAGTCGGCCCAGGAATTAATTCGCGAGGCGCCGAGTTTATGCCTGCCGTGAAAAAGATGCTGAAACGAGAGCTGAAGAAGCGATGAGTTTAAGTCAAAAAAAGGTGTCAGGAGCCTATTTGGTAGTTTGCGTAAACTTCTTGGGGCGTCCCCG
>JAPKBL010000124.1 GCA_028823415.1 Mariniblastus sp.
TTCGTGGTTTTCCAGTTTCGTGGTTTTCCAGTTTCGTGGTTTTCCAGTTTCGTGGTTTTCCAGTTTCGTGGAAGGCAATTTGTTATCTCTCCACTTGTTTGTTGCTTCTGATTTTATTTTGGCAAGGGCCACCTCGACGCAGTATTTTGTCTATGACTAATTCCAACGCAACTGTCGTCTTTGAAACCCCGCGTCTTTGGGTTGGACACTGGCATTCTAGTTTGGCAGAGTCGGCATTAGCAATTTACGGGGACCCTAAGGTTACCCAATGGATTGGTGGAGTAACGGAAACAGGCATTGCCGGGATGGAGAATCGAATCGCGTGGTTGCTGGCGAGAAATGAAACATTGCCAGATTGTTGGGGAAGTTGGCCCACGTTTTTGAAACAGACAAACCAGCTAGTCGGTGCGATGTTGATGAAACCCCTGCCCGACGGTGAGGGGAATTTCACAGAAGAAATCGAAGTCGGCTGGCACCTTGCGCCGGCACATTGGGGGCAGGGATATGCGACAGAAGGTGGCCGGAGGATGATTGAGTTGGGGTTTGCCGACCAAAATCTGGAGCAAGTTTTTGCTGTGACCGGACCAAATAACCAAAAATCGCAGCGGGTTGCCCGCCGCCTCGGTATGAAGGCCCAGGGGCTGACTGACAAGTACTATGGCCAAACCGTGGAACTGTTTAAAATTACGAGTGATCAGTGCTAGGGATGGTCGGCGAGGAGACTTGCTTGAGAAATCTATTTTGAATTTTTATATAAACGAGGATTAAGTGAATAACGAATTAAAACCGTGGGAAGTCGAAATGTCAAAGGAGCGTTTTGAGTTAATGCGGACGATTCTTGATGCCCCCAGTCCGATTGGTCTAGAGGCGGCAATGACGCGGGGGGTCCTCGAGCCGTACATGAAAAGTTTCATGCCTGCTGATTGGAAGATTCATACATTCAAGGGAAATGCCGGCATTGTTCTCGATACAAAACCGGATGACGAGGACGCTTTTTCAGTGATGGTCATCGGGCATGCCGACAAGATTCGGATGCAGGTGAGGAGCGTTGGCGACGACGGAAAGATTTGGGTTAATTCGGATTCAATGTTACCGACGACATTGATTGGGCATAAAGTAAAATTATTCAGTGAGCATCCCGAAAATCCAGGTGATTGGCGAGTGATTCGCGGCGGAACCATTGAAGCGATCGGTGCGATTCATTTCGCCGATCCCAAACTTCGAAGTGGGGATGACGGGATCAAAACAAAAATGATGTATCTGGAACTTCACATTCATGGCGAGGACAAGAAAGCACAGATCGAAGCGCTCGGAATTCGTCCTGGCGACCCGATCCTCTACGATCGCCCGATCGAGCGGGGGTTTGCGCCGGACACATTTACAGGTGCCTATCTCGATAACGGTTTGGGTTGCTTCGTTACTGCTGAGATTGCCAGACTGATGGCAGAGGCTGGGCCGATGAAAAATATTCGTTATCTTGGTGCGATGGCTTCGCATGAAGAGATTGGCCGTTTTGGAAGCCGTGTTCTGGTAAAAGAGTTTAGTCCCGACGTGACGATTGCTGTCGATGTTGCACATGATTTTACGGCAGCGCCTGGGATTGGAGATCGACGATATGAGCCAGTCGCAATGGGGGATGGTTACACGCTTACGCATGGTGCGATCACCAGTGCAGCGCTTAATTCGTTGTTGACGAAGGTATCTTTGGAGCACGGAATTCCCGTGCAACACGAATTGGCCGGGCGAGATACCGGCACCGATGCGATGGCTGCGGTATTTGCAGCAATCGATTCGGCGAGTGCATCCATCGGTTTTCCGATTCGAAATATGCATACAATTTCGGAGTCAGGTCATACCGGAGACGTTGAAGCCGCCATCCATGCGATTTACCAAACGCTGGTGACCATGAGCGAAATGAATGACGGTCAAGGAATCAGCGGTAACGATCTGCGCGACCTTCACCCCCGGCTTGATGAGGCGGATGCTTTGCTGCACTGCCCTGCCCCGGAAAAGACGGAAGATTAATTTCACGGACTGCAGTTGGCAAGCTTGCCTGACTAGCCTGACTGGCCTGGCTAGACTAACTCGCTGGTCGAATACGACCCTCGTTGGCGATGGGCATCGTTGACTGTTTGCGACGAGGCGGAGTTTTGCGCGGCGAGAGTCAGCAATTTGGATTGCTCGTTTTTGATTCAGCATTAACGGAACTGGAGAGCATTAGAGATGAGATCTAAAACGGTTTCGGTAATTCGATTTGGGATCCCGATATTGGTGGTTTGGCTTGCCTGCTTTCCCGCGATTGTCCTCGGCTGCTTGGAAGACGTGGAGGTCAATGGTCTGCCCCGAGTTGAGAAAAAAACGAATGTCGTGGTCATCATGGGGGACGATTGGTCGTGGCCGCATGCCTCCGTTTTAGGGCACTCGGTGGTGCAGACGCCTGTGTTTGATCGCATCGCCCGGGAGGGAGTTCTGTTTGAAAGCGCATTTACCAACGCGCCATCCTGCACCCCGTCTCGCTTTGTGTTCTTAACGGGGCAATATCATTGGCGGTTAAAGGGAGCGGATCGGCTTGGTGGATCTTTGCAGGCTGATGTTCCGGTTTACCCGGACTTGCTCGCGGAGGCTGGCTATTTGGTTGGGTTTTCTAGAAAAGGGGCGGAGCCGAGTAAGCACTTATTTCGGGGGAATGATCCATTCGGCAAGCAGTACAAAAATTTTGACCAGTTTTTGGCAGCCCGAAAAGCGAATCAGCCTTTTTGTTATTGGTATGGCGCCGGGGAACCGCATCGTCCGTACCCGTGGCGTTCGAGTGAATCGAGTGGGTTGGAAATTGCCAAAGGGGATGTGCCTGCGTGGCTTCCCGATTCGCCAACGGTGAGGACCGATGTCGGAGACTACTTTTTGCGAATTCAAAAACTTGACCAGTTGGCAGGAGAGATTGTCGATCGCCTGAGGGAAATGGGAGAACTGGAAAATACTCTATTGATCATGACTGGAGACAATGGGATGCCGTTCCCAAGAGCCAAAGCGACGCTTTATGACGCTGGAACCCGTGTCCCTTTGGCGATTCGCTGGGGGGGTAATCTCAGTCCTCAGCATCGCATTTCAGATTTCGTTTCTTTGGTCGACATGGCGCCCACGATTCTTGATGCGTGCGGAATCGATATACCATCGGAGATGATCGGTGGTTCATTGCGAGACCAGCTCGAGTCGGTTCAAGGCGGATGGGTTGATGCGAATCGCGATAATGTATTAACCGGCAGGGAAAAGCATGTTTATTATTTGCCTTCCCGCTCGCTCAGGGATTCTAAGTTTCTATACATTCGGAATTTTTCTCCAGCCAGTTGGAAGCAGGGCCAACAAGCTGGTAAGCAACCCCATTACGATTTCTTAAAGACCCCATGGCCAACCCAACCGCCGGCATTCTCGTTTGACGTTGATCCTTCTCCGAGTAAGCAATGGATGTTGGAAAATGAACAGGAACCTGGGGTTAAGGAGTTGAATCAACTTGCATTTGGGGAGCGTGATGACGAGGAGCTCTATGAGTTATCCGCTGATCCGGACCAGCTGGTAAACTTAGCCAACTCCCCTAAGTATCGAATGGTTCGCGACCGGATGTCAACGCGGTTGACCGAGAGAATGCGGGAGACGCTCGATCCTCATTTTAAACTGGCGAGTCATGCAAGTTTTGACGTTCAGGGGTGGAAGGTGAACCTTCATGATCGACTTTGGCATGAGTCTCCTAAGAAGACAAAGCGGATGTTGAAGTTGCTTTCGCAGCAACTTGGAAGGGTGGTTGCCGTTGTGCCTCCCAAAGCATTGCGACAAATCCAGACGGTTCCCATTTGGGTTAACCCAGCGTACCCCGGTGTGCGGCCCGGAGCGGAGTATCATGGGAATAGTGGCTGGTTGAAAAATAACGGGCGGGATGTGCGAATGGGAAAGGCGGTTGAAATTACCAATGTGGCGAATTTCGATTTTGAGAATATCCGAATGCCTTACCTGATGCTGCATGAGTTAGCGCATGCGTATCACGATCAGGTGTTGGGGTTCGGTAATTCCAAACTTCGAACGAGGTACGAAGCGGCACGTGATTCTGGAAGCTACGAGATGGTAAAACGATTCACGGGTCGAAAAATAATTAATGACAAAGCGTACGGCATGAACAATGCCAAGGAATATTTCGCTGAGTCGACCGAAGCTTTATTCGGAAAGAATGATTTTTTCCCCTTCGACAAAGAAGAGCTCAGAGCTCACGATCCAAAGATGCATGATCTATTAATTGAGCTCTGGGGGGTGGGGGCGAACACCGATCAAGCTGACCAGTAGGCTGGGAAGCCTCGGTGGGTGTTGTCTGGTGTGACTCTCGTTGTGACGTTCGAGGGGGATTAAGCCTCGGCGATCACTTCATCGAGGATCTGAGAAAATTGCTTGCTGGTGAATTCCATCCGTCCCGACGCGACGGCACAGAGTCTTTTTTCCGGTTCGGCCATAACGCCGTCGATTGCCATCAAGCGAATCATTTCCTTGAGCATGGTCACACGATCGGTGAGCGTTTCTGGGATCTTTACCGAGAATTCTCCTGCTGAGATCCCCGCGAGCGCTGCTTCGAATTCCTCACTCGGGATATTCCATCGTTCGGCTCTCTGCACAAGAAACCGAATTTCTTCATCGGTAAATTTGTTATCAACGGCAGCAAGGTGAACAAGGCTGTGGAAGAGTTCAATATTATTCATTAGATCAAAAGACTCATGTTGGGGGTGCTAAACCTTGCGGATGAAGTCTGCAGCATAACTGCGCACGTCCTTTCCGTTAAGTACATGTACCATCCTGAGTTGCTGGACAGTCGAATCACTAAAACGAGACAAGGGAATATGAACCCATTTTTTCTTGAATTTTTTTGCCAGTTGTCGCCATGCCATGCCGGGAGGCGAGGAACTTACCAATGCGATGTTGGGGCACCGACTGTGCAGGCAAGCTGCGGCCAGTAGGCGTTCTTCGAGAGTTGTTGCAAAATCGAGGCGTGGATCCTGCCAGATGTCATGGATCGCGACTGGAGGATAGAGAAATAAGGCCCCCCCGTAATTGGCTAGGCAAATGCCGGGGCCAACGGGTTGGTCGGCAAAATCGGTCGCAAAAAAAGCGAGTGTTGATTCATTTTTATGTTCTGCAAACCAAGTCGTCCGCCAAGGGTATTCCCGCGGGTCTGCAGGCGAGTCGAACAGCATTACCGAGCAATCAAGTTTACCAACCGAGGGGGGCAGTACCTTGACGTAAATTTCTCCGTTGTACCAATGGCGGACGGTGTCCCGAATGTCGATCCCGTCTTTGATGCTTGTCGTAAATTTCTCGGTTTGAACGAGATCGATACCCATGGCCTCTTTCGCACGATCGAAGACGGTTTGCCGGAAGTTTTCGATTAAATCATCTTCTGGCGGCCAGCTGCACTGTGAGTAAGGGTCCCAGTTTTGTTGCCAGTCGACGATTTGATTATCGTCGGGACGAGGAATTAACTCGATTTGGCTTAGCGATACCGGCGGGCCTGGCAAGCGACTGACGACGTCGACAATTTCTTCGCCCGGCAGTTCTGCTTGATCGATCGACATTCGTGCCGTGGGCAGGCCGAGATTTTTGGCGAAGGAAAACTGTTTCGACTTCTCCAGCACATGGAGGGCATAGCCATCACCAGCTACTTGCTGCGCCGCGGTAACGATGGATGTCAATTGCGGGGTAAAACGATTGTCAATCAGCGTTAGATTGCGAATGTACTTAAGGCACTGGGAAAGGAGTTTGGGGGTGATTTTTCTCGCGCGATTTTTGTATTCAGCTTGATAGTCTTCGCGTGCAGCAATTAGCAGTTCTTTTAAACCGTCGATCGACAGGTGTTCGTCGTCGCCCAATTCTTGTCTTGCGGACTCGTACAATCCGGTGATGAACGGTAATTCACCCAAGAGAAAATAAAGCGAATCCAGCGGAAGTTGGTACGTCTCTGGGGCGAGGGAGTTTTCGTCCTTGGGCAGCGTTAAGCTTCGGTCGTTAAACGCCTGACGAATCCATGGGAAATCCAGCACACTCGTAACCACGAGGATGTTTTTATAATCGACACACAACTCGCGAAGGTTCCAAGCCTGGCAATCGATTCGAGACTTCCATTGAGGGTCGGTGGAAGGGGCAATGTGCGGGATAATCGCCGCAGTGAATCTCTCAATGGGCAGTTTTTTTAATGCGTAGGCGTCCGGGAGTGAACGCGTGTGTGGGTGGTAGCGGCTGGTCTCGAGGTCGATGAATTTTCTCGGGATATGATCTCCCATCGCGGTTCGGATGGCAGCGATCATTGCCTGGCAAGGATCAATTGGGACGTAGCTGGCTCCCGGGACAGGTTCCCTTGTCTCATGATTTTCAGCTGATCCTGAGTTTGAGTTTTCACCGTCTCCGGTATCTGTGTCATGCTTGGGGGCCCATTGCGATTGGTAATTCGGCAGATTTTTTTGGAAAACCACACTGGGAGTGGGTAACTTCAAAATCGCCGTTTCTACTGGCGTTTGAAACGAGGGAGGGAGTGGAATCGCGACGCAATCAAAAGAGTGCTTGAGCATCAGCCGTCTGACTTCCCACGCGAAATCTCCACTGCCGTGAACAATGGGCAGGCAGGTGACGCGGGAGCCAATTTCGAGCATTTCGTGGATCAAGTTTTATGCCTCGTCTTCATCTTCGTCTTCATCGTCTAAATTATCGATTTCATCGATGTTGTAGTCATTGAGGTCTGGACGCAGTGGATCGCCGGGAGAGAAAAAGAAATCACCAAATCCCATCGGTAATGTTTGTCCACCGAGTGTTTCCGTTCGCTGTTGAGAAAGTCGATTGAGATCAAGCGCTTCTTCACCGAGGCATTTTTCTAAGGATTCTCGCCATGCCACGTCGGCGGCCAGCGGATGTTCGTTATCTTGCGCCATCCTCTTCATTGCGAATCTTAAGAGATTTATCCCGTCTCGCGTTGAAAAATCCAGTTTGAGCTCGTGTGATTTTTGCAAGAAATCGACTGTCATCGCCAGCATATCATCGGCACAAAAAGGAAGATGGTAACTCAGGATATGCATTTCATCTTCACGAGACGGAAATTTCAGCGTCAGCGTCGGTTGGAGCCGACTGAGGATGTAATCCGGTATTTCAAAAGTCGATTCATCCTGATTCATCGTGACGGCACAACGGAAATTTGGATCGGCTTGGATGGTAACTCCAGCGACAATGGATTCGATGTATCGCCGATGGTCGAGAAGTGGCGCCAGGGAAGCCCACGATTTTTCATTCATCCGATTGCCCTCATCGAGGATGCAAACACCCCCGCGAATCATCGCCGTAACCAAGGGCGAAGCGTGATAGGCAATGGTGCCGTTCTCGGCGAGTACGGGAGTCACTAGCAGATCTTCCGGGCGCGTGTCCGCGGTGCACTGGTAGATGTAGAGTTCCTGGTTTCGGACTTTTGTCGCTGCCGTTGCCAATGCTGTTTTACCGATCCCCGGGGGGCCGATGATTCGTGGCGTTAGTGGAGAATCCGCATCGTTAATCGTGAGCCAGCACGCAAGGACTTGTTTTAAAATATCGTGTTGTCCAATCCACTCGCCGGAAGAGTCGTGTGGATCTGAGAGTGTTAGATTTACGTTATGGACCGATTGGGTTTGCCCCATTTGGATTTGCCCTTGAGAGTCAGCTGAGAGTGGTTCGTTGATTAGGTGAAATTGATCGGTAAATCTTGGTAAATGGACGCCCGATTGCAATTAGAGTTCAGCGTATCACTAATTCAATGTAATCGACATAGATACCCGAGATATTTTTTCGCTTTGTTCAGCCGCAAAATTCTCAGATGTAACACATGAACTGCCAGCGGGTGGGGTGGATGGAGAACCGCCTCCAATTTGTCAGAGAAAAAACAGCTTACACGACTGAGGAATGTAGTGTGGGTGCTGTTGGTAAACCATGGTTGGTAGCAATGGTGCGCTCAATGCCATTCAATCACCGCCGTCATTGAATGTAATCCGATTATTCCGACGGGTTGAGGACGCTTTCCCCCGAGAGTGCTTTTAAGAATTCGACCAAAAAACCGATCTCCTGATTCGAGAGGTTTAGCGGGGCCATTTTTTTATCGAGCGACGGATCGCGAGGGTCCCCGCCCCGATTATAAAACTCGACGACTTCCCGAAGTGTTTTGATGCTACCGTCGTGCATGTAGGGCGCGGTGAATTCAACATCCCGCAAACTCGGGGTCTTGTATTGAAATTGGTGGGTGGGGTTTTTTGTAGCCTCAAACCGGCCTTGATCTCGGTCTGCAATTCCGAACCCGACTCCGGTGTTGTGGAAATCCTCGTCGGAGAGGTTGGCGCTGGAGTGACATTTCCAGCATCCGCCACGACTTTCAAAAATCCACAAACCCTGGCGAGCTTCTTTCGATAGCGCCTCGTATTCAGCCGCGCGAAAACGATCGACTTTCGAGTTTCCTGAAGTGAGCGTTCGCTCGAAACTTGCAATTGCTTTCGCAAGATTCTCGACGGTCACCGCCTGCGCGACTGGCAGGTCCGAATCGCCTCCGAAAACGACATGGAATTGTTCAACATATTCCGGGTTGTTTTTAATGTTGTCGATAACAAGTTCGACGTTTCCGCCCAACTCTGTTTCACTTTCCAGGGGGCCAAGCACCTGTTGTTCTAAGCTGTCGTCACGACCATCCCAAGAAAATTTCTTCCCGAAGACTCGGTTGATTACCGAGGGTGCGTTTCGCTTTCCGATTTTCCCGCCAACGCCGACAGCAATCGGATCCGGGCTCGCGAAACCGTGATCAGGCTGATGGCAACTGGCGCAGGATACAGTTCCGTCGGTCGATAAGATTGGGTCAAAAAAAAGTTTGCGGCCTAATCTCACTTTTTCTGCCGTCGTCGCATTGTCCGCGGGAGCGCTTGGGATTTCGTTAAAACCGCCGGGTATTTTTGTCGCGCTGATGTCTTTTGGTAAGCTGTCAACGGGAAGTTTGGGTACCTTTCCCAATGGTTTGTCATCATCGTTGGCGTGGCTATTGCCCGTCGGCAGCGCCCAACCGCAAACACTTGCGGCAGACAAAACAACCGCCAAAAGAAGTAGGCAACGAGACAGCGGGGAGTGTTGGATGCCGGTGTTTGAAGGATGCAATTTCATGAGATTGGCCCGTGGATAAAATGACTCGCCAATTCTAACGTCTTTCGCGCGTAAAACCAACAACTAACGACAGGGATTGTTTTCCGCGATTCATGAACCCAAGGTGGAATCAGGCCTCTTCGAGCGTCCAGGCAATAACCTTGGTGTGTCTGGCAAAGTGAAGCAAGGGTGTTTCGCTGGGGAGTTGTACCCCCATCCAGTCAGTCATTGAGTTTTCGCGGATGATTGCCTGCGCATGGCTAAGTAGCCAGGGGGCGTGATCGATTTCGCCGCGGTAGATCATTCCTTGTTTGTCTGCGGAATAGAGGCAGTAGCGGGAAGTCAAGAATTCTTCCAGTGAGCCGGGGTTTGCTTGGAAGGGTTTACCGATCGGCCGGTAGTCAACCTTGAATTTGGCGGGAAGTTCGCCGGGGTGGGAGCGAACAGAGCGGTATCCGATCCACTGGCCTCGATTTTTTTTGTGGGAATCTCCTACTTCGATTTTCGCGTCCATGTAGGGAAGGTGGAAGAATTTTCGAGCAATGCGAACGGCAATGGGATTTGTCGCCTCTAAGCAGAAAAACCAGACCCCCGGTTTTCCGTTGATCGTTACATAAGTGCGAACGTTTAGTTCTGGGAAACACGACATGAAAGGGACATTTGGAACAAAGCGAGGCGCAACGCCGGACATTTTGAAGGGGACAACGCCGATCCAAGCGGACCCATCGAAAGTGTCGATTTCAAGGCCGTCAGGAATTAGCCACTGGAGGGCGTCCTGTTCGATCCTCCAATGCATGAAAAGCAAGTCGTGCCACTGCATTCGCATGGACCAACTTCGATCTGGGAGCGGCCATTTTCTGTCGCTCACCGTCTGCTTTTCTAAGACATTCGTAATCTGCCTCTCCTTATAGTTTTCAACTGTACCGTCATCTCCGGCCCTCGGTTAACCGGACTAAGCGTGACTTTTTCAAATTCGGTTCTGATTTTTCCATGCAAAAAAGCTGGACGGTTTCCCAGAAAGCCATTTCTTCAGTCCCACGAAAAGGTTATCCTGAAAATTGGTGTTAACGTCCCTACGTCCTTATTCGGTCTGATAATTCCATGAAGCACCGCCCAACAGATTCAACTTTCCTTCTGATTCTCGCCTTCGTTTGTCTAATCTCTGGAGCGTCAGTTGCTGAAGACTCCGAGCGAGAGCAGTTGCAGGTTGGGGATCGAATGCCGAATTTTGTTTTAAAAGATTATCAAGGCAACCCTTTCGATTCGTCCAAGCTCGCTTCTGACAAGGCTACCATTGTTGTCTTTTTCGGTGTTGAGTGTCCGTTGGTGAAATTTTATGTCCCGAAGTTGGCGAATTTAGTCAAAAGCAATCCCGATGCTTTACGGGTCATTGGTTTGAATTCGAATCGCCAAGATTCCATTACTGAAATTACTGAGTTCGCCAGCGAATTGCAGGTTAACTGCCCTCTGCTCAAAGATCCTGCCAACCGAGTCGCTGACGCTTTTGGAGCGACAAGAACTCCCGAAGTTTTCTTGTTTAACTCGAACCAAGAGTTGGTTTACCAAGGTGCGATTGATAATCAATTCACCTATGGAAAACGGAAGAACAAGGCCTCGCAGCATTATTTGGCGGATGCAATTGCCGCGATCCAAAAACATCAACTCCCCAAGATCGCAAAGACGGAAACCGATGGATGCATCATCGGGCGAGTCTTATTGCAAAAAGAAGACAACACTTCGTCGGTAACCTATGCAAATCAAATATCTCGAATCCTAAATCAGCGTTGTGCGAATTGCCATCGCGATGGTGAAGTTGCGCCATTTAGTTTGACCGATTATGAAGAGGTCGTCGGCTGGGCTGAAATGATCGATGAAGTGGTCAAGGACCAGCGAATGCCACCCTGGCACGCGGATCCCAAACACGGGAAATTCAAGAATGATCCCAGTTTATCGCCCGAGCAAAAAAAACTAATTAGTGAATGGGTAAAAGCCGGTGCTCCTTTGGGAGACAAGAAAGATCTTCCGGCTCCCCCCGAGTTTACCGAAGGCTGGCAGATAGGAGAGCCCGACGCGGTATTTCAGGTGACAAAAAAACCTTTCGCAATACCGGCCGGTGGAGAAGTTCCCTATCAATACTTTCAAGTGGAAACAAATTTCAAGGAAGACAAATGGGTTCAGGCGGCGGAGGTTAGAATTGGGAACCGCGCGGTTGTCCACCATATTCTTGTAGATGTTTCGAGACGTGGCCGAAAGCACGTTCATGGGGAAATCGATTCGGATTGGATTACTGCTGTCGCACCGGGGGCAAAGCCGTTGGTCTTAGCCGACGGTCTTGCCAAGGTGATTCCCGCAGGCGCGACGCTTGTGTTTCAGGTTCACTATACGCCGATCGGTACGCCTCAAACGGATCTTAGTTCGGTTGGATTCAAGTTCATCGATAAAGAACAGGTTCAAAAAGTCGTTGGCACCCAGAGTATTAGTAATACAGATTTTGTAATTCCTGCAGGTAAAGAAAAAGACGTTTCGGCCAGTCGAACGATGCGGCAGGATGCGTTGGTTCTTGCTTTGTTCCCGCACATGCATTGGCGAGGGAAGTCGTTTAAATACACTGCAATTTATCCAGATGGTCGGTCTGAGGTGTTGTTGAGTGTGCCGAACTATGATTTCAACTGGCAAAACGGTTACGAATTTGAGGAACCTAAACTGCTTCCTAAAGGAACGAAAATCCTCTGCGAGGCAGTTTTCGATAACTCAACAAAGAATTTTGCCAATCCGGATCCGACGGAAAACGTGCGATGGGGCGATCAGACTGATGAAGAAATGATGATTGGCTATTTTGATATGGTGCTCTCCGATCAGGACTTGCTCGAGCGATCGTCCGCGAAACAGGATCGTTAGTTCATCTTTAGGGTTTGACTCTGCCGGCTCAGGATCCTCGATTGACAGGTGAATTGCCGCAAAAATTGGGACTTGAGGCTTGAATTCCTTGGTTCGTTACATCTTTGTTACGTAACGGTCGACCATTTCATCGTAGACTGAAGGAAGGCGGTAGATGCGGAGTGTCCGCCGCCGAGTCTACTCGTGTTCCAATGGAATTCAAAAATGGCCAAAACGGTAATATTGACGATTGAGGATGATCCGGCAATTCGTCGTGGAATCGTCGATTCGCTCGAGTACACCGGATATCAAGTGCTACAGGCAGGAGATGGTATTTCGGGTTTGGAAATGTCACTCCGATCGGAATACGATTTGTTGTTGTTGGATCTCGCCTTGCCTGGGGTTTCGGGGTTGGAGATCTTGAAAAAATTGAAACAAGTGCGCCCAACCCAACCGGTGATTATCCTGACGGCAAAGGGCGATGAGCAAGATCGGGTTCAGGGACTTCGGGATGGCGCCGACGATTATGTAGTGAAGCCATTTAGTATTAAAGAGTTGTTGGCGCGAGTGGACGCTGTGTTGCGGCGTTCTCCAGAGCGACCTCGAAACGTGCAGTCCGTTGATTTTTCTGGTGGCGTAGTGGATTTTGAGCGGCGCGAAGTTCGATTTGATTCGCAGACGCCAAGAAAAGATGCTCTCGCACCAACTCGTGTCGAGCTTTCCGAAAAAGAAACTGAACTGATTCAGTATCTCGTGGCTAATTCTGGACGTGCGATTTCTCGGGAAGAGTTATTGTCGAGCGTCTGGAGGCTTAGTCCCAAAGGGATCACGACACGAACGATTGATATGCACATTGCACGACTGCGGGAAAAAATGAAAGAAAACAAAGAACGTCCTGCAACTCTGTTGACCGTGCGAGGTAAGGGTTACATGTGGTCTGTTTGTGAAAATGGAGGCGACTAATGCGACGTCC
>JAPKBL010000230.1 GCA_028823415.1 Mariniblastus sp.
GAGTTAACTGCGAAACCGAGTTAACGAAGGGCCGGCGATTCAACTGCCTTCCCCAGTTCGCCGAGCATTATTGTCGTTATTTGAGGCTTCGACAAGCCTTTAAACGTCTTAGTCTTGCAAGATCATTGCTGCAAATGGGCAGTTTGGGTGGGTTGCGTTGCCGTTGCGGATTCCGAATAGAGGAGTTTGATGGCTCGATTTAATAACAAACAGGGGTACTTCCTTGCAATAGTCGCCATTTTACCGAGATATTCGAATCTTAGCGTTTTTTGTCGAGAATCAATGCCAGTTGTTCGCAGCCTGACCATCAAAAATTGTAGGGGGATCTGCCTAGCCCGGATTCAGGGCTTTGAATCGATGCCGCATTCAATTTTTCTGCATGGCGGCCTGGAACGACCAATTCACCATCTCAAATTTGTTGGCATAAAAAAACGCAGGCCTTGATGGCCTGCGTTTAGTTTGGAGTATCGACTGGAGATTCACATCGTTACCGCTGCCCGAGGGATGCGGAGGCGATGTAGCCATCCCTTATTTTCGTTCTGTCTGAAAATCATTTGAGCCCAATGCGGCAGCGTTTGCTTCCGTTGCAATCGGTTTGCTCGTGGGTTGGATTGTCTCTCCGAAAAAGCGAGTCGTTCCTTCGGCCACTTCGCGTGAGTCAGACTCATCGCAGGTAAGCTGGGCCCGGAAAATGTGCGTGCCCGCCTTCATGGCTTCTGCGGTGACCTTGACAATCATTTCTTCGCCTGGATTAATGCGTTCGATTGGCGAGAAGAGGACTTGCCCGTCGGTGAGTTGGTGCTTCAATCCACTGGCTTCTTTGGGTTCAATTCCTTCTGAGAATTGCATTACCAATTTGACGCCAACGGCAGTTTTACTTCCGCGGTTTTGAACTTTAATTTCGTAAGGAACATCTTCCCCGGTGGGTAAAGGCCCTTTGGGATCGGCGACGCTGAGCACTAGGTCCGCGATCGTTTCAACTTTGGTGATGCACGCGTCGGATGCGGCGAGATCACCTCGCCCTCGGGCTCCAACTTCAAGTTGCAGCTCTCCCGAAGCATCGAGTAGACAGTTGACCTTGAATGTTCGGCTTTGTCCGGCATCGAGTGTACCGACTGGCCATCGCATACCACCTTCAATCAGCTTGACGGAGTCGACGCCGCTGAGGTATTTAACGCCGTTGGGAAGAGCGATTGCTGAGATGATATTACTTGCCGTCGCATCCCCCGTGTTAGTGAGAGAGACGGTATACTGTGCCCCGCTACCTGAATATTTCAGTCCCGGGCCGTTGATTGCGATTTCTAAGTTCGCCCGTCGTACGACGAGATCCCTTTCGGCGGAAACCTTTAGATCTCCCTCGGCTACGGCCTTGGCAACCAGATTGAGCTTCCCGGCAGTTCTCGCCAAAAGTTCGACTTGGAAATTCTTTTCTTTTCCAGCTTCGATAAGACCGAGCGAGGCCCTTTCACCGCCCAGTGCTTCGGGCAGCATGACGATTACGTCTTCCGCCGTTCCCGTTCCTGGGTTGCGAACCGTAACGTGGTAAATTGCTGTTTCTCCATAAAGAACCTCTGGTGGACCAGCGATGCTCATTTCGAGTCGCGGTTCGGTGACGCTTACGTTGGTCGATCCTACTCTGGGAATGAGAGTCCATTCAACGCCCACGTCGAAGACCTGTGGCTTGCGAGGGATCGCAGAAATGGTCATGGTTTGCGAAGAGTTTCCTGCAATCTTATCAATACTCCAAACCAAGCGAGCTTGGTTTTTGCCATCGGTAAGCTCTTTTTCTCCGGTCGAGAGATTGACATTTTCAATTTCGACCCAAGCCGGAATATTGATTCCAACGAGAATTCGCTCCGCTTGAATGCTGCTATTATTTTTCACTACCACCTGATAGTCGGCCAGTTTGTTAATGCCAACCGATTGAGGGCCATAGGTGTCAACTTCGAGAGCAGGTGCTCTTAATTGAATGACAGGCTTCATGCCATTGATGGTTTGGGTGTTAGCGGACATTGTCCTATTCTGCGAATCGCGGGCAGCATTGGTTTGGCCGGAGGATGGCGATGTCGGTGGGAATTTACCAGCCTGCAATGCGATGAGTTTGGTTGAGTGAATGTCCGATGGGGCCGCTTTTTTCTCTGGAGCAGGATCGCCAACGGTAATTTGGTCAATGAACTCCGAAGCTGAAAGATCGGCAGCGGGTTCGACAGGCTGTAGGGCTGCGAATTCAGCTTGCTTGTTTTCCAGATTCACTCGTTGAGACGCAGTCTCTTGAGCACGCTGTCGCTCGATAGTGAGTTTCCCAATTTGGAAATCATTTTCATCCTCTTCGGTTGCGGCGGGCGGTTCAATTGAAATGCCTCTTGCAGAGGGAGGTGTCTGGTAGGTCGCCTCGGGAATTCCAGGGAGGTCACGGACGCCAATGGTGGGAGTATGATTGCCAGCTTGCTGCATTGCAGCCGCGAAATCGGCAGGTTTCTTATTGGCGGTCGAAGAGGTGCTTCTGCTGGAAAGGATAGCAGGGACTGCTGGTTCATCCTTCTCTTCGACTTGAAAGCTGGTTTGTTTAACTGTGTCTCGGCGAAGTTCTGACGGAGCGGTTTCGGGAGGCGTAAGATAATTCGAATTCAATCGACGGGATTCGTCTGAAAATTTATAGAGCGAGCCATTTTGCTGGGTTGACGCCGAGTCTCGGCTGGACAGTTGTCTCATGTTCTCAGGGGCGACGTGCACTGATGGAGGTGCAAAGCCGCTGCGAACCGGTTGATAACGCTGCGAAGGTGTTTGCTGACCAAACGCAGAAGCGCTCAAAACGCTTAGAGTTACAACTAAAGCTAAAAAAGAACTGAGTCTGAGTTTTTGAGCTAGCATCTATTTTCTACCCTGAATACGTAAAGACGATCTCGTCTTTCCAGCCATCGACTTTACGGGCTAGGTAAGTTTAAACGAATGTAAAGATTATTCGGATTTGATTAAACTTTGTAGTTTGGGGGAGAAAACGTGAGGTTAGATTTCCCGTTATCGCAGAAAAAGCGACTGCTAGCTTGATTTCCAGCCTCTCTGAATAGGTCGGATTGGTCGCTCTAAAAATAACGCGGCGGCCCAGTTGAGATTGAGCCCATTATCAGCGCCAGCTAAGGGAACCAAGCAAGGGAA
>JAPKBL010000231.1 GCA_028823415.1 Mariniblastus sp.
AGGATGGACAAATGTAGGATGGACAAATGTATTTCGAAGTCACATCCAACTAATAAACAGATTTTTTCTATGGCATTATCGAGGGCTTTCAATAAGCCTTCATAATGGATCTCTAAATAATTGTCAGGGCAGGGTTGACGATACTTTATAGCAGCGTCCATCGTCGTGGACCATCGATGGGCGGCTCGTCTAAGGCTCACTGAGAGGGGTTTTCAATCCTCAACGTCTATCATTTTGGCCGCAATTTGGGTGGTTGTCGACCATTAACTCACCGGTTTTCGCCACCGAATTTGTGCCGCGGCGCTCGTTCGGTTCAAGATTTGTCCGGAGATGTCCCAGGCAGTTCAATTTTGGTTAAGCGGGTTTCAAATCGCATCCGGATTTTCGTGTCGGCTGCCGGCCAGCTCTCTGCCCGACCGCCTCTATAGCTTGCCCCAGATCTCACGAACAGGTCGTAGCAATACCGATCAAACTGCTTCAACTCGGCGGCCGCGAAGGGGTTGAAGTCGTTGCGGTAGAACGTTTCGCAGCGGGGGACACTCGGCAGTCATTGGTTGTCCCCGTCTGTTTGTTCCCGTCTGTGGGTCATTGGTTGTCCCCGTCTGTGCCCGTCTGTGGCGATCAACCGGAACGTAGCCGTCTTTAATCGTTAGCGTCTATTCTGAATTGCTCATCGCCACATGCCGTGCCTATCTTTGCCGAATAAAGCAACCATATAAGTCCCAGGTTGGGGGGGAGTCGTTTGCAAATGCAAGCTGGCATTCTGGTTAACGGAGGTGCTGATCAAGTTGACCCGTCACGAAAAATACCATTTGTCTCAGGTTTCTATGCGACCGCCTTGGCGACTTTTTCCTGATCTTCAATCAAAGGAGTTGTCCGATCACTGTCCACGATTGACTCGGATCGCTTCGGGGACAACCTCTGATCTGGACGCCTTTGCGGTTTTCGTCCGTTCGCCCAATTGGATCAGGACGTTGCTGGAATTGGGAAGGATGTCGACTGACGCCCCTGAGTCGAGCAAGTTTTCGACTTCCATCACTTCGAGAACCGTCTCAAGCACTTCGGGATCTTTTTTGGCGATCTCGTTGAGCGCATTGCCCACAATGCTTGGACGCGCCGCCGCGGCTTCCGCCATTTTTTGGGAAACCTTGAACGCCGTTTCGGATTTGATTAAACCGACCCGGTTGTCACCGTCCTGCTTCATCGCGCTGGTCACTTGGACAAGTCGCTTGACAACTTTCTCGGTGATGTTTTGAACCATATGCGTGTCGGTGAATTCGACCTTTCGAATGTAGACGCTGCCAAGCTGATAGCCCCATTGTTCGGACAACGGAGAAACTGTTTGGCGGACCGTGCGACTGAGGCTATGCCGGTCTTCCAGCATTTTTTCCATTTCCAGGTTACTGAGCGTCGAGATCGTCGAGCTGGTGACGTTGGCCTGCAACGAACCGTCCGGATTGGCGTTAATGAACAGGTAGGAGACTGGGTTTTTGACTTGCATCTCGTACCAAATACCGACGCCCATCGGCGTGCCTTCTTCCGAGTTGACCATCTGGCTTCGCAGGTAATGTTGGCGTAGCGCAGTATTGACCACGTACTTTTTTCCAAAAAATGGAATCAGCGACGCCTTGGCACCGAAATGTTTGACCGGGAACTGCAGCCCAGGCTTGTTGATCGTTCCAATGACTTTTCCGAATAACGTAAACACATGGGATTCGCATTCTTTCACACAGGTGTAAAGTCCAAACAGCCGAGTGATTCCCAGCAGAATTGGAACGAAAAGCAAACCACCGACTAATCCAGGGATGAAGTATTCCATTAGACCGACCCTCCATTTCGCTTATTTTGATTGGCAACTTGCACGATTCGATCGGCCCGTTGATACAACGGTACTCGCAAGTTTCGGAGGTACGATTTCAGGCAATCCGACCCCCCTTCGGTTTTAATGGTGGTCAGCGTTTTTGCCAGTTCGCGAAGCGGCGCGACTTCGGCCTGCGCGTTATTGGTCGCGATTTCCACGGCGCGGGCACTCATCGTAATTTGCTGTTCGGAATCGGCGCGGGCCGTACTGATGTCGGCGGCGACCTGGTTGCGTGTGCTATTGATAGCCGAAAGGGCTCGATCGACTTCGCGTGGCGGGTCGATTTCGGTAATCAGCGCCGCGTCGAGTTCTATTCCGTATCGTCCCATTGTTGATCGGCATTGCTCTTCCATGTATTGGTTCAGCAGCGGCAAATTTTTTCGAAGATCGTTAATCGAAACGCCTTCGGAAAGTTCGACGGCGCTGGTTTGCAAGCCGGACTCACCTTCTGCCGCAAGTTCGGCATCGGCCAACAGGCTTTGCCCTTTGGGGTCGACGAAATTTGCAATCCTTTCACGCAGCACCGAAACAAAGTACCCCATCACATGCTCCAGCGGGCTGGTCACGCCGAACAGGTAAGGATAAAGATTGTTTTCGCTGACCCGATATCGGATCTGCCCGTTCACGCCGGTCGTCAAGTTATCCTTGGTGACTGCTTCAATCGTCGATTGCGCCTTGGTCGGATCCCAGGAAAGATCGACGGCCTGCGTGGCGACACTGACTTTGTGCACACGTTGCCAGGGATATTTGAAATAGGGGCCGCCCGGTCCAATGACTCGAACCTGCGGATAATGATATCGCTCCATTTCGTCGTCACTTAGCGGTGGAGCTGCGGCCTTTTCCTGTAACCTTTGCACCGCTCCGAAGCTGGTCACAACGGCACGCTGGTCCGGACGGACAGTGTAGAGACATCCGATTAACAGTCGAATGACGACAAACGCGATAACGCCTGCGAGAAAACCAAGAAAGATTGTCATTTGATCGCTCCAAAAACGTGTTGCCAGCAGTGGTCCGACCTCGAAAATCGACGATAGTTGGTTCGCCGAGCTGAAAAAATTATAGCACGCACAGATTGCGAATGTAATTTTATGCACAAGCAGAGACGCAAGGTACGACAAAAAGAATTGAAAGTGCGACTTCTAAAGACCAACTAACATTCGCCCTTCACCTAATAAGGACAGGCCTGGAGCGACCTTGTCGAGCTGAGCTATATCATGTTGGCCT
>JAPKBL010000125.1 GCA_028823415.1 Mariniblastus sp.
GCCATGTTGCGATTTCGTGTTCGGTCAAACATTGCATGCATTCGAGCCGGATAACAATTATTATAAGGGATGCACCATAATAACGGAGCGATTATTGGCTCGCAAATGCGTTTGCTCCAGTAAATAGCGACAGTTCGAGGGGCAGGCGTGCATTTCGCGTGTAATAAGTCTGCTTGCACCATAATAACGAAGCGCAAAAACGCTGCCGGAAGCTTCTGGTCGATAAAACACGGGTCGTTTACTGACCTGCGTTTCACTCGTTCTGGAATTATACTGCAAGCACCATAATAACGAACTCAATGACGTTTCAAAAAACGTTCCCAAATGACTTTCGACTGACCTCCCGTTTCACGCGCTACATCAGCTTTCACTCTTGCATCGCTCAGTCACCAACTCCCCCAGTTTCACACCCATTTTTCGTATCGCGCAACAGAGGGCTAACTTATGGAACCAATGCGAAGGGACGGGGGGGGTGGTCGTAATCTGAACCCATTGATTTCCAAGGTGTTCCCTACAGTCGGGGACACACCGCAACAGCCAGCCAACAAAAGAACAGACCTGCTTCCAACGTCATCCAGCTGACCACAATCCAACGCCTATTTGTCAGCATCCAAATCGAACAACCACCGCCGTACATGATCGGTTACCGCCTCAAGTCTAGCATCGCTAATCTTGCCGCGGTCATTGTCGCTGATGGAGTTCCTGCTGTGTCCCATGATCACTTGAGTGGCAACTAAGTCCACATTTTCATCGGCAACAGTCTGAAACGTATGACGCAAACTGTAAAAGGACAAGTTCTCCCTTTTGATACCAGCCTTGCTGACCAGATTAGAAAATCCTTTTGTAATAGGATTGTGTGTTTCAGCAGGGATGAGCTTGGAGCCTTGCTTGCTATGAAAAATCAATCCATCTTGATGTTTTGACTTCTTAGATATCGCTTCGAGCGTTTCAGGCCACAACTTAAATTGACGGTATTCTCCTGTCTTATTTCTCGCCTGCTCAACCCAGCCATCTTCCTCGATATCGCTGTGCGTCATCATCGCAACATCTGTATTTCCACTTCCTAAATTTATCGCAACCAGAAGCATTGCATTCCAGGTATCATCGGCTTCCTCAAGCAGCTTAAGAATCTCTTGATGTGAAGCGGTCTTGTCCTTTTTTTGTGACCTTGCTTTTTTAATCGCCTTCTTGGTTGGCAACTGAAACGTCTTAGCTCCCCAAGGCAACTTGTCGATCCATTCTTCAGCCAATGCAAAATTAAAGAACATCCGCACATGTCGCATTTTTGTCGCCAACCCGACATGGCTTAGCTTTCGCGTGGCTGCTTTCTTAATTACCTTGCCGTTTTTCCTAGTCGCCTTTGGCTTAGCAAGGTCAGCTTTAAAACGAGCAAAATCAGCGGGGTTCAAATCACTGACCAGTGTTTTTCGGCCAAAAAACTCAGCGATCCATTTGCCATACCTAACATAAAGATCGAATGTGGTTCGCGTCAATTCGCCACTATCAACGTCCAGTTCCTTGCACGCCAAAACCTGATTGCACAACCGTTCGACCGTCCATTCCTCAGTGGTTTGCAGAGCGATCGTGTTTACCAGCTCATCGTCATGTTGGCTGATTCTCCAACCACTGATCCAAAACACCATCTGGGCTTGAACCAAGATAGAGCGTTTTACCTCTATGCTTCTTGCGATTTTGGCCGGTTAGTTTGTGTAAACCAAACTGGATTTTGCCACCTCGATACTCAAGCGTAAGTTTGCTAGACTGTTCCTTTGTTGCCATTTGTGCCCTCACAGTGCGAATGGTGATTGTCGGTGGCGGGCTGCTACCTGCCATCGACGCTTTATTGCAGGTGTTAGTAGCGGGTGTTAGTAAGCAAAAACCAGACCACGATAACGCCTTTAGAAAACACATCAATGCCCATTAAAAACCGACTAAACGCCCCGATAGCTCAGCTGGATAGAGCAATTGACTTCTAATCAATAGGTCGCAGGTTCGAATCCTGCTCGGGGTGCCATCCATCCTGGCTCCGCAACTTTTTCTTGATTGCGTCGAGCTGGACTTTAAGAGGCCTGGGGCTGCGGCCCCAAGCCTTTAAGCAATTTGCTGACACCACTTCCGCTCTTCGTAACGGAATTGCACGACCGTGGCCGTTTGCGGTTTCTTCAGGCTTCACGATCTGTCGATTCTGATGGCAAAACGGCCCGTTGGGTTACGCTGCTCAGAATTTTGCCCATGAAGAATTTCACCAAAAACAAGTATTCTGCATCAGGATGACGCACGCCAAAAGCGGCATTCTTGATTTAATAGAAATAATTTGATCGAATTCAAAGAATTCGGATGACAAACCAAAGCAGACGGATGATTGCTTGTAGTTAATCATCATCATGCCAATCCTCCCCTTGTTGAGCGTATGTCGGAGAAACGATCACAACCGCAAGACGTATTTGAAGAACAATTGTCGTCGATACGTACGCAATTGTACTCGTACATTTATTCGTTGATTTGCAATATCAACGATGCTGACGATGTTTATCAACTGACCACCATCGTGCTTTGGAAAAAATTTGACCAGTTTGATCGATCGCGTGCGTTTTCTTCCTGGGCTTTTGGAATCGCTCGGTTTGAGGTTTCCAATTTCTTGAAGAAGCGTTCGCGTCAACGCCTCTATTTTTCGGATGAGCTTACGCTCCAGTTACTAGAAACCCAGCAAAGTCGAATCGAGAACGATGCTTCGGCTCCCACAGTCACCACGGAAGAACGGAGAGAGATTCTCGCTTCGTGCGTCCAAAAGCTTCGGATTTCCGATCAACATTTAATGGCTGATTGTTACGACAACGCGATCGAACATCTCGACCTGAAACGAGTCGCTGAAAAATACAGTCGGTCTGTCACAAGCATTTACAATTCACTTCGGCGGATCCGAAAAGGTTTGTTCGCTTGCGTTCAAAACGCAAGCGATCCAGCGTCAAAATACGTCTATGGGCAAAAGGGAATTTCAACGTCCGAGGACATCCCATGACTCAGCTTATGATGAATTCGATGAATCCAAGATCAAACAGTGACAATTGTCCGAAAGGAGCCAAAAATGAAAAATAGAATTCCAACCGATTTTTTTGATTTGGCGGACCGCTATCTATCAGGCGACCTCGCTCAAAGTGAATTGAGTGAATTCGAAACACTGTTGTTGTCGTCTCCTGAACTTCAAGAACTATATTTGGACTATGCCGAAAACAGCCACGATTTGAATCTCGTGATTAACTCTCAAAAACAAAACGAACTAGCTATGGCTGGGATCCGCCATGGCACGTCTGGAACGCTCTGGACGGCATCGTCTCGATTTCTCGCAAGGAACCGATGGCAATCTGGGGTGATATTTGCCGCATCGGTCCTGTTGCTGATCGGTGGGTTTTTGATTTACTCCCGCGCTAATTCATCGCAGGACCAAGTCGCATGGCTATCAAACGCACAGAACTGCGATTGGGAGAATGGCACGAGGGGTTTTGGCAACATGAAATCCAACACGCTATTGAAACTCCGTTCAGGTCTTGCCGAAATTGATTTCGCGAGCGGCGCCAAACTCATTTTGCAAGGACCAGCAGAACTCAAACTGTTAACGACCAAGAGCGCACGACTTGTGAGTGGGCAACTGACCGTCCGAATTCCGAAAACGCTCACCGGTTTTGAAATCATCACTCCCAATGGCAGGGTCATTGATCTCGGCACCGAATTCGGCATCTCGATCGGAGACGACAAAACGACCAAGGTTGTCGTTTTCGAAGGCGAAGTCGAAGCGTTTGCAACAACCGGCGCAGCCGCCAAAGTGCCTGTGCTCTTGGCGGCCCAACAAGAGGCAACCCTGGAAACCGATCAAGTCATCGTCTCACTTCCAGATCAGTTGGGCAACAACGCGTTCACTCGTTCCATCGTGGCTCCCCCGCAGATTATCGCCTCTACGAAACGCTTTGATTTTTCCAAGAATCAAACAGCGGGAATCAAGGATACCAACGGGAAATTTATTGGGCTCGACACGCGTCTACCGGGAACAGGGGGAGATCTGCTCGAGCATGACGAGAATTGGGTGCACGACGAAAAGGCCGGTTTACTACGTCTTACGACGACGCGCAGCGACATCAATCGACAGACGGGGATGGACACCGGTGAATATTTGGGCGTTCGCCTTGCTGACTACGGATTCACCGGCGACGAAGATTTTTCAGTTACCGCGACTCTCGATTCGATTCCCTTGATGGAAGACGTCGGGCAGTTCGGGCTCTACGCCGGCAGCAAAAGCGACCTCAACATTCGCGGGGGATTCCTGAATTGGAATGTTGAAACGTCTGAATTCAACAAGTTTTTCCTAGTCAATGACGAACGTGGAATCGACAAGGATACTCACACCGTCGGACTTTTGTCCGCGGGCGTGCACCTCCGCCTAATTTTAAGCCGACTCTCTGGGAAATATTCATTGCGCGTCGAGAATCTATCTGACGGCGGTCAAATTACACTTGAAATCAAACATCCCGAGTTTCTTGACGGGAAAAGCGAAATGTATGTCGGCTTGTTTGGTGCCAACCCCTTTAGTGAAGCCCGCAAACGAATTTCCATTCGCGATTTTTCTGTTACCGTCTGGGTCCCAAAAACCAGACTCGCATCTAAATAAGCTTGCCATGCAAATGTTTCAAATCTTGACCACGAGAAAATCCATGACGACATGCGTTTCGCAACCCAGCGTACTCAAAGTCTCCAACGGAGCGTTCACATGCATATTCATGATGTATCTGTTGTTCGCGTTTGGTTCAGCAGCCTTAGCTGATGACGACCTGGTTTCCGGGGAGAATCTCATTCGCAATGCCAGTTTTGAGAACATCAAAAATGATCAACCCGTTGATTGGAAGACGAGCACTTGGAGCGGACAACCGAAATTTGAAATCGAAACGGAGTTCGGTCACACGGGAAAATCGTGTGTAAAAATTTCTTCGAGCGAAGGCGCCGACGCGAGTTGGTCTTACAAACTTAGCGTCAAACCAAACGAAGAATATGAATTATCGGCTTGGATCAAGACTGACAAACTTGATGGCGGCGGATTGGGATCGCAATTGAATTTCCATGAACTCCAAATGGAAGGCAAAACCGACCCGATTCGCGGAACAAAAGATTGGACGCGTGTCACCAGCCGTTTTCATTCTGGGCCACGCTCGGAATTGTTGTTGAACTGCCTTTACGGCGGCTGGGGGCATTCGACAGGGACAGTGTGGTTCGACGATGTTTCCGTCGTCATGGTTCGACCCGAGCCGGTCAAATTGACAATGTCGAAAGACGAAGCTGGCGTCTTTTTTGAAGACAAGGTTTTGCCCGTGCTTCAAAAAAACTGTTTCGAATGCCATGGCGGCGAAAAAACTAAAGCGGAACTAGTCCTCACCAATCGTGACGACATGGTCGCTGGAGGCGAATCGGGGGCAGCTATCAAGTTGGATGATCTGGCGGAGAGTTTGCTTCTTTCGGCGATCAACTACGATGCATTCGAAATGCCGCCATCCGGGATGCTCTCCAAAACCGAGATTGCCGACATTACAACATGGGTACATCATGGCGCGATTTGGAAAGGTGCTCAAATTAAGCCGGCACCCGTTGTGGAATCTCATTCCGTTCCGCAAGTGAATACGGAGACGAAAAAGTGGTGGTCATTCAACAAGCCCAAACCGGTGCCCTCCCCCCAAACAAAATCCGCTTGGGTGTCGAATGAGATTGATGAATTCATTCTCACTCGGTTGCAAGCAAACGAACTATCTCCTAACCCCCGCGCATCGAAACAGACGCTCATTCGTCGTGCGTACTACGATTTGACAGGCCTTCCCCCGACTCCTGCAGAAGTCAATCAATTTCTCGGTGACCACGCCTCCGATGCCTATGAGGTCATGATCGATCGGTTGTTGGACTCGAAACACTACGGAGAGAAATGGGGCCGCCATTGGCTGGATTTGGTGCGCTATGCAGAGTCAAACAGTTACGAACGGGACAGTACAAAACCGTTCGTTTGGCGATACCGCGACTACGTCATCAAGTCGCACAATGAAGACAAACCATTCGACCAGTTTGTCATCGAACAACTGGCCGGTGATGAACTCGAACGCATGACACCCGATTCGTTGATTGCCACTGGCTACTACCGTCTTGGAATTTGGGATGACGAACCGGTTGACAAGAACCAAGCATGGTACGACGACATGGATGATGTCTTGGCGACGACCAGCCAAGCATTTCTCGGAATCACCGTCAATTGTGCGCGATGCCACGACCACAAAATTGACCCGATTCCACAAGCAGATTACTACAAAATGTTGTCGTTTTTCCGTAACGTTCAGCGCTATGGCGTTCGCGGGCACGACACGGTTCTTCGGCAGTCAACTCGTCCGATCGAGTCGCAATCGAAACAAGACCAATTCAATTCCGAGACAAAGGCCCACCGAGACGCAATCCAAGCCAATCGCAATAGCATGGCTGAAGTCGAGAAGTTGGTAAAAACAAATTTTATTCCCGTCGAACATGAAGAGTTTAGACATGAGAATAATCGAGTTAGACTCGTCAAGCAACGCGTTGGAGTGACGATTGGTGAACAAGTTTTCACCACCGCCGACGCCGAGAAATACGAACAATTATTTGAGGAAATGAAGCGTTTGCGACAGCAGCCTCCGAAGGAGATGGAACGCGCTTTATGTGTTACCGAAAATGGCTCGGACGCGCCAAAAACGCACGTCATGATTCGGGGCAATGCAAATTCGCCCGGGGATGAAGTTCAACCCGGATTCCCATCTGTCCTTTCACCGCCCGATGCTGAAATCACTGTGCCCTCTAACAAAAAAACCACTGGTCGCCGGCTTGCCTTGGCCAAGTGGATCGCCAGCCCGGACAATCCGCTCACGGCACGGGTTTTCGTTAATCGCATTTGGCAACACCACTTTGGACGCGGAATCGTACGGTCTTCGAATGATTTCGGCTTCCAGGGCATCAAGCCGTCGCACCCGGAATTACTTGACTGGCTGGCCAACGAATTTGTTTCCGGTGGATGGAAAATGAAGAAGTTCCACAAAATGCTGATGATGAGCAGTACCTATCAAATGTCATCGGCACCGAATGAAGCTTCGACGAAAGTCGACCCGACGAACAATCTTTTCTGGCGGTTCGACATGCGGCGTCTGACGGCCGAAGAGATTCGCGATTCCATCCTGGCCGTTAATGGCACCTTGAATCGGAACAAGATGTTTGGACCGAGTATTTTCCCGACGATTGAAAAAGAGATTCTGCACGGACAGTCGCAGCCGGGTTCTAACTGGGGTAGATCTTCGCCTGAAGACATTACACGTCGTAGTGTTTACATCCACATCAAACGCTCGTTGCCCGTTCCAATGATGCAGAGTTTTGACGTCGCCGATACCGATTCGTCGTGCCCAGTTCGGTTTAACACAGTCCAACCGACGCAAGCCCTTGGAATGATCAATAGTGTTTTCGTTAATGAACAGGCTGCGATCTTTGCGGAGATCGTCAAAAAGCATGCTCCTGAGAACCTCAACGAACAAATCGAATTCGCGCTCAAACAAGTTTTGCAACGAAATCCGACGAGTGCAGAGATCCAAAGGGGAGCTCAGTTCGTCGAAACCCAAAGTCAATTGAAAACGGAGAAAGTGGATCCGTTGAAGTTGTTTTGCGTGATCGCACTCAACTTAAACGAATTCATGTACCTCGACTAATTCAAACGTTCATCACATGAGACAGACTAACCCATTGGAAAACGAACAATGAAACCCAAGAACTTTTGCGGAAGAACGCGTCGAGAATTCATGTGGCAAGCTGGCGGAGGGTTCGCCGGAACCGCCCTCGCTGGATTGATGGGGAACCAATTTTTTGCAAGTCAGGCTGTTGCTGCAGACGACGAGACGGCTTGGGAAAATCCTCTGGCGGCCAAAGCGTCTCATTTTGCCCCCAAAGCGAAGTCCATCATTTTCTTGTTTATGTATGGCGGACCGAGTCATATCGATACGTTCGATTACAAACCGAAGATGACCGGGATGGACAACAAAATGGTCGACGTCAAAACGTTCGGACGTGGCGGCCATAAAAACCAAGGCCGAATTGTTGAGCCACGATGGAAATTCAAGCAGCACGGCGAATGCGGAAAATGGGTTTCCTCCTTGTTCCCCAACGTCGCTAAACACGTCGATGATATCGCGTTCATCCACTCCATGACCGCCGATTCCCCGATTCATGGTTCTGCGATGCTGCAAATGAATAGCGGTGAAATTCTTAGCGGCAGTCCCTGTCTCGGGTCGTGGGTCAATTATGGACTTGGAACCGAAAACCAGAACTTGCCAGGTTTTGTCGTCATGTTGGACAAACGGGGTGGCCCGATTAGCGGCCCGAAAAACTGGTCAGCCGGTTACATGCCCGCTTCGTTCCAAGCGACTCAACTGCGCTCCAAAGGGACGCCGATTTTGAATTTGAGTCCCAACCAAATTGAAAAGCTTACTCAACGAAAAATGATCGATGTGATTCAGCAGTACAATCAAGATCACTATATCAACCGCGGAGACAATACAAATCTGGCGGCAAGAATTGCCAGTTACGAACTGGCTTACAAAATGCAGGCCAGTGCGCCGGAGGCAGTCGATCTGAATCAGGAATCGGAGGAAACCAAAAAGCTTTACGGACTAGAACATCCCCAAGCCGGCTATTTTGGGAAGCAATGCTTGTTGGCACGGCGAATGGTTGAGCGTGGCGTCCGATTCGTGCAGATCTATTCAGGCGGCAACCACAACGACGCGAACTGGGATGCGCACGGCGATCTCAAGCAAAATCATGATTTGCATGCGATGGAAACTGACCAACCAATCGCGGCTTTGTTGGAAGACCTCAAGCGTCGTGGCTTGTTCGAGGAGACGTTAGTCGTCTGGGGCGGTGAGTTTGGGCGGCAACCGACAGCCGAATACGCCAAGGGTACGGGGCGTGATCACAACGCTTACGGATTTACGATGTGGATGGCGGGCGGCGGAATCAAAGGCGGAATTTCTGTCGGCAAAACGGATGAATTGGGATCGCGTGCAGTCGAAGACCGATTCCACGTTCGCCGCATTCACGCCACGATCCTCAATCAGATGGGAATCGATTGTGACCGTCTTTCGTATTTCTTTGGCGGCCTGGATCGAAAGCTCGTTGGCGTTGAAGGCTCAACCCCAATTCCGCAACTGATCTCGTAAACGAAGTTGTTCACGGGTCGAATTCAAAGAATTCGGATGACAAATGAAATAAATTTTGAATCGACGAATTAGCGTTTGAGGTTTTCGAAACGGCTGCCGGGGCGGGCCTCAAACCGGGGACCGCGTACGGTGCAACGGACGACATCGGTTGGAAAGTCGCCGAGAACCCGGTTACGTGGCACGATTACCACGCAACGGTGCTCCATCTCTTCGGCGTCGATCACGAGCATTTAACGTTTTACCATAACGGTATTCAACGGCGATTAACGAACGTGCATGGAAATGTCGTGCACGACATTCTCGCGTGACCGTGACCGACGAACGCCTGAAATGGAGCAAGAAGATAAGCGCCGACAAGATTCAACATAAGTTTGAGATTCACAACACAAAGTTCTACTCGTTCGGTTTTGCTGAGAAAAACAGGTAAGAAAAGATGAAACGTATTGGCAGTAATCAACCAGTGGAGGCGAAGGATGAATAAGATTCGATGGGGCGTGTTGAGTACGGCGCAGATTGGGGTTGAAAAGGTCATCCCCGCGCTACACAAAAGTGAATTATGCGATGTTGTCGCGATTGCATCACGCGATCCAGATCGAGCGTCCGCCACGGCACAACGACTCGGTATCGCTAAAGCTTACGGTTCGTACGAGGAGTTGCTAGCCGATCCAGAGATCGACGCGATCTACAACCCGCTGCCGAACCATTTACACGTGCCGTGGTCGATCACCGCGATGGAAGCAGGCAAGCACGTGCTGTGCGAAAAACCCATCGCACTTTCGGCCGACGAGGGACAGACATTGGTGGATGCTGCGAATCGATTTCCACAACTCAAAGTGATGGAAGCATTCATGTATCGCCACCATCCGCAGTGGAAACGCGCGAAGCAAATTGTGCAAGAAGGCGGTCTCGGCGAGTTGCGGACCATCCAGTCGTTTTTTTCGTACTTTAATGACGACCCACAGAATATCCGGAACCAGGCCGCTATCGGCGGCGGTGCGCTGATGGACATTGGCTGCTACAACATCTCATGGTCGCGGTTTCTGTTCGATGCCGAACCGATTCGTGTACACGGAATCCTCGATCGCGACACCGTCTTCGGAACGGACAAACTCGCCTCGGGAACACTGGACTTCGGCAAGGGATGGGCGAGTTTTACTTGTTCGACCCAGTTGGCACCCTATCAGCGAATCCAGATATTTGGCGCCGAAGGTCGCGTGGAGATTGAAATCCCTTGCAACGCCCCGCCGGATCGACCTTGCAAAATGTGGTATCAACGCGGCAAAGAGACCGAACAGATCGAAGACATCGCCTTTGACATTTGCGACCAATACACGCTGCAAGGCGATGCCATGGCACGGGCCATACTCAGCGATGCGCCCGTTCCTACGCCCCTTTCGGACGCCGTCGCCAACATGCGAGTTGTCGAGGCCGTTGTTCAAAGCGCCGAAACGGAAGCGTGGGTTTCGATCCCGTGCTGATCTGTTCTGGTGATGAGCAAACCATGTTCTGGAAAGCAATTTAAGATACCAAGTTCGGAAAACCAAATCACAAAAGATTCTTATTGGAGAGTTCTACCGATGTCAAAAAAAATGAAACCAGGCAACCAATCTAACCGGCGAGATTTTCTTAAGAAATCAACCGCAGCAGCAGCGTTGACTCCCTTCGTTCCCTACATTCCGTGGAGCCAACCGGCGTTCGCCAACCAAGAAAAAAACGACCGGCCTCAAATTGGCTGTATCGGCGTCGGCAGTATGGGAACGGGAGACGCCAGAGGCCATGCCGGCTTTGGCGATATTGTTGCCGTTTGTGATGTTGATTCCCGGCATGCTGAAAGAGCCAAAAACGACGAGCATATCGGCAAAGGCAAAGCCGACATGTACGAAGACTATCGCAAAGTTCTCGACCGTCAGGATATTGATGTGGTTAGCATCGTGACGACTGACCACTGGCATATCAAGATCGCCGTCGAAGCACTCGAAGCAGGCAAACATGTTTTCTGTCAAAAGCCGCTGACACTCACGCTTGAAGAAAACCAGCTGATTCGCAAAGCATGCAAGAAACATAAAGACTTGGTTTTCCTCGTGGGAACGCAACAGCGTAGCGACAAGAACAAATTTCTGCGCGCCGTAAACATGGTTCAAAAAGGACTGTTGGGGGACATCAAGAAAATTACTGTCGGCATCAATGGTTCGCCCACCGGCGGTCCCTTCCCAATCGCCGAACCGCCAGCCGAGTTGAACTGGGACATGTGGCTTGGCCAGGCTCCCAAAGTCCCTTATCGAGAAAAACGTAGCCACTACGAGTTCCGCTGGTGGTATGAATACTCGGGAGGAAAATTCACCGACTGGGGCGCGCATCATGTTGACATTGCGACTTGGGCGATTGGCCAGAACAAGGAAGGGATGGGGCCGATTGAAATTGACGGAACCGACGCCAAACATCCAGTAGAATTCAAAGATGGATACCCTGTCGCCGACGATCAATACAACACATCGCATGACTTTAGCGTGATCTGCAAGTTCGCCAATGGAATCGAAATGGATGTGACCAGTCGCGGCGATAATGGAATTATGTTTGAAGGCAGCAAAGGGCGCTTGTTCGTCAATCGCGGCAAGATTGCAGGAAAGCCGATCGAGGAAAACTGGGACGAAGGAAAGTTCGGAGAGCAGGAATTGTTGGAGCTCTACAAGGGCAAGCAACCCGAAGGTCACAAGAACAACTTTTATCGCTGTATTCGTGAAGGTGGTTTAACGCTGTCAGATCCGTTCAGCCATGTGCAGGCAATGGCAACCTGTCACTTGAGTTCCATCGCCGCCCGCTTGGGGCGAAAGATCCAATGGGACCCTAAAACAGAAAAGATCATTGGCGACGACGAAGCGGCGGCGTTTATCGCCCGCGATCGCCGCGAAGGATTCGACATATTGGATGTTGGTTAATACCGATCTCTGTACCACATGGGCTTCTCCTTCTGAATCAAAGATTGAAGAGGGAGAAGCGATTGGTCCGCACGAATTTTCCAAGGTTCTTCTGTCAGGAGCAAAGGTTTTGTTCGAGCGGGACAACTACACGAAAATTGACTTGGCCATCCTGGTCGCATGTTTCAGAGTCTGAATAAGAGCCCGGCGAGAAAATGCAAAACACCAAATTACGAAACACAATCCTGATCGCCATGGTTGCTGCTTTATTATGCAGTGCCGCCCAATGCCAGACCTTGCAACGGGCTGAGTCAAAGCCCGAATTCCGA
>JAPKBL010000232.1 GCA_028823415.1 Mariniblastus sp.
CTTAACTGGACCTGTCCCCGTTTCTTTCTTGATCAGCCGCGAAGCGGCGTGTTTTTACTCTGCGATTCACTCCAGCGGGAATTCGTCGTTTGCGGCTTTGTCACCGTAGAGCGGCAGGTAGCGGTAATAGACTTCCAGCGTCATGCAAGCGAGTGACGTTTCGCAAAGGCGGCCACCCCTATCGCCGGTATGCCCTCCCCAATGCCAACTGCCCGCCATGTTTCCTTTTTTCTCTTGCGAATTGACCAGGAAGTCACGCATGACCTTGTTCCATTCTTTCCATTCGCGCCCGCCGTAGTGCTTCATCGTTTGAGTTGCGTAGTAGTTGTAATACATGTTGGCTTTCCCGACGCTGGGACCCTTGTCGCTGAGGGCGCCGACACCGTCGACAATGCCCTGCACGTTTTTGTCCCAACCCATATACATTCGGCAGAGCAATCCGATGGCGGTTCTGGCGTCGGCAGGTTGTCCATTGGGTGCAGTGGTGTACCCGTAAAAGGCACCGTAATGACTGGAGACGGAGTCGAGGAATTTTTCAACGCCTTTGTAGATATTCGGGTTGATATTGAGGCCGGAAATTTTTGCACTTTTCAATGCCATCAACTGCCAACCGACGGCCGAAGTATCACCCGCTTCTTTCGGTTGGTATCTCCAGCCACCTCCAACCGGGTCCTGGGCGTATTCAATAAACCAAACGGTTCCCTGTGCATACGGAGCCAGCGCCGAGTCCTTGGTCATCGCAAACGCTTCGCAAAATACGATCGAAACAAGCCCGTGGGAATACATGTTTCCACCGGGTTCGAGGTACGAAATTCCGCGGTCACTTTGTTTGGCTCGCCTCATCAGGAATTCCAGTCCAGCCCGGATTTGATATTTGTATTCGCCCGTTTCGTGCGTGTGTCCGGCGCCCAGCAACGGCAGGATTGCAAGTGCAGTTGCGGCTGCGCGGGCGCCTTTCAAGCTGCCTGGATTGGGGCTGTCGCGGAAATTACCGGGGCCGATTGTGTGATCTAAATCCCAGCCGCCGTCCGGGAGTTGGTGTTTGATAATCCACTTCAGAGCAAGCGCGACCGCTTCTTCAGATTCGGCGTTGCCACCATGCTTCGCCAGCATGGCTTTCTTCGCGGTGCGGTCCGAGCGTCCGCCCGTCTCTTCGGTGAACTCGGAAGAATTCAACTCGCCGATCATTTCGGTTTCAAACGATTCGTCGGCACCCATGATGTTGCCAAAGTCGACTTCGGCTTCGGGCAGCGAAACTTCCATGATCTCGGTGACCTCTGTCGGTTCGGCTTCGGAGATCTCCGATTCAAACGGATCGACTTCGGTTAATTCCAATTCGAGATCAAGTTCAACTGAATCCAAGGCTTCCGCCGCCTGCTCACTCGTTTCCAACGTTACGGTCCGATCCTTTCGGGCAGGCATCACCAGGAGTGCCAACAGGATGATGACCGCGATGTGGGCCAGAAAGCTGACCATCCAACTGGGAATTACATTGAACATCAGGAATTGAGTCCCGCCTTCTTCCTGCTCTTCTTCTTCGCCTTCCGGCTGATCCGCCGGCGCGGATGGTTTCATGTTAGGATCTTTTTTGGCAGGAACGTTCGATTTTTTTTTGGCAGGACGAGGCTGATTCATATTTTGACTCGGAGAATTACAAGAATTTGCTGAACGTCGACCCTGATTGAACTGGTTAAGACTAGCAACGCCTGCCCTCCAGAGGGCGTCCAGCCTCGTTGACGAAGGTTGGGAGAAGGTGGCTGCCGACCGCCCCCGTCCCGGTTCTGTGTCCACGTGGGCCATACTGATCAAGCGAGTCTACGAAGTCGATCCGTTGGTATGCCCGTGCTGCGGTGGCCAGATGAAGATCGTCAGCTTCATTGAACGTTGCCAGGCAAAAGTGATCGAGCGGATACTCAGGCGCTGTGGACGGTGGGAAGGTCCGCTCCGCACCAACGCCGCACCACGCGCACCGCCAGACCCACGGTTTTCCTTCGGCCGCCTTCTTGGGCACGACGACTATGGTGCCGCCTCTGCCGCCGTGGCGGTAGATGTCGAATCCTCGCCACTCTCCCTTGATTCCCGGAAAAGCAGGCTCCTTCACAGCGTCCGATGTCTTCTCCGCTGACTTCGTTTCCAGTTTTTCGCCGGCGTTTGCCGTCCCGGCGCCCATCGCCAAGACCATTACCAGAGCAAACAGCCCGGTCCATAATTTATTTATACTTCCCATCTTCTCATCTTCTCTCCTGTTTTGGCTTGTTTGTGATAATCGTTCATCTTCTAGACCACTCCCAATGAGATGCGATCTGGACAGGTGAATTCCACTTTTTTCCGTGATACCGTGTCGATTCAACACATAATGGACAATATGCTGCTAGGAATTGGATGATCCATGGGAGGGAAGATCACCATCGCCGCAGAACCGAGGACTCGGGGAACGCTAAACCGCCAGCTCCCTCAAACCCACTGAACTCGGCCAACCTCACTGCCTCAAAACAGCACGGGAACGTCAGCAACCGGATGATGCCCGCGGGATACGAAACCTAGTTCGATTTTGTGAACAGCCCGATAATTAAAAGCAGGCCAACCGCTCCGATCGTACCGCCGGCAATTTCATTTATAAATGGGTTGCCGAAAAGGTTTAAACTTCCAAAAACCCACCCAAACAGAACCGCCCCGAGAACGCCAACGATGACGTTGCCCAGACAACCAAAGCCATGTCCCCGAACAATCTGTCCAGCCAGAAAACCACAAACCGCACCGATAATCAGCGCCACCAGCAATCCGTTTCCATCTAGCCCCTGCGCGAGCAGTAATCCAGCATCAATCATTTTTCTACAACCTTATATTTAATCGAGATACGTAAATAAAACAAAATGAATCAATCAACCAACACGCCTTCGGCGACGGCGTGTCCGCGGAAGTCACTGGCGAACATCTTGGCATTTCACCGAGATTGAGCTTGTTCAGGGTGTCGTGCCAGGTTTCCGTCGACGTCCCTTTCACCACGTCGAAATCCAGTTGATCCAACCGGACGTCCCCTTTCTGTTT
>JAPKBL010000233.1 GCA_028823415.1 Mariniblastus sp.
TTCTTCGCTTCAGACTTCTTTGAATCTGATTTCTTCGTCTTTTCAGAAACCTGCCCCACCTTCACAGGCTCTTTCTTGGCATTTTTTCGGTTCAATTCTATTTTCATGGGATTCCCACCACTTCCCCAGCGGGAACTCTTGTAAACATCAAACCGCGATTTCATGATTCGGCGAGGAAAATAGTTATTCTCCAGCTCAACGTCCGCTGTTTCCAAACGAGGGTCGAGAACCAATGACTTGATTGGCTTTTCGGTCATCAATAATTTTGTGACTTTCAAATTGTCTCTTCTCCAAATCTCGGACGGAATTCGAACGTGCTGCTTCGTCCCATCCTCGAATTCAGCATCGATAATAACGGGCATCACTAAACCACCGAGATTTTCAATCGTGATCAGATAAAAATTTCTTTTCATTCCAATCAACTTTCTCTCTTCGTCGCTAAGCGATTTCATAAAGCTCTCGTAACTCCGCCGCTCTTCCGGCGTGACATCAAGCGAGTCGTAGCTGTTGTAGAAATCCTTTAACCCGGGATAGCGATCAGCTCGCTTATCCAAGTCTTCATTAAGTGCCTCTGAGTTCGACTCAGGTACCGCATCGCGTTTCGCGCGACGGATCTTTTTTTCAACCACGGGGTTCTTGGTGTTGATATTCAACTGTCGCACATCAGTAATTGCGAGATCAACATGATCGTTAGAATAAAACCAGCCTCTCCAAAACCAATCTAAATCGATCCCGGAAGCATCTTCCATGGTCCTAAAGAAATCTGCCGGCATAGGCCGTTTGAATTTCCAACGTTGTGCGTATTCCTTAAACGCATAATCAAATAGCTCGCGACCTAGTACCGTTTCTCGCAAAACATTAAGTGCGGTGGCCGGCTTCGAGTAACCATTAGGGCCGAACTGCAGGATCGACTCCGAGTTGGTCATGATTGGCACCTGATTCGGGCTACGCATGTATCCCACAATGTCTCTCGGTTCTCCGCGGCGCGACGGATACCCTTCCTCCCACTCCTGTTCAGATAAATACTGAAGAAACGTATTCAATCCTTCATCCATCCAAGTCCATTGCCGCTCATCGGTATTCACTATCATTGGAAAATAATTATGACCGACTTCGTGAATGATGACCGAGATCAATCCGTATTTAGTACTTGCTGAATACGTGCCATCTTTTTCCGGCCTTGGACCGTTGAAACAGATCATTGGGTATTCCATTCCGCCGACCGGACCGTTAACCGAAATTGCCACGGGGTAGGGATAATCAAACGTGTAACGCGAATAGACTTCAAGCGTATGGATGATCGCGTGCGTCGAATACTTGCTCCATAATGGCTCACCCTCGTTAGGGTAAAAAGACATCGCCATCACTGGATAATCACCAACATTGTGCTGCATCGCATCCCAAATGAACTTACGCGAGGAAGCGAAAGCAAAATCCCGAACCTGATCTGCTTTGAAAATCCAGGTCTTGGTTCCCTCGGGCTTACTCGTTTCATTCTTTTTTGCCTCTTCGGGCGTGATGATGAAGAGCGGCTGTTTTGTCGATTTCGCCTGCTCGAGCCTCTCCCTTTGAAGATCCGTCAGCACTTGCTCAGGATTTAAAAGCGTACCGGTTGAGGCTACGACATGGTCGTTCGGAGCGGTAATTCGCACGACATAATCGCCCATCTCCAGAGTAAACTCTCCACGCCCCAAAAACTGCTTGTGCTGCCAACCGGTTGCGTCGGTGTAGGCACACAGACGCGGAAACCACTGAGCAACCTCGTAGATGTAATTCCCATCTTCCTCGAAAAACTCACAACCACTTCTCCCCCGAAGTATCCGTGAATTGTTGATTTCATAATTCCAATCCACTTGAAACTGAAATGTCTGGCCAGGCTCCAACAACCGCGGAAGATCAACTCGCATCATCGTTTTTACGACCGTGTGCTTGAGAACCTTTTTTGTTGTCGCGTCTTCGCACCGCGTAATATGGAACCCGCCGTCAAAAACTTCCTTGGCTAACATTGTTTTTAAGCTGCCAAAACCAAGCCCCGCGATATTGTCGGTGGTCGTAGTTAAATTGGCATCCGAGTCCGAGCGGTGAATGTTGGCGTCGAGCTGCAACCAAAGATAAGACAGCCGATCCTTACTGTTGTTGATGTAGGTAATGACTTCTTTGCCGAACAACTCTTGTGTTTTATCGTCCAATCGAATGTCGATTTCATAGTCAACCTTCTGTTGCCAATAATCGCTTCCTGGCGCTCCAGAAGCGGCACGCTCCCGATTCGGGGTTGGAAGAATCTCTTCTAGCTGGCGAAACTTATCTTCTTGGCTGAACTTTTGGTTCGCCGATTCCTGCCCAGAAAGACTCGGCACGGATGCCAAACCCATAAAAAACGCAAAAAATAAAGCAAACCCGAAAACCTGATCCGATTGATATCTCATTTAAAAACCTTGGTAAATCAAAGCCGAAAACTCACAGAAGTTAATTCTAAACGCGTAGGCTTATATCCTACGCTGGACATGCTATTTAGGATGACCCCTTATTGCAAATCCTCGCCGGATTATTCGAATGCCGAACGATTCTGACGCCTACGCCTCGATATTGGGACCGAGAACCGTGAAAGCGATTACAGACCTCCGCCTGCTTGGACCCAGCCAAAACGTCCCAATAAATACAGATTCTCAGAATCGCACACCCTGAAAACTAAGGTGCTGCCCTGCCATTGCGATGCCTTTATTTCTACCAGGTAGAATTTTTGCAGGGGCGAGCCTTGCTCGGCAAGTCACATTGATGTTTGCAACCAAGGATTTTTAAGTCGGCCAGTCGCCGCTGGAAAACCCAGAGGACTACACTCCTACGCCCCCTCTAATCGCCAGTCGTCAATAAAAACAAAGCCGAGATAAATCCCCACATCAACACAATTCACCGCAGAAGTGAGGCTCGAACAAAGAAAATAACCTGGCTGCTGACAACGCTGAGCAGTAGAGCGGATCTCGCCTGCGTTAACCGGATCTCGCCTGCGTTAACCGGATCTCGCCTGCGTTAACCGGATC
>JAPKBL010000126.1 GCA_028823415.1 Mariniblastus sp.
AGAAAAAACCATGGCGAGAACTTCAAGACGTCGAAAAAGAGAAAGAGGATAGCAAAGCTCAATCCGATCCAGACGACAAAGACAAAGACAAAGACAAAGATGAAGATGAAGACGAAGACAAAGACAAAGATGAAGATGAAGATGAAGACAAAGACAAAGACAAAGATGAAGACAAAGATGAAGACAAAGATGAAGACAAAGATGAAGACAAGAAAGGTAGTCTTTAATTGACTTCGCATCCCGATCGCAACGCCGCCTATGCGTTAATGTGTGAGTACACGCAGCAGGATGGGTTGCGGCGCCATATGTTGAGCGTAGAAATTGCGATGCGGGCCTATGCGAAAAAACTGGGCCAAGAAGTTGAGAAATGGGGGATTGTGGGTCTGTTACACGATTTTGATTATGAGCGTTGGCCGACGGCTCCCGATCATCCATTGCAAGGTGCCGCGATTCTGGCCGACGCGGGATATCCACAAGACGTCATTTATGCGATCAAATCACATGTTGATGACGTTCCCGACTGCCCCCGGCTTTCGGCCCTCGACAAAACCCTCTTCGCTTGTGATGAACTCTCCGGGTTTATTACGGCGGTCGCTCTGGTGCGCCCAACTGGAATTGATGGAATGAAAGCCAAGAGTGTGCGGAAGAAAATGAAGCAAAAGAGCTTTGCCGAAAAAGTGATTCGGGAAGATATTACTTCGGGCGCCGAGGCCATCGGCGTCGACTTAAATGAGCACATTCAGTTTGTGATCGATGCACTGGCGGAGCATTCCCAGTTGCTGAAATTGGCGCCCGTCGGTTAACATCCTAGGAACTTCTTTCGCTTTGATTTGCTCGTAATGGCGGTGATAGTTCAGCGAATCAACACGGCTCTGACTCCGTAAACCAATTAACTCTAAAAGGCACAATCATGGAAATTCAGGATTCCGAACAACTGACGGTACGGAAATGCGTCCCTTGCGAGGGCGGTGTTGATCCCTGTCCCCTCCCTTTTGTGACCGAGCAACTTGAAAAACTTCCCGGCTGGTATTTGACCCACGAAAATCAGCGGATCTGCAAGGACTGGGAGGTGAAGGACTTTGTCTCCGGGTTGGCGTTTTTTCAACGCGTCGGTGAGGTAGCAGAGGCAGAGGCGCATCATCCCGACCTTCATCTGGTCGGATATAAAAACGTGTCTATCGAAATTTGGACGCATGCAATCGGCGGTCTCAGTGAAAATGACTTCATCCTCGCCGCAAAAATTGACCAACTCGAGGTATAGCGCCGTTAGTCTTGGCCTAGCTTGCCTGATCGGAATGTGGGTTGTACGAGGTGTGACGGTCAGCCTACTCACGGGGATTGTTTGAATCCTCGGTCTCAATCGGATTGAGGAAGGTCTTTCTCTGCAATCAGAAAGACCGACCGTTTCGGTTGTAACTGTCGATATCTTCATGAAGAAATAGAGTGATCTACCGGTTAGTCCCGCCACAAGGGTTGGTGGGGTGATCGAAGTTGTATTTTTCATGGGAGGGGGCTTGAGATGCGATTTCAACACGCGGTCGTTATCGGGCTTGGTTGGCTGTTGCCCATCGTCGTTGGCTGCACATCTGGGGAGTCGAAACGGATTTCCGGGCTTTCGAGTTTTGTTCCTAGTTTTACTTTTGACACGGCCAGCGAGACCTCCGAAGTTGCTGAGCGACCGGCGGTCAGTGGATCGCCAATCGATGAGCCGGAGGAAAACGCAGGAACTCCCTTCCAAGCGATCCTTTCTAAATTGCCATGGAAACGTTCCGCTGCTAGTCATGGTCCAGATCTGATGGTGCTACTTACCGACAAAGAGAAAGCCGAGATTGTGTTTCCGGAACGGCGTCGTGCCGCCTCGTTGAAGTCGCGAATTCGAATTGGAAAGGCGCGAATTCAAAAAAGTCATGAGTTTCCTGCTAATGAAAAACAGGTTAATGAGTTTCGCGCTAATGAGTTTCGCGCTATCGACGCTGAGTTAGAAGGGCTTTATTCAAACAAACAGGGATCGGCAGCTCAGGGCCTCGATTTATTGCTTGCCGACGCCGATGCCATGGCGGCACTTGAGTTGGACGCATTCGCTGCCGAATCCGCCGCGGCAGAGATGATCGTGCTTCGGGCGATTCCCGATGCTCGTGCTTTTCAACAACCAGTTCCTAAATCTCCGGCTTCGCTGAGTTTAATCCAGTCTCGCGATCGTAGTCTCAAAGTTAAAGATGATGTGGCGATTCGGGCGCTACCCTCTGTTCCCGACGGCCAGGAAGCTCAATTCATCGAACCAGTTCACGGGTTACCGGCAAGTTCGCTGAGTTGGCGAGAGCGGTTGCAGAAATCTCCGGTGACTCAAGCTCAAAGGTCCAGTTCGTTCGCCACCGTGATTCAGCCACAGCAAACGGAGTTACGAGTGTTGCGAATGACGGCTGTCATTCCCGAGGATCGTACAGTTCATCTTGCTCCTCAGGTTAGCATCCGCAGCATCGGTAGTCCGACGGTTGTTCGTGGTGTGCATCCAGATGCCCTGCACACCGGCCACCAACCCACAACCGTGGTGGCCGACCAAGTCCAAAGCGGTCGACGTGTCGATTCGACTGGCCAGCATTCCCTGGAGAAGATGTTGAACCGTTAATTTGATGATCGTTCGCCGAGCGTCCTCGATTTTGTTTTAGGCCGACCCGGGCCGCAGATCATGTGAAATTTTTTCATTCCAGAGTCCCTTTACTTTCGCGAGTTTGATGTGAACCCTTGCCACGCGATTGTTTTGTTTGACGCAGTAGGGACAGTGATTGAGCCGATCGAGTCCATTGCAAATATCTATCATCGCTTCGGCATGAAGCACGGGAGCAAGTTGAATCGCTCGGTATTAAAAGAGCGGATCACTTTAGCGCGGCAAAACTTTTTTAATGTTGGTGAATCAGCTCAGACTCGATTTGCTGATTCTGAGAATTCAGCACCCTTGCTGGCTGAGTTGGAATCGACAGATGAAATCGAACGCGAGCTATGGAAACAGTTGGTATTCGAAGTGTTTGAAGATCTCGATTCACCGGAGTCATTGTTTGCTGAACTTTGGGACTATTTCGAAAAACCGGAACATTGGCGTCTGTTTACTGACGTGGAGGCCTGCTGGTCAGAACTGCAATTACATGGAATTGAGATCGGTCTAGCTTCTAATTTTGATTCTCGATTGAGTTCGATCGTGGACGCTTTGGTTCCGATTTCAAATGCCGAATATCTTTTTTGTTCGTCGCAAGTCGGGTTTCGAAAACCCAGCCCTTTGTTTTTCCAGCAAGTTCAATCGGCAATCCAATGCATCAATCCTACATCAAAGGATGAACTGTCAATTTTCATGGTCGGTGACGACTTTCAAAACGACTGCGTTGCCCCGCGGTTGGCGGGATGGGATGCGGTTTGGTTAAACCGCCGGATGCCCATTGGCTCGGAAACTAATTTCGGGGCCACCAAAAAGCGGGAGGTAACATCCCTCTACGAGTTTACCCAATGGGTTCTGGCTCATTTGGGTTATACGCGTTAGCCCGACCCTGCGCATCGATCAGCAATTTTCTGAAACCAAAAGTCCGCGGTGCCAACAAAAAAACCCGACCGGTTAGGGACGGGTTGGTAATTTTTAGCAAGCTCGAAGCGTGACAAAGCCGGAATCGGTTATTGAGCTTTCATGTCGCCTCGGCGATCGATTGGCTCGACCAGCGAAGCTTTTAAGAAATCTGAATTGAGTCTCCCGATGAAGGCGATGCTGATTCCTTTGGGGCATTGTGCTTCGCATTCGGCGTAGTTTCGACAGGATCCAAAACCTTCGGATTCCATTTGCGAAACCATCGACTTGGCTCGATCGAATCTTTCCGGCTGGCCTTGTGGCAGCATCCCAAGGTGAGAGACTTTTGCCGAAGTGAACAGCATGGCTGAGCCGTTAGGACAGGCGGCAACGCATGCGCCACACCCGATGCAGGTAGCCGCGTCGAGGGCGGTTTCGGCAAGATTGGGCTCGATTGGAATGGAGTTGGGGTCAGGCTTAGGCCCGGAGTGGTTACTGATGTACCCTCCTGCCTGAATGATGCGGTCAAATGCGGAGCGGTCCACGACGAGATCTCTCACGACCGGGAAAGCACTGGCTCTCCACGGCTCGATGAAAATTTCGGCTCCGTCATCGAAATGACGCATGTACAGTTGGCAAGTCGTCGTTTTCGATTTCGGTCCGTGGGCTTCTCCGTTGATCACCATCGAGCACATACCACAAACTCCCTCTCGGCAATCGTGATCGAATGCGACCGGTTCTTTTCCCTCGACCGTTAGTTTTTCATTGAGGGTGTCCATCATCTCAAGGAACGACATTTCCGCGACAACGTTGTCGAGTTCGTAGGTTTCCATATGCCCCTTGTCGGAGCGAGAAGATTGACGCCAAACGTGTAGTTTAATTCTCATGTTTTGTAATTCCTGGCTGCCAACGGCAGGGCTTCGAAGGACAGCGGTTCTTTGTTCAACTCGGGTTCATTGCCCTCGCCTTTGTATTCAAATACAGAGACGAAAGCGTAGTCTTCATCGTTTCGTTCGGCTTCCCCTTCAGGGGTTTGGTGTTCCTCGCGGAAATGGCAGCCGCATGACTCGTCTCGCAGCAGTGCATCGCGACACATTAATTCTCCAAAGTCGAGAAAGTCGAGAACGCGTCCGGCATGTTCGAGTGATTGATTGAGTTCTTCGGGGTGGCCTGGCAGTTTCAAGTCTCTCCAAAATTCCTCACGAAGCGCCGGGATCTTTCTGAGTCCCTCTTCGAGCGATTCTTTGTTTCTCGAAATGCCACAGTGCTCCCACATGATTTTTCCCAGCTCCCTGTGGAAAGACTGTGCGGTCCGCGTTCCTTTGACTGCCAGTAGTTTGTTAATTTGATCTTTGACGGCTGCTTCCGTTTCTTGGAAGGCTGGGTGGTCGGTCGTGATTTCCCCGGATTCTTGTCGACTGAGGAAATCACCGATCGTGACGGGAATGATAAAGTAACCGTCGGCGAGGCATTGCATGAGAGAGCTGGCACCGAGACGGTTAGCACCATGGTCGGCAAAATTCGATTCGCCGATCGCATACAAACCGGGAACGTTGGTCATGAGGTTGTAATCGACCCACAGGCCTCCCATCGTGTAGTGCACCGCCGGGTAAATTCTCATGGGAGTCTCGACCGGATCGTCGTCGGTGATCCGCTGGTACATCTCAAATAAGTTGGCGTACTTGGATTTGACGGCTTCGATTCCTTTCTCTTGAATCGCAGCACCGAAGTCGAGATAAACGCCGTAGCCGGTCGGCCCGACACCTAATCCTTGGTCACACACATCCTTGGCGTTGCGCGCGGCAACGTCGCGGGGAACCAAATTGCCGAATCGGGGGTATCGTTCTTCGAGGTAATAATATCTATCCTCTTCCGGAATGTTTTTTGGAGCCCGTTTTTCATCGGCGTCGCGAGGTACCCAAATTCGCCCGTCATTCCGCAGCGATTCGCTCATCAATGTGAGCTTTGACTGGTAGTCGCCGGAGGCCGGAATGGAGGTTGGGTGGATTTGAGTAAAGCAGGGATTCGCAAACCCAGCACCTTTGCGGTAAGCCCGGAAGTTAGCCGTGACGTTGCATCCTTTGGCATTGGTGGAGAGATAGAAGACGTTTCCGTAGCCACCGGTGGCTACGACAACCGCGTCGGCGGCGTGAGACGTGATTTCGCCGGTCTCAAGATTGCGAACAACGATTCCGCGAGACCGACCGTCGACAACGACGAGATCAAGCATTTCATGCCGCGTGTGCATTTTTACTTTTTTCGCTGCGATTTGCTCTTCTAGAGCCGAGTAGGCGCCCAGCAGTAATTGTTGTCCAGTCTCGCCGCGGCAGTAAAATGTTCTTTCCACGAGCACGCCACCAAAAGAACGGTTGGCGAGTTTGCCACCGTATTCTCGTGCAAAGGGAACACCTTGGGAGACCGCCTGATCGATGATGGATGTGCTTAGCTCAGCCAAGCGGTAAACGTTTTTTTCTCGGGCGCGATAATCACCACCTTTTTGAGTGTCGTTAAATAAACGCCAAGTCGAGTCACCATCGTTGCGATAATTTTTCGATGCGTTGATCCCACCCTGAGCGGCGATGCTGTGTGCACGGCGAGGGGAGTCTTGGAAACAGAAGCACTCGACGTTGTATCCCATCGCGCCCATCGACGCCGCGGCGGACGCTCCGGCCAGGCCACTGCCGACCACGATGACTTTGTATTTGGTGCGGTTTTTTGGGCCCACCAGTCGGAGGTTGTTGTTTTTGTGGTAGGTCCAAGCGTCTTCGATCGGGGCGACCGGAGTTTTTGAGTCGAGCGTCAGCATAGTATTTAACTTTTAAAAAACGGTTTGATTCGGTGTCGGTTTCAGAACGCGTATCGAAACACGTGATTTGTGAATTTAGTGGCCGGTCAGCAGGTCGTGGGCGTAGTTTGCCGCCTCGGGCATTGCGCCGAACAAAAAGGAGGCGGGAACTGCGATAAATCCGAGGATGATCGCCACCGTTACCGCAGTGGAAGCGGTGCGGAGAAATTTGTTGCGATCCGGGTTATCGATGCCGAGCGTTTGAAACATACTCCAAACCCCGTGGTTCAAGTGAATTCCAATGACGAGCATGACAAAAATGTACCCGCCGGCAACAAACGGATTCGAGAATGAACTCCTCAGATTGTTGTAAACGTAGCCATGTTCAAATTCTCCAAGCTGGATTGTTCCGGTGGTGAAGTGCAGAATATGAAACACGATGAAGCCGGCGATCAGTGAACCGGAAAACATCATCCAAAGCGCCGGAAGCGAAGCCGCTTTCTTTTTGCTTTTGACGTACGCCACAGGCCGAGATTTGGCGCTGAACATCGCGAGTTGGACGACGACCGTGATGTGTAGAAGGATGGAGAACAAGAGAACCAGTCGGGCGCCCCAAAGCAACGCACCGGCGGGCACCAGCGGTTCTCCCGCAACTTTTAAGAATTGCCCGTACTCGTCGATGTGGGGGATGCCGGCTTCTGTTGATCCGGTGAAGACCTTTAAATTACCTGCCACGTGTCCCAGCAGGAAGCCAAACAGGATCAAACCGGTAACGGCTGCGATGACTTTCTTGCCGATAATACTGTTGTAGAGCGTTTGAATACGATTCATGTTTTCGGTTCACGCGCGGCCGATGCGTTTTTAACGGCCTTGGCTTAAGGTTATGCTTTCGATCAAATATCCGAGGATTCCGAGTTTGATCGACTTTGCCACAAGTATATCTGCAGATAGACTCCGGCTAAATGACGGTATTGAACGTTTTTGAGTAAATATTCAATCTAGGACGTCTGCAGAGTTCTACTATCGCTATTTTAACTGATTTGCAACTGGATTGTTAACGCTCAAAATATCTCCTAGGATCGGAAGTAAACATGGGTTTAGCCGTTGCGAATTGAACGAATTGCATCGCTCAAGCCGAACCCTGGCAACCCGGAGTGGCAATCGGATCTCAGAGAGTTAACATCAGGCCACACTGACAAGGAGATATTTAATGGCGAAGTCCGCAATTGTCATTCCGGCAAGATTGGCGTCCACGCGATTACCGCGCAAATTGTTGCTAAAAGAAACCGGGAAAACGGTTTTGCAGCATACTTATGAATCGGCCTCCCAAAGCACTTTGGCGGATCGCATTATTGTCGCTGCCGATGATCTTGAAATTGTCGAAGAGGTGAAACGATTTGGTGGCGAGGTGATTTTAACCGACCCAAATCATGTTTGCGGAACCGATCGCGTTGCCGAGGTGGCTGCGTCACTCCCGGATTTTGACGTGATTGTCAATGTTCAAGGGGACGAGCCGGAAATTGCGGCTGAGGCGATCGACCACTCGATTCAGCTGCTGGAGCAAAATCCCGAGATTCCAATGTCTACGTTGGCGACCCCCATCCGGTGCCGGAAAATGCTCGAAGATCCCAGTTGCGTCAAAGTCGTTTTTAATAGTCAGATGCATGCGATCTACTTTAGCCGCAGTGTTATTCCCTACCCGAGGGAATGGAATGACAGTTATTTAACATCGGAGCCGGCATTGTTTTTCCAGCATGTGGGACTTTATTGCTATCGCCGGGGATTTTTGCAGAACATTCCGAATTTGTCACCGACATCGATCGAAAAGGCGGAGTCGCTCGAACAACTGCGTATTTTGTCGAACGGGCATAAAATACTGGTGGGGAAAATTGATCATCCGATTACGGGAATCGATACTGCTGAGGATTACGGGTCGTTTGTCAGACGGCATTCAAATTGCTAAGATAAGGCTCGACAGCGAGGACGGTTTCTCGAATCTTCATATTGCGCATTTCCCAAGGAAATTGCGCTATTTTTGTTGGCTGGGATTGGATCAATTGCGGGGCGGGCGTGACGAATCGCCGCAAAATAGAGGAAACTAGATGACGAAGCATATTTTTGTGACCGGGGGCGTGGTCAGTTCTCTTGGCAAGGGCCTTACCAGCGCCTCGGTGGGGATGGTTTTAGAGCAACGCGGACTCAATGTTCGGATGCAGAAATTGGATCCGTACATCAACGTCGATCCGGGGACGATGAGCCCTTATCAGCACGGTGAAGTTTACGTTCTCGACGATGGCAGTGAAACGGATCTCGATCTGGGACATTACGAGCGATTCACAAACGCGCCATTGACCCGTGAATCGAATTATACGACGGGCCAAATTTATCTCAGGGTCATCGAAAAAGAACGACGCGGTGAGTTTCTTGGGAAAACCGTTCAGGTCATCCCACATATTACCAACGAGATAAAAAACTGCATTAGTAAGCTCGGCGGCGATGATGTCGACGTGGTGATCACCGAAATCGGAGGAACCGTTGGTGATATTGAAAGTCAGCCTTTCCTCGAAGCGATTCGACAATTCTCACTCGACGTCGGAAAAGAGAATTGCCTCTACATTCACTTGACGCTCGTGCCTTACCTCAAGGCAGCCGCTGAATTGAAAACGAAACCGACGCAGCATTCTGTCGGTCAGTTGCGGCAGATTGGTATTCAACCGGATATTCTCATTTGCCGGACCGAGCGAGAGATGGCTGCTTCGGATCGAGAAAAAATAGCGTTGTTCTGTAATGTTCCAGTCAAAGCTGTCATTGAAGAACGCGACAAAGATTTTTCGATATACGAAGTGCCTTTGAGTCTCGTCGATCACGGACTTGATGAGTTAATCGTCAACAAATTAGGACTACCAAAGCAGACGCTGGATCTCGATAACTGGCGGGAGCTGCTTCATCGGCTGCGGAATCCTGAAACCGAGATCAGTATTGCTGTTGTTGGGAAATATGCCGAGCACAAAGATGCGTACAAATCGATTTACGAGTCGATTGACCATGCTGGAATTGACAACCATGCTCAAATTCGCATCGGTCGCATCCAAAGTGAAGAAATCGAACACGAGGGTCCCGAGCGTTTGTTGAGCGGATACGACGGTATTTTAGTGCCTGGGGGATTCGGCGAGCGGGGAACCGAAGGAAAAGTTGAAGCCATACGCTGGGCCCGCGAACGAAAAATCCCTTTCCTCGGGATTTGTCTGGGAATGCAATGTGCTGCAATCGAGTTTGCCCGTAACGTGGTTGGGTTGGAGGGAGCGAACTCAACGGAATTTGATAAAGACACTCCTGCTCCTGTGATTTGCTTGCTTGATGAGCAAAATAATATCACCGACAAAGGGGGAACGATGAGACTCGGGGCTCAAATATCAACCCTCAATGACGGCACCAAGTCGTTGGCGTGTTACGGCACCAAGGAAATCTCTGAGCGGCATCGCCATCGGTACGAATTTAATAACGTGTTTCGTAAGCAGCTCGAAGCGAACGGTTTAAAATTTGCTGCAACCAGTGAAAACAATACGCTGGTTGAGATTATTGAAGTCGTTGATCATCCCTGGTTCGTTGCAGTACAATTTCACCCCGAATTTAAATCCAAACCAACGGCTTCTCACCCGTTATTCTCAGGGTTTGTCCAGGCGGCGGTTCGTCGGTCGAGTAATGGATCTCTGAAAGAAGTAGAAGTCTAAGCTAATTTTAAGACGTTAATTCTGAATTAATTCAAAGGAACCATCGATGTCGGAAGAAACCGGTTCGGGCCAAGAGCCCAAGATCATTGTCGACGATGATTGGAAGTCGCAGGTCGAGAAAGAGAAAGAGGAATTGAAAGATACGGCCGATACGGCCGAAGGTGAAGCAGAAGAACATGCTTTACCTCCCGCTTCGTTCATGGTGTTAATGTCAACACTGGCGACTCAGGCAATGGCAGCGATGGGGTTGATTCCGGATCCGATGACCGGTCAGCCGACCGTCAATCTCCCGATGGCCAAGCATTTCATTGATCTCTTGGGAATGCTGCAGGACAAAACAAAGGGCAACTTAACCGAAGAAGAAGCGAACCATCTGCGGGATGGCTTGCATCAATTACGCATGATTTTTGTTTCTTCGGAGCAAGCGTCTGCGGGCACCGAAGATGAAGCGGCGCCGAAATCTTCCATCGAACTACCTTGATCCAGTCGATTACCTTAACGGCCTGATAGTCTGTCCATTTGCGACGAAAATGTTGTGAAACGAGTGTTTTTGCTGTGCTCGTGAATATGGATTTTGATTGAATGTTCCCAGTGCTTAAAGCATACTAATCGCAAAGGTCGATACCGATCGAACTTGCGCGCCGGGCGGGAAAGGTCGTCGGGTATGATCTGAGGGCGAATATAGAGATGGCTTGGGAATCAGAATGAAACGGGTCAAGCGAGAAGGACGCTCTAATAAGAGGGACGTTGGTTTTTCCAATGAGAAAACCGTGGCGGAAGCTGGCGTTTATTTGCCCTCCTTTATCTTTGGAGTGGTGACCGCTCTTCTCTTGGGCTTGCTGGCTTTGAGTCAATTGTTCCCATCGGTGGCGCAACAGAGTGCGATCAAAACGTCTGCAACACCGACCGAACCTGTCTCCGTTGCCTATTTGAAGTCCGATCGATTTGGCCGTCTGGTTGAATTGAGTTCAATAGATGGCTTGATGGACATGTTAGTCGAACTCGGTCGGGCAGATGTTCAAACGCTGTCTAATTTTGAGATTGAAAAGAAGAGTCGTCAAGAAATAGCGGTCGTGGATGAGTTGCTGACTCGAAAACTCAACGATAATAATCGAGAGTTTGCAATCGAGACGAAGATCGGATCACTGTCGGTCATCTATGGCCTCGGTTTTTCCAAAGATTTGAGTGGGCCGGATGCGACGGAAGACTTAAGAGTTTTCGCCAGTACTTTCCACGTGGATTCTAATCCTCGGATTGCGCGAGTCGCCAGCCTGGCGCAGTTTAAACAACTCGCTTTTGAGCGTTTGAAGGTTGGTCAAACGGCCAGTGTAAAAGTCGTGTGTGAATCTATGATGGATTTGATCGGCGAGTTTCCCGACGACCCCTTGGTGATCGCGACGATTCAACAGGTTGGCAATTATTATATCGAAAAAGAGATCGACGACGCTGTTTTGATTGTTGGGCACCTCGATGAAGGGACGCGAGATCTTGATTCTGAGCCGCTCAGGAAGATGCTGAATCTCCTTCAAGGGAATTTGATGATTTCGGTCTCAGGCTATAAAGAAGCTTTCAATAATCGCTGGATTAATGGTGTTGAGGGGAATAGGGATCTCGTTCGTTTGTCGCAGCAGTTATTGCAGGACGACCGCTGTAACTCATGGGTGATTGAAGATGTTGATCAAGTCGCTCGTTGGCTCGAACAGCAGGCGTACTATGAATCTGCAGGGGAAATTTACCGCTCTCTTTGTGAAAAAAAGCAATTGGCAGACGGGCCTCAGGACGAATCGCCACTACGCAATGCAAGCCGATTGGGGAAAAACGGGCTGACTCGATTGAATTTGGTCAATGCAAAAATTGACTTAGATCAAGTTCTTTACAATCGGAAATCAGTTGATTTAACGAGTTTGACCGATCGTGTCGTCGTACTGTTGCTCTGGTCGAATGACAACATCAAGTCTATTAACGGCTTGCTTCAAACTTGCGAAAATACAAAATCGTGGCGGCGACGCGGAGGTAAATTACTGGCGATTTCGATCGATGAAAAGTTGGATAATGAATTGCTGGCAGAAATTCCCGCCGCTTCCGGAATCATTTTCGGTAACGGGAATATCCAGCAAAACGGGGCGAATCGGGTTTGGGAGCAATGTCCAACCGATGTGCTTCCTCGTGCGATGCTGATTGATCGCAGTGGCATCGTTGTGGATATCGACGTTCCTATTTCCCAAATTCAAACGCAAGCCAATTTTTTAATCTCAGATGAGTGATCTCCCAGTTTCTCTAAGAACTAGGAAGAGCCTCGGGTCGAGATTTAGACTTTGGCACCCAAGACTTTGGCGTCCAAGACTTTGGCGTCCAAG
>JAPKBL010000127.1 GCA_028823415.1 Mariniblastus sp.
GGATTGAGCGAGGCGCCGATGATCTCGGCGTTGCCTAGAATTTGAGAGGCGGCGATCAAGAGGTTGATTGCCGTTGCTGGGTTACTTCAAAATTTTCCGTCGTCGGCGTCGCAGAATCGTCAATCCGGAGACGAGTGCTAATGCGGTTAATGAACCGGGTTCGGGAACGGCTTGGAGATAGCCCCGGATAACTCCGGTGTCGGTATCCGAGAGGTGAACATTGATGTAGGTTCGTCCTGCGAGTAATGCATCTGAGCCAGCGCTGTCTAAAAAGAAGGTACCGTTGATTCCTCCCGAAGTCCGCGACGCGTTGAAAGAGCCATGGGTGGTCATATTTACTAACATTGGTGCGGTTTGCCCGAAAGCGTCATCGTAAGCGCCTGCAGTCGGGCCGTGAAGATGAAGTTTTAAGACGTCGCTACTGAGATCAGTAAAACCGTTAACCGAACCCCATTTCAAGTCGACATGAAAAATTCCTTCGACGGTGTCGTAGGTGATTCCCCTTGCACCGATGCCTCCGGTTCCAAGTTCACGGGTCGGAGGGGCGATGTTTCCGGCAAGAAGACCTTCGCCGGCGGTACCTGTCGCAAAGAATTTCACGATGTCGGCAGAAACGAATTCTGTCGGGCAGATTGCCCACAAGGCGACAACCACAGCGATTGTTATGTTTTTCATTTGATTGGTCGTACAGCTGAAGATTTGGTGAGCTTTTTAGGTACCCAGTTTAGATACCCAGGCAACCGCCAGTTTAATTCAGTTGTCTTTGATTACCTCTTCTTTCGGCCGGAATTTTTTTACCTAGTCCAAATTGGCTAGATCGGTTGGTGGAAAATTAGAGTTTTACGAGGAAAAAGGACTTCGCTTGAGAATCGACTTACCCCGTGGAAAGCCCAAGGTGGCTGTTTATAACGAAAAATCTTGTTATTCGGATTAACTCGGACTAAACTTCACACTTGAAATGTTGAGATTTTACGGAGAATGAAATGCGTTTGAGTTTGCACTCATACTGTTGCGTTGTGTTAGTGATCGCTATTAGCAGTGGGGCCTTATTGGCTCATGATGACAATGACGGTAAAGGAATCAATGGATCAGCAGGGGCAAACTATGGGTTTGGAACCAACAGTTTTACTGATGGTTTTGATTCGAAAAACATTAACCTACTCAGTCACCTCTATCTAAACGAGATTGGAAATCTTGGCGCTTCCAATGTCATTGGAAATGACATTTGGGGTTGGACAGATGCTTCTTCGGGGCGTGAGTTCGCATTAATGGGATTAACCAATCGCACCTCTTTCATCGAAGTGACCGATCCAACGGCGCCGGTCTATCTGGGGTCGTTGAAGACAACGGCGGGAACTGGCAATAAAGCTTGGCGGGATGTGAAAGTTTACAACGAGCAGGCGTATATTGTTTCTGACAATAATGGCGCCCACGGAATGCAGGTTTTTGATTTAACGCAGTTGCTCACGGCGTCTGCTTCCAGTACTGAATCTCCAACTTATTTTTCAGCGGCCGGTGTGTACACCGCGTTTGAAGAAGCCCACAACATTCATGTCAATGAAGACACAGGTTACGCCTATGTTGTCGGTTCACCGAATGTCGCAAGCGGCGGCCTGCATGTGCTGAATCTTAATGGCGGAACCGGTGGAGTGATGCCTACCTTTGCAGGTAACTTTTCAGCCGATGGATATACGCACGATACGCAAGTCGTCAGTTATACCGGTCCGGATTCGAATTATATTGGTCAGGAAATTGCGTTTAATTCCAATGAGGATACGTTGACCATCGTCAACGTCACCGACAAGTCGAATATGACGCAGCTTTCCCGAACCGGTTATACGGGATCAGAATATTCTCATCAGGGTTGGTTGTCGGAAGACCAGCAGTTCTTTTTTATGGATGATGAGCTGGACGAATATCGCTCAGATGATCCGATGAATACGCGAACGCGAGTCTGGGATGTTTCGGATTTAGAGAATCCTGTTTATCTCGGATTTCATTCCGGTGAGAAAACCACCATCGACCATAATTTATATGTCAAAGGTGACTACATTTTCCAAGCAAATTACACCAGCGGTTTGCGAGTACTCAAGATCAATGACGCCGCTTCGATCGATCTCGAAGAGTGGGGTTATTTTGATACCTATGGGGCCGACGATAATGTGACGTTCAATGGTGCCTGGTCGGTCTATCCATTTTTTGAAAGCGGAAGCATTCTGGTCAGTGATCGCCAAAATGGTTTGTTTGTTCTTTCTGCGGTTCCTGAGCCGAGTTGCCTCAGTTTTCTTGGGCTTTCGAGTTTGGCGCTGTTTCTTCGTCGACGGCGAGGCGCGTCAGTTTGAATGATTGAAGTGCGGGTGACTTAGCCGAACCGTTGGTCAGTTGCCACTCTCTGGCTTGGCATTTTTGACGTATTTATTGAGCCATTGAATCATCTCAGCCTGAGTGTGCAAAATGGATTGTCTCGCCCGGTATCCATGGGATTCGTGAGGCAGCATGCACAACCGAACTGTGCCCCCGTTCCCTTTAATTGCTTGGTACATTCGCTTGGATTGGATGGGGAACGTGCCACTGTTGTTATCATTTTCTCCGTGGATCAAAAGCAGCGGTTCCTTGATTTTGTCGGCATGTAAAAATGGAGAAATGGTGTGGTAGATACCCTTGGCTTGCCAATAAGGCCGGCGTTCGGATTGGAATCCGAACGGTGTGAGCGTGCGGTTGTAAGCACCGCTCCGGGCGACTCCGGCCTTAAATAGGTCTGAGTGTGCCATCAGGTTCGCGGTCATGAAGGCTCCATAGCTATGCCCTCCCACACAAGTGCGTTCGGGGTCAGCGACCCCGAGTTCAACTGCTTTGTCGATCGCAGCTTTGGCTGCATCAACAATTTGCTGAATGAAGGTATCATTCATGGTTTCCGGATCGCCGATTACAGGCATGGTTGCTGCATCCATAATCGCGTAACCTTGGGTTAGCAAAGTTAAATGGGAAATGCTACGCATGCGAGTGAATTGAGACGGGCTGCCAGAAATTTGCGCTGCTGTTTTGACATCATTGAATTCGCGCGGGTAGGCCCAAACCAGTAACGGTAGTCGGGTGCCTTCCTTGTAATCGGCAGGGAGGTACAGCGTGGCCGAGAGCGGAACACCATCGGAGCGCTCGTACTTGACGAGTTGTTTTTTTATCCCGCGAATCTGCGGGGTAGGGTCGGGGAAGGAGGTGAGTGCAATGTTGGATTGGTCATTGAGATCTCGCTGGAAATAATTAGGGGGTGTCGTTGGTGTTTCACTATTAGTGATGATGATCGGTTTGTCGGATTTACTACTTTTTACGATGGCCACGACGGAGTCGTAGCGACCTTCAGCGCATCGCCAGAGCCGTTCGGTTTCAAGGGTTTTTAGGTTTTGGCGATCAATGAACGGTAGGTTGCCTTTAGGAGAAGCACCTGCACCCGTCCGGTAAATCCAGTCACCGTCCTGTTTTGCGATAGCATGCCCGGTGTCATCGAGTACGCTCACCACGCTGCCTGGGTCTCCGTAGCGGTCGCGGATGCTGCGGTCGGTTAATGGTTTGGGCGTGGAATTGGGGAGCTGAAGATCATGCAATAGCGTTCGAACCCACCGTCGATCCCGGTCGTATTGGGTCGTCGTGACCATTGATGGATCTGCGAAAAATGAAATGCCAAAGGCGCGATGTTGGACTTTCAAAAGTTCTCGCGGTGACTCATGGAAGGGTGCTGCGAGGATCATGTAGGCATCCCGGAATGGGGTCTCTACGTTGGGGTCGCCGCCATCGAGTGCCTCGTTCCAAACGAGCGTTGCTTCGGTGCTTGATTTCCAATTGACGTTTCGAGGTCCGGTTCGAACACCCTCGATGGGTATATTCTCATCCATCGGTATCTCAGCAACTACGAAAGAATCAGGGCCCGATGCGTCCGGGTTAATTTTTTGCACTGCGATGTTTCGTGGGAAACTGCGATAGGTCATGAGGTAACTAAAGGGTTTCTTGAGGTTTGTCGCGAGAGCAAAATCGCCGCTCGGAGAAGGCCTCATGCCTGTATACATCGCTGGAACTCCGATTGGCTTGATGGAACCGTCGACTCCGACAATAGCCAATTGCGTGGTTGCGTAGTATTCAAACAACGCCTCATCATGTGCGTCTTGGAGCAAATCCTGATAGGTTCGCGTGGGTGACGTCAGGCCGTAAGATTCCTGAATGTTGGGGCCAACCGTTATTTTTGCAGGAGTAGGTTCGCCACCTCGATTTTCCGGAACCAAAAGACACAGCATTTGTTTTCCGTTAGGTAACCATCGAGGCCCCGCCATGATGGTGTTGAGTCGGTCGGTCAGTAGACGCGGTGTAGGATCGTCGACCGCAGCAACCCAGAGTTGCTGCCCTTTGTCGGTCACGACTGCAAAGGAGAAGTACTTCGAATTATGAGACCAATTGAGCCGCGTTATTTTCACGTCATTGGGAAGTGGGATTCTTACGTTTGAGTCATCGTTTTTTGTTAAATCATCTCGTCTAACAAGCGTTATTCCGCGGTTGAAACTGGTTTGAAATGGCCCGTTGGATGCCGGGTCTATTCTCATTCCAGCCAGAGCAAGCATGCGTCGTGAGACATCCTCAATGTCTGGCATGGCATCGAGGTCTACCAGTAACATCCATTCCCGATCCGGACTAAAACTGATTCCGGGAGCAGGCGGGGCGTCGATGATATCGACCACCGCTTGCGGAGGCAATTTATAACTTGATGACTGAGCCACTAAATCCTCACAAGTAAAACTGGAAAAGAAAAGACTGGCGAAGCAAATAATAAGGTTTGATTTCATTTGATCGTTTTTTTTAGACCATTTTTCTGATTTACGATTGATCTCATTTTGACGGAACTGAAATCACTCGACAAGCACATTGCCGACAGGAATGGCAAACGGGAAGCTTGGGAGTGACCCTTGTTTTGTCGAGATTTTAGGCGATTGTGTTTTGGTAGAGGTTTCGATCAGTATTTTCGCTGTCTGATTTTGATAATGGGCCGAGGTGGAGTCGTAAATTGGCGGTCTAAATTCTCACCGGAAAACCGACCGGAAATCTCAGCATAAACTTGCGTTAGCTTCCAACTCGGCTTATCTTCGAACCCGTCAGTTGGTTTTGATAGCCTTTTGCGATAATAAATATAGCGAATTGGTTGGGTTTAGTGTCTTCATTGAGAATGCGCTAGTTGAAATAATATGGTCTCTGGAGAGCAATCGTGATTCGAATTTCACTGTTACAGATAGCGTTAAAAGCATGCTGCCCACTGGGAGACCGGGTGTTGAAGTGGGGTGTTTTGGGCGTTGTTTTTCTCAATCTCTCTGCCGGCTTCAATTGGGTCGATGGTCAGGAGTTGGCGACTCCCAAATACTGGCGGGGAAATCTCCATACCCACTCGCTGTGGAGCGATGGAAATGATTTTCCGGAGATGATCTGCCAATGGTATTCAGATACTGGTTACCATTTTCTGGCTTTGACCGACCACAATATTCTCAGCGAAGGCGAACGATGGATGAATCTCGCTACGATTGAGCAACGGGCTGGAAAAGAGGCCATGCAGAAATACCTCGCAGCCTATGGCGAGGACTGGGTAATCCAGCGGGAGGTGGAATCGGCGAAAAAGCAAGACGCCACCCAACAGGTACGCCTGAGAGGGCTTGATGAGTTTCGGGACAAGTTTGAAGCTAAGAATGGTTTTTTGCTAATTGAGGCTGAGGAAATAAGTGATCGAGCGGAGGGGCGACCGATTCATATGAATGCGATGAATTTAAGTTCGTTAATTTCGCCGCTCGGCGGTGCAACGCCCGTGGAGGCCATCAATAATAATTTACGCGCGGCACAGGAGCAGGCGAAGAAAAATGGCGAGCCGATCATGGTTCACCTAAATCATCCTAATTTTGGCTGGGCGGTCACCGCCGAAGAGTTGGCGGCAGTGACGAACGAGCGTTTCTTCGAGCTTTATAATGGGCATCCGTCGGTGAATCATCTGGGCGACGCGACTCGGCCGGGTACCGAAAAAATGTGGGACATTGCCAATACGATACGGATTGACCAGTTGAATTCAGATCCCATCTACGGCTTGGCGACCGACGACAGTCACCACTACCATGATCAAGCCAGCCGTGACGCTACCACGGGCAGAGGCTGGATTATGGTGAAAGCAAATGAGTTGAGCGCTGCGAAACTGATTGATTCAATGAATCGGGGCGATTTTTACAGCTCCAGTGGTGTTACCCTTGATTCGGTCGAAGCAGCGGCAAGCGCAGGAAAAAAACAGCTTCGTATTAAGATCAAGCCAGTGCCGGGTGTTAAGTTTACAACTCAGTTCATTGGCACTCGAAAGAACTACGACAAAAAGACGACGACTCGTTTGGATAGTTCGGGAAAACCGGTTCGCGCCACGAAAGTCTATTCCGATGAGGTTGGTGTCGTTCTAAAAACGGTTGAGGGTGAAAGTCCGAGTTACGAATTAGAGGGCGACGAGCTTTTTGTTCGTGCTGTCGTTACTTCCGACCGTCCCCATCCCAATCCTTCCTTCAAGAATCAAAAAGAGCAAGCGTGGACGCAGCCAGTTTTTTGGTAGAAGCAGAGGGGGCGTCAATTGCCGACGAACTAAGTTATTCGAATCCGCCATCGAAGATGGATAGCTCAAACTGGCCAGTAATCGATTCGATTGCGTGATCAGGATGAAATAGATTGGGGTCGTAAACGGCGGTTGCGGTCTGCTGCTGCATGTTGGTGGTTGCTTCAACTACACCCGGTAGTTGTTTCAGTTGTTTTTCAACATCCGAAGTTCAGGCAACCCCTCAGACCATGCCGTCAACAAAAAAAGTTACGCTTAAAAGTTCTGATTCGGCCGATGCAATTTTTGGCGATTCAGACGGGGTGGTTTTTGAACCGCATCCAGTGCTTAAGCCGAATGCGGCGATAGCGGTTATTAACAGTGCGATAGACAGGGGAAATTTCATGGGATTTCGAAGGCTAGGGTTGAGAACTGTCTGGCCGTGCCGTCAATGGTCGGTCTCAAGTCGCCGATTATTGGAGGCACTCTGATTTACTAATATAACACGATTTAATTTTCGTGTTGCGACAGCAAACCTAGCGAAGGGTCGGCTAATTGGCAGGGGGTTTTTGATCGGCTTGGGATAGAAATTCTTGAGCCGTCGTAAACCACTTGGCTTGGATTGAGTCGGCGATCGAGATGCGTAAGTCGTCTCTATTTTTGTCGATTTCTTGATTCATGCGTAGAACTAATTTTGGTTCCTTTTGTTCGATTTTTTCTTCGAGTTCTGAGCGAATGGCTTTCGTGATTTGTTGGCTGACTTCGCCCCCTACTTTTCCAACACGATCAATGCGGAATTCGTCTAAGACGATGTTGGCTTTTTTGACTACCGGAGAAACAACGAAGTCAGGCGGGAGTTTGAGTGATACTGGCTTTATTTCCAGATCGACTGAGACGACTAATCGCAGACTTGCAAAGCCTTCGGCGCTGACACTGAATAGTTGAACACCTCGCAGCCATTTCGAATGGCGCACCTCCAGGCTAAGTTCGGAAATGAAATGAACTTCCAAAGTGAATTTGTTCTCTTCCGACTCCCGCATGTTCTTAATTTGGATCGAGAATTTTTCTTTTGGATTTCGGAGCTGGACTGAGTAACGCGTCCAAGTTCCGTCGTTAACTAATTTCTTTCGACGATTAGTTTTTATTTTTAGACCTTCGCGTCGAAATTTAACGCCGTCCCAACGCTCGACCTGTCTTCCCCAATCTTTCGAGTCTTCAAATTTGTGTGGAATGTTTGCTAGAACAAGTCGAGTCAGGAGTTGGTCGATTTTTTTCCCGGCATCTTGCGGGGATGAATTTTTCGCTTGCGCCGACGAATTGGAGATGGGAGCGATAGTCTGTTGTGCTTGTGCTTGCATCGAGATAGAAGCAACGAACACGAGGGTGCAGAAGTGGATTACGGAATTCAGTTGAAATCGAGGATGTGGTTTTTGGCGGATGCGGGGCATATCGATTGAGGTTCGGAAATCGGTTGCGAGTTGGGTTAGATGTTGGTCAATCGCACGCGCGGTGACCCTTTCTATCGCTTATTTAGCTTGGAAAGACTAGGGCGAAATCGAGAAGTCGCGATAGTAAGGATCACCCAACTCAACCGTGAGCGTTAAAATACTGGGGGTATTAGTGGCCCTGAGCGGGCGCGAAGCGCTTAATCCCAAGAAACGGCTAGCAATTTCGGGAGGACAGCACATGTCAGAGGCAGGGCGAGAAAACTACACAAGCGAGAGAATTCCGCTAGAGGAACAGAATGCAATCTATTCAGCCCAGCAATAAAACAGGATCCACGAAAAGCAATTGCCTTGCATGGATCCTGTTTTTTTTATGATTGATGCTCGATTAATCGACCACGCGAACACTCTCAGCTCGAGGGCCTTTAGGCCCCTGACCTTCAGAGTATTCTACTTTTTGACCTTCGCGAAGATTCTCATAAGTCGTTTCTTCTAATGAAGAGTGATGGAAGAAAATATCTCCTCGCTCACCTTCAATGAAACCAAAACCCTTATCCGTTAACTTCTTTATCGTACCCTGCGGCATTTCCGCCACTCCCCAAACAAAACACAAACTGTATTGATCGCCAACGTTCGTCCTGATGAACTTCGAATCGAATTTTTAATCACGTTTTGAGTGGATCAAAATTCTCATCTGTTCATTGGAATCAAATATTATTGACGAGCCGTAATCGTCAATTTCGACCAACGTAACGGGCTAGATTTTAAGCGAGCTTTGGAGTCAATACAAACAAATTCACTCAGTACATAAATCAAATTTATTCCAAATGTTAGGGTCTTTGGTGAAGCTCGGTGAACCGGCAGGTGTCACCGGAATGGCAATTGAAATCAAATAATTGCCCAGTAGGTAGCTGTCCGAAATGAGCTAATAGAAGATTTTCTTCCTTTAGCGTGCAGTGGAAAGGTTTCATTGTCAATGATAACGAGGAAAAACGGATTGGCGGTCATGTCCCATCACCCTTATTCGACTTTTGTTGAATTCAAATAATCCAATGTGCTTCGGCTGGTCAGCGAGGTTTGGCGTTAAAGTTAATTGAAGATCTCGGAGAGAGAGCGTCCTGTTTGGGTAGGAAATGAGAATAAAATTCTTTGCTCGAGGTGTTGTTTTGACGACTCGACGGGATGCTTTTAAATTTTATTCAGAGCCGCGATCGTGTCGTTATTCTGAGATGGCGGGGTATCTAGCCACTGGCGAGGCAGTTTTTAATGCGCCGAGCCCGTAAAAAACGTGGCTTTGGGTGTCGCGGAACCCCACTAGAAAAACTGACTGGTTAAAAGACAATCAATGTATCAGAAGTTAATCCTTACCAAGAAGAGCCATGTCAAAATCTAAAATCATCTACACTCTGACCGACGAAGCCCCCGCGCTGGCGACTAAATCTCTGCTCCCGATTGTTCAAGCTTTTGCAAATATTTTTGACATCGAGGTAGAGACTCGAGATATCTCTTTGGCGGGCCGGGTGATTGCATCGTTTCCAGAATATTTGACAGGCGAACAAGTCATTGCGGATGATCTTGCAGAGTTGGGGATGCTTGTAAAAGAGCCTAATGCCAACATCATCAAGCTGCCTAATATCAGTGCCTCGGTGCCGCAGCTGAAAGAGACCATCGCTGAACTCCAGGCGCGGGGATATGCGCTTCCAAATTATCCCGATGAATTGCAAACGGATGAGGATAAAGCGTTACGGGCAAGGTATGCCAAAGTTCTCGGAAGTGCTGTTAACCCGGTTTTGCGTGAGGGGAATTCAGATCGTCGAGCTCCTAATGCTGTAAAGCAGTATGCCAAGAAAAATCCACACTCGATGGGGGACTGGTCCGCCGACTCTCAGACTCACGTCGCCACAATGGGCGAGGGTGATTTTTGTTCGAATGAAAAATCGGTAACGATCGAAACGGCTGGTAGTTTGCGGATTGAACTGGTCACTGCCGCTGGGAAGGTAAGTGTATTAAAACAAGCGATTCCGGTTCTCGCTGGTGAAATTGTTGATGCGACGGCAATGAATGTCGAGAAGTTAAAGAGTTTCTTGGCGGCCGAAATTGCCGAGGCACGCGAGCAGGGTGTGCTTTTATCGCTTCACATGAAAGCGACCATGATGAAGGTGTCCGATCCTTTGATTTTTGGACATGCCGTCAAAGTTTTCTTCCGGGATGTTTTTGAAAAACACGGTGACGCGCTCAGCGAGTGTGGTGTGAACGTGAATAACGGTCTCGGAAATCTTCTTGCCGAAATTAAATCTCTCCCCGAGGAAAAACGAGCGGAGATAGAATCGGATATCGCATTGGCCTATGAAAATGGCCCGAGTCTGGCGATGGTAAATTCGGATCATGGCATTACCAATTTGCATGTCCCTAGCGACGTTATTATTGATGCCTCGATGCCTGCGATGATTCGAAGTTCCGGACAGATGTGGAATGCCGACGGTCAGTTGCAAGATACAAAGGCAGTTATTCCGGATAGCAGTTACGCTGGATTGTATTCGGAGACCATCGAGTTTTGTAAACAACATGGTGCATTTAATCCAACGACCATGGGCACGGTTCCCAACGTCGGATTAATGGCCCAAAAGGCCGAAGAATACGGTTCCCATGACAAGACATTTGAAATTTGCGCGTCGGGCACGGTGCGGGTGGTGACCGAGGCGGGCGAGGCTGTCTTGGAGCACAATGTCGAGGCCGGAGATATCTGGCGAATGTGTCAGGTAAAGGATGCCCCGATACAGGATTGGGTGAAACTGGCTGTTTCCCGGGCGCGCGCGACTGGTTGGCCTGCGGTGTTCTGGTTGGACGCAAATCGGGCGCATGATTCGCAGTTGATCAGTAAAGTGAATGCTTACCTTGGCGAGCACGATACCGAAGGTCTTGAAATTCACATCATGTCTCCGGTAGCAGCAACTCGGTATACGCTGCTGCGTTGCCATTCTGGCGAGAATACGATCTCCGTGACTGGAAACGTGTTGCGTGATTACTTGACTGATCTATTCCCGATACTTGAGTTGGGGACCAGCGCTAAAATGTTATCAATCGTTCCTCTGATGAATGGTGGAGGATTATTTGAGACGGGTGCAGGTGGATCGGCTCCAAAGCATGTTCAGCAATTCAATGCAGAGAATCACTTACGTTGGGATTCATTAGGCGAGTTTCTCGCCCTTGCTGTTTCGCTAGAGCATCTGGCCGTTACCCATGAAAACTCGCGTGCTCGATGTCTTGCAACCGCACTTGATCAGGCGACGGAAAAACTGCTTCACGAAGGCAAGTCGCCGTCTCGAAAAGTCAACGAAATTGATAATCGCGGCAGCCATTTTTACCTTGCTCTTTATTGGGCTGAGGCGCTGGCGGCACAAACCGAGGATGTTGGAATTCAAGAAAAGTTTGCACCGTTCGCGAAAATGCTCGCTGAGAATGAAGGGGTCATCCTCGAGGAGTTGAATTCGGTCCAAGGGCAGCCGATGGATATTGGGGGATACTATTTCCCTAATCCAGCGCTGGCTTCGGAGGCGATGTGTCCCAGTCCAACATTCAATCGTGCACTATCCAACTTGAACTAGGTAAACGGTTCGTATTTTAACGGCATAAATCGGCATGATGAATTTTGAGGTTTCGCTCCCCCAGTGGGCGGTTGAAGAAAATCAGTCGTTGCCCAAGTTCATGCCGGAACAAGAGCAGCGAATGCGGGCGGTTATTCGATTTGCCGAGATCAATTTTGAACAAAAAACAGGTGGCCCTTTTGCTGCCGGAATTTTTGAAACGAAGTCGGGAGCGGTGGTAGGGATCGGAGTCAACCGAGTGGTGCCCTCGAATAATTCTTCAGCGCACGCAGAAATTGTTGCCATCTCGCTTGCCCAGAAAAAGCTCGCGACGTTTGATTTGGGCGGTCCCGGGATGCCGGATTATCAAATTGTCGTTAATGGAAGACCCTGTGCAATGTGTTGCGGAGCGCTCCCGTGGTCGGGGATTCGGAGCTTAGTGATTGGAGCTTCTGGTGAACGGATTGAATCATTGACTGGATTCGACGAGGGGGCAGTCCATCCCCGTTGGCAGCAGGAGTTGAAATCCCGGGGAATAGAGGTCATTGAAAATGTGCTATCCGAGGAAGCGGAAGTGGTGTTTCAACGTTTTGGAGATAGCAGTGAACCTGCCTACAACGGCCGCTCCGGCGGCGAGTCTGTGTGATTGAAGTCTCGCGGATCTGTTTTGGAGGTGGTTGGTGTTCGGAGGACCGGGTGTCGAAGCAAGACGGCTGGTGAGTTAGGTGAGTTAGGGTTCCGACATCCAGATGAGGCATTGCGAACCGCTGAGTTCGGTTGGTTCGGTTTGTTCGGTTTGTT
>JAPKBL010000128.1 GCA_028823415.1 Mariniblastus sp.
CGCAAACATTTAGGCCAATGGAATGCCACCCCAGTAGCTAACCCTCTATCGTTGTCGATGCGCGAGGAAATAACGATTCCCGGAAGGAAGGGGGATTTCTGACTGACGATTAAAACAAAGAGCTGGCTAGATTCTCCCAGGCGTCAACCAACAGATTGCTGGCTCGGTCGACTTCCTCCTCGGAAGAATACCACCCCACACATAACCGAACCGCGCCGTCCATTTCCTCGGCCGACATGCCCATCGCTGACAAGGTCGCGGAAGTGACTAATCCGCTACTGTGACAGGCAGAACCAGTCGAAGCACAGATTTCAGGAACCCGCTTTAAAATATCCTGACCACTGACACCGGGAAAAACGACGCTCAAAGTATTGGGTAATCTGGTAGCCTTTAAACCGTTAACCAACAACCCCGGGATTCCATTAGCTAACTGATCATTAAGTCGATTCCTCAACTTCGTCATTGATTCTGTCGACTCGTCGATGCAGTTGGCTGCTAAATGGGCTGCCTGCCCCATGCCAACAATGTAAGGTGTATTCTCGGTTCCTCCCCGCATACCACGTTCGTGCGATGCGCCATGCAGAAGCGGCTCAATTGAAACACCCTCCCGCACAAACAGAGCGCCGATCCCTTTAGGTCCGTAAAACTTGTGACAAGCAACCGTCAACAAGTCGACATCGAGCTGATCGACATAGGTCGGTATCTTACCCACACTTTGAGAAGCATCGGTGTGGAGCAAGACTCCTTTTCCATGACAAATCTCAGCGATTTGACGGATCGGTTGGATCGTTCCGACTTCGTTATTCGCGTGCATCACACTGACGAGTTTAGTCTCCGGTTTTAACGCAGCTTCAATCGAACTGGGATGCACAAATCCATGCGCATCACAGGGCACAATCGTCACTCCGTACCCCAGACTTTCCAAAAATTTAGCGGGGGCAACCACCGCGGGATGCTCGATCGCCGAGATCACCAGATGCCCCTCCTTGGGTGCCCATTGCAGCATGGTACCTTTGAGAGCGAGGTTATTACTTTCCGTTCCTCCGCCGGTAAATACAATTTCATCACGATCACAGCCCAGCAAACCCGCAACTTTTACTCGTGAATCCTCAATCGCTTCCTTCGCAGCGCGGCCCATCGCATGCGAACTTGACGGGTTACCATAGTGCCCCGACAAAAACGGGGTCATCGCCTCCACAACACTGGGGGCAATCGGAGTCGTCGCGTTGTAATCCAAATAAATCTGTCGCACCATAAGCTCCGAACTAACTTGCCGCTTGAATCAACATCCCGTGCTTCACAGACGATCCAGATGGATTCATTTTGACTGCAAACAAAATTCAATTAATAGAAAACTTAAATAACCGCGAATTCAATTAACAAAAAACGGTTCAATCGTGACCGTCAAACATCTGACAGCTACCGATAATCAAATCGCGAACGAAGGCATGGGATCTGTATGAGTCTAATTAAAATGCACAATAATTGCATCCAATCGAACAGGGATTCACCCACTGAATCGACGAAATCTCCCTACGGGACATCCGATTTTAATCGCCATTCCGGTCTTATGTGTCGTTGCTGTTATAACCCTGCAGTTCAGCCGTCATATTCCCAGGAACACCCCAGCGGTCACACTAACTCGCATCGAATCGATGAGGGCAAAAAAAAGAGACAATGAGTTACAATTCCGATCCACAAAAAAACAGCAGAATCGGTTACAATCGAGCATACCAACAAACATACGTTGAGTTGTTTAACATTTCCGGCACCGGTAGATTCTATCAAAGCCATCGCGAAAAACTTACTTTTTTACTTTTTAGCTTCAGGATCAGAACATGAAGACGGTTGAATTACTTGCGGTTATTGGCTCGTTGACCGGCGCTTTTTTCTTTAGCACCGCTCCCGACTCCAATCAACTTCATAGCAAAAGCACTCCACTGCCCATCCAACAGGCGACCACTGCCGACGATGATTTTTCCCCCGTCGACAATATGCATCATTTCATGGAGTACATATGTGAGCCAAGCTACAAAGGCTTGAAACAAGTTTTGGAATCCGAACCCGCTGATCGTAAGGCCTGGAAGGTGTTTAAGAATCACGCGCTCGTGCTGGCCGAGAGTTCAGCGATTGTCGCTTCCCGGGGGCCCGAAGAAGAAGATAAAAACAAACAATGGAAAGAGATCTCTGCCGAAGTATACCGGTCCGGTAAATCGCTTTACCAATCGTCCGGTAATTATGCAGAAGCTAAAAAACACTACGGCACAATGATTGATTCGTGCAATCGGTGCCACACCGTTTTTGCCAAGGGAAAACACCAGCTCTCAAAATAATCATTGCTTAAGATCATTGCTTAAGAATAAAAACGAACGATGGCCAATGGCGTGAGTAGTTACTCAAAGGTGCACTATGCGAATCAAAGAACTTGGACTGATACTTTTAATTCTGTTGACAGCAACTCCCGCAGTCTATGCCGAACTACCCAATATTGTCATCATCTTGGTGGACGACATGGGATACGGCGATGCTGGATGTTACAACGTCGAATCGAAGATCCCAACGCCCAACATCGACTCGCTGGCTGAGCAGGGCCTGCGGTTTACCGACGCCCACGCTCCAGGCCCTCTGTGTCACCTATCCCGGTATGGATTAATGACCGGCATCTATCCGTTTCGCGCGGACACTAACCAATGGCGGAAGCAGCCATCCATCGAAGCCGGACAAACGACCATTGCCTCGTTGCTAAACGAGCAAGGATATGAAACTGCCATGGTCGGTAAGTGGCATCTTGGATTCGATGAACAAGGTTACGAAAAACCGATGAACGGCGGACCAGTCGACGTTGGTTTTAATTCTTTTTTCGGAATTCGTGCTTCGACTGACATTCCCCCTTACTACTACATCCGTGACAGAAAAGTAGTTTCCGCTCCCACCCAAGCAATCCCAGCCAACCGGTCGGAAGGTTGGTCTCCTATTCAGGGTGCGTTCTGGCGAGAAGGGGGAATCTCTCCGAATCTCGAACTCAAGGATGTACTGCCCGACTTCACCAAAGAAGCTGTGGCGGTGATCGACAATCACGCACTCCGACAACGCAATGGAAAATCGAATGCCCCGCTAATGCTGTACCTCGCGTACCCCGCCCCGCACACACCTTGGTTACCAAGCCCCGAATTTGTTGGGAATAGCCAAGCATCGATGTATGGTGATTTCACGAATATGGTGGACGCCAACGTTGGCGTTGTTTTGAAAGCGCTTGAAAAGAACAAGATGTCCGATGATACCCTGCTGATTTTCACCTCGGACAACGGTCCGGTCTGGTACGAACAGGACGTTCAACGTTATCAACACGATTCCTCGGGTGGACTGCGTGGAATGAAAGCAGACGCTTGGGAGTGCGGTCATCGAATGCCATTCTTGGTGCGCTGGCCGGGCACGGTGGCTGCAGGAACCGTCTCCAAACAAACCATCAGCTTCACCGACCTACTGGCGACGTTCGCCGATTTAACTCATCAGCAACTACCTGATGAAGCGGGTGTAGACAGCTTCAGTTTTCTCTCGGTCCTCCGGGGTGAACAACCGGAAAACCAACCCGTGCATCCCAACCTCGTTGTCGCCGCCGGCCGTAAAGGTTTCACCATCCGCGAGGGCGATTGGAAATACATTGACATGCTGGGCTCCGGGGGCTTTTCAAAACCGAATCGAATCAAACCCCAACCAGGCGGGCCACAAAATCAACTTTACAATCTGAAAACCGATCCAGCGGAAACTAAAAACCTGACGCTCAAGCACCCTGAAATCTCGAAACGGCTCAGAAAATCCCTTACGAAAATTGTCGACTCGGGAAGAAGCCGCCCGCTGGCAAAACCAAGCCGCGACGACTAACCAATTTTCACCGCACCGGTCTGCTGCCGTCTGTCCAAAATTCTCACCGCAGCCACCATCGCCATTGCAGCGAACAAACAATAACCGGCCATCACCAGTAGTTGAAAATCGAATCCAATGCCTCGGTCGATACACCAACCGGTTATTCCCGGCCCAATCGCGGAAGCAAACACCATGGCGGCAACGGCAACGGCGCGGATCGCCCCAAGATTCCCCGTGCCATAGGTCTCCGGCCATATCGTTCCAAAGATTGCACTGGAAAAACCATAGGAAATCGCCAGCAAAAACATAAACCCATAGATTGACCAAGGAGTTCGTCCGAAACTTAATACCAAACAGGCGAGCCCCAGCGGTAGCAAAAATGCCGGTAGAATCCGCCGAGCCCGGTAACGATCTACCAACAACCCGGCGACCAGCGTAAAAAATACCGTAGTCATTGATAAAACCAAAAAGGAGAGAGCAAATACACTCGATGACCAACCTTTGGATTCCACGATTCTGACCTGGTGAAAAAATACAGAAGTCCCGATAAACGCAGGCGCGAGAATTCCAAGGCAAAGAACCCAAAATACGCCGTCCCGGATGACTTGACCGCGTGTCCAGTCTGGTACCTTGTTTTTCAACTCCTGATGGGAGTCGCTGTCGGGTTGATGCTCAACTCGCATCAACAATACGATTGTCGGTAACGCGACAACGACCAACGCGACGGCACAAATTCGCCAAGTAATTCGCCACTCATACCACCCCAGCAACACTAGCACCACAGATGGAAATAAAGCCTCGCCGATTTGATGCCCCATCGAGGTCAGCGAAATCGCTCGACCACGGTCGGCGTCATACCATCTTCCAATGGCGGTTTGAGATGTATGCGTCATCATCCCCTGGCCAAATAAGCGCAGAGCATAAATCACAAACAATAACAGTAACCACGAATTAACAATCGACATTCCCACACAGGCAAGGGCAAGGGCACAAATAACACAAAGAGAAACTGCTGATATTGAAAACCGATCCAGTGTCTTCCCCAACCCGACCAGCGTCACGGCGCTGGCAAGTGTGCCCGCCATATAAATCGCACCAAACTCTCCGTCAGACAATTGAAACGACTCTCGAATTTCACCGGAAAACAGAGATATAAAGAACGTCTGTCCGAAGCTGGAAAAAAAAGTAAGGAGCAAGCCCCCCAGAAGCCAACGAGCGTTCCGGTACGCGAATGAGAAAATACCGTGCATTGATTATGTTTCTACTGAATCTCACAAGCCGAAGCCAACCACTAATAGCCGCTTGGACAACCATAACCTTCGCCGGCTCACGGTTAATCAGTCCTGCGTTTGTTTCGGGTTCACCCAACTCGGGTTCAAATATTTTGAGAAAAATAAAATCAAAATTTCCATTCTAAAATCTAAAATCTAAAATTCCAGGAACCTTGGAAACCACGGCACTATATTAGCCCAATCGCCGGATTAAGATATACCGGTTATATTTTCAAGAAATCGCACACGCCTTCAACCTGCATCAGCAATTATCCCAAACGATACCCCCATCCATTAACTAACGAGTAAAGCGTTGTATCGGAAGGAATTCAAAGAACTCGTCATTGTCGCGGTGCCGCTTGTGCTCGCGCAGGTCGCTCAAAATACCATCTCTTTTGTCGACACGGTTATGGTCGGTCGGCTGGGTAAAGAAGCACTGGCTGGAATTGCAATTGGAAGCACGCTTTTTCAATTCATTTTAATCGTTCTTTCAGGAGTCATCATTGGCGTCAGTCCGATTGTCTCCCAGGCAACCGGTGCAAAAGATGACGATTTATGTGGTCGAGCAACGCGGCAAGGGCTTTGGATGGGCGTTCTGCTTTTCACCCCGGCTTTCCTGTTGTACCGGAACGCTTATCCAATATTAATTTGGTTAAACCAAAGTCCCGAAACCGCTTTGGCAAGTAGTGAATATTTAAAAGCCATTTCATGGGGCCTGTTGCCGGCGTTATGGGTCATGGGCTTGCGAGGGCTGCTCGAAGGTAAATCCAACACCAAGCCTATCATGATTATCAGCCTCTTCGGCGTCGCGCTGAATGTGTTTGCAAATGACGCGCTGATGTTCGGGCATTACGGACTTCCAGCGTTGGGGTTGGTCGGGACCGGATACGCAAGCAGTCTCGTCTACTTCGCGGTATTCATCGTCCTGGCGATCTATGTTTCGCATCAATACTCGGATCTGCATATCTTTTCGAAACTGCGTCGCCCGGACTTCTCCACATTTCTCGAAGTCGCCCGCGTCGGTGGCCCTATCGGGATGACACTCGCATTTGAGGCAGGCATGTTCGGTGCTGCTGCCTTTGCCATGGGGACCATCGGCGAAACCCAATTGGCAGCGCATCACATCGCGTTACAAACAGCCTCGATTTCATTCATGATTCCCCTCGGACTCGCCATCGCAACCTCAGTGCGTGTGGGACAGGCCATTGGCGCCGGTTCACCTCGCCGCGCCGAAATCGCTGGACACGCAGGAATGCTGCTTTGCATCGGTGCCATGAGCTTCAGTGGCTTGATCTTTTGGTTGATGCCGCTTCCGATCATAGGGATGTACATTGACATCAACGTCGAAGCGAATGCTTCGGTGGTCGCTTATGCCATTTCTTTCCTTGCCTTGGCCGCCCTGTTTCAGGTTGTCGATGGACTTCAAGTCGCCGCCTCTGGGTCCCTTCGCGGCATCAAAGATACCAAAGCCGCAATGGTATTGAGCCTAGTATCCTATTGGCTTGTCGGTTGCGTCGTTGGCGCCTACCTATGTTTTGGTGTCAAACTGGAAGGTGTCGGACTCTGGATTGGTATGACCTCGGGACTGGCGACCGCAGCAGTTTTACTGACACTTCGATTTCAATTCAAAGTGAGAAAACTCAAACTTGAACACGAATTAAATTCGGCGCAGGACGCCAACGAGAAAATTCTCTAATCAACCGAGTTCCTCAGAAACCAGCCCGACCGTTCTCGGTCAGTCGATCTTAATGTCGTACATGTAGTACGGCAAACGTTTCATCCCGAGCGATTCGTAAACTTTTTGAGCCCGCGCGTTGTCGGTTTCGACATACAATCTGACGTAGGCAGCCTTCTGTGAACGCGCCAACTCAATCACCGTCTGATAGAGATTTTTAAAAACCCCGCATCCGCGATATTGTTTTTGGACATAAACTGATTGGATATACCAGAGATTGCTATTCCGCCAGTCGGACCATTCGTAGGTAACCATCAGGCTCCCAGCCACATCTCCGTCAATCTCGCCAACCAGATAAAAACCTCGATTAGGATTGGCAAACACCTCGTCCACGGCCGGCTTTACGATCTCTAATTCAAGCTGCTTTTCCTCGGTCTCCTGAGCCATGGCTAACTGAAAAGCCGCAATAGTTGCCGCATCGGTCGGTACTGCTTTACGAATCGTGACTGTCATGGATTAATCGAAATTTCAAACTGTAGGTAAGGAATTAACGCCGGCAATTGAATCTGCACGAAGTTACTTCAATCCCCCGCCCGATGCAACAAGCGGTTTCTGTCGATTCACCTGCGGTCAGCCTCCGCGAACCACCCGCTTGAACCGTTTAGAGATAGCGCCCCGTCAGTGAATCCGGATTGCCGGCAATTTGCTCGGGAGTCCCCAAGGCCACGATTTGCCCACCACTTAAGCCACCCCCAGGCCCCATATCAATAATCCAGTCCGCACAACGCAAAACATCTATATTGTGCTCGATGACAACCATTGAATTTCCCCGGTCAATGAGCCGATTGATTGCCACCATCAGCAGCCGAATATCCTCAAAATGCAAGCCCGTGGTCGGTTCATCGAGTACGTAAAGCTGGCCATTCGCACTCGATTTTGACAATTCCGTGGCCAGCTTCACGCGTTGAGCCTCACCACCGGATAACGTACCAGACGCCTGGCCGAGTTTGAGATAACCCAGCCCAACATCCGAAAGACATTCCAAGATCATGGATAATTTAAAGAACCCCTCGAATCTCAATTTCGCCTGATCAACGGTTAAATCTAAAACATCTGCCATCGTGAGTTCGCCAAATCGGACTTGCAATGTTTGCACATTGAATCGCTTGCCTTGGCAACCATCGCAAGTGACGAATATATCCGGCATGAAATTCATATTCATTCGTCGAACGCCCTGCCCTTGGCAATCAGGACACCAGCCGGCACGCGTGTTAAAACTGAACCTTCCCGGGCCGTACCCGAGTCGCTTTGCCGCTTTGGTAGCAGCAAACATCCGCCGCAACTCGCTCATTAACCCCGTATAGGTCGCAGGGCATGCCCGTGGTGTCTTTCCAATGGGTTTTTGATCGACCATCACCAATCGACTTATCCGTTCGGTCCCATGAAGACTCTCGTATGGCAACGGCAAGCCTCCCCCCTGCTCTAACTCCCGTGAGATCGCGGGGGCTAACGTCTGGTTGATAAGCGTACTTTTCCCACTCCCGCTCACACCGGCCACACAACACAAGACATCCAGCGGCACTTCGACATCGACTGTTCTCAAATTGTTACCTGTACCGCCAGTTAACCGGATACAATTTTCAGAATCTATCTTTCGGCGACACGCACCATCACCAATCTGCCGATCACCGGCAAGGTACTGTGCCGTAAACCCGTCCCCCTGTTGAATGATCTCGTCAGCGGTCCCAGAGGCAACAATGCTCCCTCCGCCTGGGCCGGCTCCAGGCCCCATATCGATTACATAATCAGCCGAGCGTATCATCGCCTCGTCGTGTTCGACCACAATCACGGAATTGCCTGAATTCCTGAGTTCACTAATGGCACTTATCAAACGATCGTTATCGTGCTGATGAAGTCCGATAGATGGCTCATCAAGAATAAAGCAAGCATTGGTAATTCCTGTTCCGATGGAACTCGCCAGTCGGACTCGCTGATGTTCACCCCCGCTCAGAGTTACCGCAGATCTACCAAGAGTCAAATATCCGATGCCAACCTTCTCCAGAAAATTCAGTCGATGCACGATCTCAGTTATCAATGTCGATGCGATCGTTTTTCGTTCGTCATCAAAATCAACTGACTGACAAAACCCATTTAATTCTGCGAGTGGCATTTTCACCAAATCGCCAATGTGTTGGTCATTTATTAACACCGATCTGGCTTGTCTGGAAACACGGGAACCTAGGCACTGATGACAAACAACATCTGAAATAAACGCCTCCAATTCAAATTGACGTTCCTCTGAAGATGTGGTGGCAAGCTCTTTCTGCAGCAGAACCTGTAATCCTAAGATATTCGCATCTCGCGAATGAAAAAACTGAGTAAATTGCGCGGCATTCAAAGCTTCTAATTCCGTCGTCAAATCGCAACCGATCGAAACCAATAACGGCTCAATTGCAGCGTGTAATTTCTTGGCTTTCGATTTGGTCAACTCAGCCCAAGGACGCACTGCACCGTTGAAAACTGACAGGCTCCGATCAACAACGAGCGTCGGGTCAAACTGAAGTAATTGCCCAAGGCCGGAACACTCATCGCAGGCGCCGAAGGGACTGTTAAAACTAAAACTTCGCGGTTGGACTTCGGAATAGCAAATGTCACAGCCCGGGCACGCATACCGGGTACTAAAAACAAGGTCTTCCCAGACATCTGGGTTTGACGCCCCTTCGCCAGGTTTCAAGTAGGAACACATTAAATCCCCCTCGCCATTGACCCGAATGGCATTATCGAGCGCTTCCAGCAAACGCGACTCAATTCCCTCGCGAATGATAATTCGGTCGGTAACCGCTTCGATGCGATATGTCTGACTTTCAAGTAGCACTGGCAATTGATCGATATCGTGAACCACGCCATTTACGCGAGCCCGGACTAATCTTTCCCGACGGATCTTTTTTATGGCCTCGACGTTCTGGCCAGTTTGACCTTTCACCAGCGGGGCCAGGATCATGACTTTTGTTCGCTCGGGCAACTCGAGTAAGCGATCACGTATTTGCTGCGGCGTTTGCTGCTTAATCGCCTGACCGCATTGATAACAATGGATGTCGCCAACGCGGGCAAACAAAAGTCTCAGGTAATCATAAATCTCTGTGATCGTACCGACGGTGCTTCGCCGGTTAGATGAATGATGAGACTGATCGAGGCAAAGCGTGGGTTGGAGTCCGATAATCTGATCGACATCGGCTTTGGGAATCTGATTAAAAAACTGACGGGAAAAAATGGACAAACTTTCAACGTACTGGCGCTGACCTTCAGCATAAAGCGTGTCAAACGCAAGCGAGCTCTTGCCACTGCCGCTCAACCCCGTAATGACGACAACTTGGTCGCGAGGTATTTCAACGTTAATATTTTTTAAGTTATGAGTCCGCGCACCGATGATTTGAACCGTATTGTCTGCCACCGATCCATCCGCCTGCGCTATTTGTGAGTTTTTATTTCGCACGTCGTATCAACGGGGACAATATAAATGCCCCTGTACCAGAAACACCAGAGGTCAATTTGAATCCAGATTGCTAGTTTATCGATCCACTGGCTTCCTACGCGTTTCGCGGGGGCGAACTAAATAGAACGCAATGACGGCACCGCCGACAATCATTGCCCAAACGTATGGACTGTATGTCGGAAGGTCTTTTAAGAACTCAAAAAATGTCGACGAGTTGCTATAAACCAACCACTGAACAAGCAATCCGGCAACTAAACCCATCGCACCTGCTACGCCCGCGTATAACCAGCCTCCGGATCTACAGACCATACTGAAGGCGAGACCCACTGCCGCGCCCGGCATGATGCCGCTGTAAAATCCGTAACTCAAAAGAACTTTGCACAATAGTCCACCAATTGCGCCGCCCACTCCACCAGCGAGGATCCCGACAACCAACTCTTTTAGTCTGACATCATTCATTTCAATTCTCCTTGGAGTGTGATCACCAATCGCCGCGGCCCACCAGTGTTGCGGTGTTCGCACAAATAAATGCCCTGCCAGACGCCGAGCATCAGGCGACCGGTCTGGATAGGCACCGTCACACTCGCTCCGAAAAGGGAGGCCTTGACGTGTGCCGGCATATCATCAGGCCCTTCACAAGTATGAACAAACGGACTTCGCTCAGGGCATAGCTGATTTGCTGCGGTCTCCATATCGAGGCGAACATCGGGGTCGGCATTCTCGTTGATGGTTAGCCCCGCCGAGGTATGTTGAATAAAAACGTGACAAATTCCAACGTCAAAGCGCTTGATTTCCGGCACCGCGGCCAGAACCTCTGCGGTAATCAAATGGAACCCCCGAGGCCGAGGTGAAAGGGAGACGCAAGTTTGGTGGTAATCCGACATTATCGTTAATCGCTTCCTTCTCAAACACAATCTCGAGGCGGATCTGAGGGAGTTCACCCATGAAGACTGTCCAAACAGTGGAAACCCAGCTTTTTTTCTAGCCGTTAATCGCGTCAAAATGTCCCACAAGCGGGACGATAGTAACAACGCCTGAAAGGAACTTAAAACACTAGATTAACCTGTTCCGCGTTTTAGCCAAAGCCAAGAGGATGCTTAAAATCGTTCAATTTTAACTTCTCGCCAACGATCACGCCATTAAATTGATTTAAAGTCACCCAGTCTCCCTTAGCCAGGGCCTTTTTCTGGCTACACAAACCACGTCCAGCGGCAGGCTGTCCATCCACCACAGCTAACGATCAAGAACGACCTCATAAATCAAGGAGATCCGTTTCTAACGGTCAGAAACATTTTCGAAATTCGAAAACAAATTTCTTGACTTTGATTCCGCCTCGTCAATAATGCCTTCGTTAATTGACTGGGACCGTTCGACTTTCACGAATGGTTCACACCGATTTTTTGGAGCCCATCTTACTACGCGAATATCTAATCCAAGCGCCGGCAATTTGGCGACTAGAATTTAACCGCGATCTGTGGCTCATTTCCCTTAAAAAGATTTTGCCCAACTACAGGTACATACCCATGTCCAACGGTAACAAGAAAGTAACAAACGTCTTTGAAGCAATCCTGGAGTATGGCCACGATGAAGATTTCGTGCCGTACGAAAACGAGCAATTCATGGCGACAGATGCTCCCGCAGGATCAGACGAGAAAATTGAGGCGCTTCGACGACGAGTTCTTGAGGGGCAACCTTTATGGCACGGCGAAGACCGTGAAGACTACTCAGGATTGACAGGCGCTGTCCGTCCACGCGAGTAATCAGGCTTTAGAGCAATCAACTTAAGACTCCAGTCCCAAATTGGCTGGAGTTTTTTTGTGTCTACGCTCAGCCTCCCAAACAAGCTCAAAAAAATCATCAATCTCCCCGCTGGCAGCCAATTCACTGAGATTTCAAACTTCAAACTCGCCGACGCCCCCCCGGTTGGATCTTTGGGCCAGTATTTACCAGATTGATTAATTGAAATTCTGCCGAGCTTTTTCCGTTATACTCAACGTCTGGACGATTCGAGATATCCAGTTCGAGATATCCAGTTCGAGATATCCAGTTCGAGATATCCAGTCGAGATATCCAGTCGAGATATCCAGTTAACCGAATTGAATC
>JAPKBL010000129.1 GCA_028823415.1 Mariniblastus sp.
TTCGAGCCGTTCCAGCTCTCAAGCTCTTTATCCAAAACAACTTCACTCAAACAAACAAACTGAAGTGCCCTGTAAACAGGGTCGTCAAACTTCACCCGAGCATCCTCACCATTGCCCAAACCTTCACCAAAGCTGGTCAGCAACCCAACCAACACGCAAACTGCAATGATTCCAATCGTTAACGGCTTGCGTTTGGGCAAGACACCACCCGAGACTTTTACCATCCGCTTCTGCGCCTGCTGGCGTTTTTTTTCCTCTTCGCGCACCAGCACCTGAGCCTGCTGAACTGCGCCGGAATATTTGGAGTCGTTGGGATTCAATTTAAACGCGTTGAAATCGGCCAGGGCTTCATCACACTGATCTTCATCCTTCACCCAAATCTCAGAACGTTTACCCTCTTCAAGCTCATCGACTTGGGTTGCAATCCCCTTCACTAGCAGAAACGCCGCAAAATCCCGAGCCTGCCGAGAGTCTTCAAGATCGCCAATAAATCGCATAAATCCACGCCAAACATGAGTTAAGTAATTGCCATACTCACTCGATTCGAAGGGTTTTCTGCCACAACGAACCAAGTGCTGTCGCCGGATAGTTCTTGTCGTATCCAAGCAAAAAATGCTGGCATTCTCGAATCGAGGTTGCCAAAACCAGTGATTTCAAGGACAGTCCGCTCGCATTATCGCTTAAAGCAGGTACTACTGTCTATCGTCATCGAAGCACAATCGATACTTTTCAATGCCGCAACCTCCTCATCAATTTGACGTCCCGAATTCCAGCAATTTCATTGCAGGTGCTTTAGGTCCGCCAGCACCTCACCATCAACCATCGAATCCCCAGACGCCATCGATGACGGCATCAGAGCCACAGAATCCGACTGAGAACCAGAAAAAACCAGAGCCCCTGGTCGACCAAGGGCTCGTCGATCAGACCAAAAATCAGATCCGAACACTCGTCGATGAGATCCACAAGCTTGCTCAGACCAACTCGACCGTAGATGAGTTTCTGGAAGGATTTACCCCTCGCGTTGCCAACGCACTTGCCTCGGTGGGAGCCGCCATTTGGCTGAGCGATGCAGAATCATCCCCTCTGATCCTGAAGCACTATGTCAATGTTCCTCCCGCGTTAAAACTGAACGATCAAACAGCAGCCATCGAGCATCAGCGGCTGCTTCAAAAAACGATGGATGCCCAACAGGCAGTGCTCGTGCCACCTGCTTCGGGTGCGTCCGGAAACCATCCGACGGGCAATCCGACCGATTACCTTTTGATTTTACATCCACTGAAAATCGATCAAACTACCGTTGGCATCATCGAAATTTTCCAACGGCCCGGCGCGGGTCTAACGACCCAGCGTGGTTATCTGAAATTCGTGTCGCAAATGGGAGATATTGCAAGCGAGTTTCTCAGCAATCAGAAAATCCGCTCCTATGCATCCGAACGCGCGATGTGGAATCGGCGGGAACAATTCATCAGCATCATCCACCAAAACCTCAATACGCAAGATGTCGCCTACGCCATCGCGAATGAGGGACGTCGCCTGCTGGAGTGTGACCGCGTCAGCGTCGCGATCGGTCGCGATCGTCAATGCCGAGTCGATGCCGTCAGCGGCCTGGACACCATCGAACGTCGAGCAACCCAAGTTAAACAACTGTCTCATCTTGCTTCGTTAGTCATCCGCACCGGAGAACCACTCTGGTACTCCGGAACCAGCGACAGGCTACCACCTCAATTAAAAGACCAGTTGCATGAATATGTCGATCGATCACATACGAAAATGCTCGCGATCCTTCCCCTGTTTCGCGAACAGAATCATGCAGCGGCCCCGGACTTACCTGAAAAGAAACCCGTTGCCATTGGCGCTCTCATCATCGAACAACTTAGCGATTCTCGCATCGCTCCTGAGTTGAAAAAAAGCGTTGACACGATTGCGACACACTGCCAGTCGGCACTCACCAATGCAACCGAACACAATCAGATTTTTCTGCTTCCAGCTTGGAAACTGATCGGGCGATTCGTTTCGCTATTTCAGTCAGGAAGTCGCACCAAGGCAATTTCCATCGTCGGCGTTTTGGCGGCTATCTTAATTTTTCTGACCTGTTTTCCATATACTTTTGGACTCGGTGCCAAGGGCAGCTTGATTCCAGCCGAGCAACACGAAGTGTTCGCGAAAATCAACGGCACGATGGAGGCAATCTTTGTTTCCGATGATGGAGACACGATTGTGCAGCAAGGGCAACCGCTGGCGCAAATGCAAAATAGCGATATCGAACTTGCCATTGATCAAATCAACGGTCAAATCGCCATTCAAGAGGCCCAAAGAAGCTCTAACCTTCAACTTCAAAACCGAAATGACCTGAGCCAGTTCGAGTTAGTCGAAGTAAACAACAACATCGCACTGGCCGCCAAAACGATTGAATACCTCCAGCGGGAATTAGAAATCCGCTTGGAGGAACAACAACTCCTGACAGTCAAAAGCCCCGCGGCCGGTCGCGTGGTCAACTGGAACGCCAAACAAAATTTGATGCACCGCCCAGTGACGCGCGGGCAAAACTTGATGACGATTGTGAATCCGAATACCGAGTGGCTCATCGAATTAGAAATGCCCGAACGCCGTCTGGGGCATCTTACCGAAGCGATGCGAGAGAGCCAACAACCGCTAAGGGTGACGTTCGCTTTGGTCTCCAACCCGGGTACAGAATACACCGGAGTGCTGCTGGACATCGATGAAAAACTCGACGTCCATTCCGATGCTGGAAATACCGTACTCATTCGCGTCCAATTTCCTAATGAAGCGATCGACCCGCAATTGCTTCGCGCCGAAACACGCGTTAACGCCAAAGTCATCTGTGGCACGCGTGCCACGGGATTCGTGATTTTTCACGAGATGATCGAAACGGTACAATCAAAGCTGATGTTCCTGTTTTAGTTCTTCTGCGGTCACTCTCCCAGATCGGCCTTTCATGGTTTACTTTCTGATTTCCGTCTTCATTATTTTGTTGATCTTTTTTTGGTTATTGAACCTGATTGGTTTACCCGGGAATTGGCTCATTGTCGGCTTGAGTTTGCTCTGGATGCTATTTGGGCCAGAACAATATGAAATTACCTGGGTAGCCATTGCCGTGCTCATCGGACTGGCCGCCCTAGGCGAAGCCATTGAATTTGGCACCTCAGTCCTAGGCGCCAAGAAAATGGGAGGGTCCAGCCGCGGCGCTACTTTGTCAGTCATAGGATCAGTGATCGGTGGAATTGCGGGAGCCGTGCTCGGACTTCCAATTCCAATTCCGTTGGTGGGTAGCCTCATCGGCTCGCTACTTTTTGCCTCTCTCGGAGCGTTCATCGGCGCTTTCATCGGCGAAAAGTGGGTCGGCAAGTCAAATCCCGACAGTGTGAAAATCAGCAGTGCAGCGTTCGTGGGTAGGCTCTTTGGCACCCTGGGGAAGTTGATTATCGGCTCGACGATGGTCGTAGTCGCTATAATCGCCAATTTCTACTAACACTTCGACCGGCTCATTTTCTCGGAAAAAGAAAGCGACCCAATGGAATGCTAGCTCGTATAAACTGAAGTGACTGCTCCCAGAAAGCGGGTTAAATATCTATGGCCTGAATTCCGATTTTTAGAAAAAAGCAGTTTACTTTCGAAGCAAGACAACCGTTTTCATGATCGGCGAATTATGTCAAGAATTCCGACAGCACAAAGGGTTTTGAAATCGGCGCTCACGCTCGCGATGGTTGCCTCAATGTTACCCGCGACCCATGCGCAAACGTCCAACCAAGTTCTTCAGCCCATTCAACCGCGCGCAGGATTTAATACAGTTCCGTTCCGACCTGCGCACCCATCGAATTCAAATTCGGGAGCCTTTCGCAATGCCGGTACTTCGGCGCCCCGCGCCGTGACTCCTGCGACCCCAGCGGCTTATCAAGCGGCTTTACTCTCCCGACAACAAGTCGGGCAAACGGCGACTGCCGCCTCCGCAGGCACCAAGGCCGCCAAGCTCCAAGGCAACATCGATCTGAAAAATTGTACGGTTAGCTTTATCGATGACATCATGCTCCCAGCACAAGAGAGCGGAGTCATCTCGTCGCTGAATGTAAAAGAAGGCGACGCCATTAAAGCCGGAACTGTGGTCGGAAAAATTGACGACGATCTTTTTCAACAAATCCTCCAACAGGCCAAGCTTAGGTATGAACTTGCTTCCGATGCAGCCGAGGATTCTTTGGCGATCGAAGCTGCAGAAAAGAAATACAAAGTCGCAGCAATTGAAGCTCGAAAGACTTCCGATCTGGCAGATAAAGGATCCAAGTCCGAATCCGACAGACTGATGGCGATTTACACGATGGAAATTGCCGCCCTCGAACGGGATAAATCAATCCGCGAACAACAAAAAGCCGGACTGGAAAAACGACTCGAAGAGTCAAGATACCTCGAAGCCGAAAAACATATTGAAGGCCATGTCCTGCAATCTGAGTTTGATGCCTCCGTTATTAAAATCATGAAAAAGCCCCAAGAATACGTCCAGAAAGGTGAGGCGGTCATGCGGATCGCTCGAATGGACCGCCTTTGGGTTCAAGGAGCTGTCGATATTACTGACCTCAATCCTGAAGAGGTCCGCGGGAAACGAGTGACGGTCACCGTTGAACGTGCCAGAAACGAAACCGCTACATTCGATGGCGTCATCACCAACGTTGGCCTCGAACGACAAGGCCTTACGCGTTACATGGTCAAGGCCGAAGTCCAAAATCGCCCGATCGATGGACACTGGGAATTGCAACCGCTCAGCTCAGCGATCATGCGGATCCATCTCGACGAGCCGGGAAAATAGCCCAACGCGTATCCGTTGGGAACAAAATTGAGCCGCGATTGTTTACTTCGAAGTTATCCACAAAAACGGTTTGGCGTTTTCATCGATCCGCAGTTCGCACGAGAGCCGAGGCTTGGATTGCTTCAGTGCATTCGAGACCGCGACCAAAAGAGCAACTTTTTTCTCGACGAGTGTCACTTTTGTAGTCGCCAAGTCGACGTCTTTTCTGGCCAGCGTATTGTAGTCAATTAAAAAATTGACTCCTGATTTTTTCTCAATCGCATTGAGCACGGCCTGGAGTGGGAAGTTGCGAATTTCCAATGGTATTTTATCGAACAGGGTCGGAGCCACTGCCACTGGCACTCGCTCCAATGGCCAACCAATGGGCCAGTTTTCTTGACTTTGACGCGAATCTTGCAAATGGATCTCCAGCTGCTTCCCCTGTTCCCGTTTGGGCTCGATCACCAAGCCGAGTGGACGCACAACCGCCGCAAGTGCTGTTCCCACCGAAAGTCCCTTGAGTTCGTCCAGAATAACTTCATTGCCATTAACCGCTGCCCGCGCCGCAGAATCCAACACAAACGGGACCCCAATTTTCTTAATCAGTTCGGCCGTGACATCCCCAGCGCTTTTCCCTTGGGTGTCAAAGTCGACGGTCTGTGAAAGACGACCGTGAAGCGTCACCAATTGTTTCGAGGTCAAGCCGAACGCTTTCTTCTCGGCCATCGCGACCTGGGCTCCATCATCTCGAAGCCGCTTTAACAACTCGCGGATACCCGATTTGTCACGAATCGTAAAACTTCCACCGGGTAATTTCAGTCGATCACCGGCGATAACCCCCGAAACCTTCACCACCGTTGCGCTCGTCATTTCCGTTTCTTCAATACCGATCCGTCCATTTCTCAAAGTCTTCGATACGACGCGATCCGCACCAACACTCTGGAGCATCTCCAACCATTGTTGCTGTGCCCCGACCCGAGCACGGGCATCCGCAGAAATCTCCAAATAGATGACACGCCGTGGATTTGATTGAGCCTGAGATTCAACGGCAAAAATGGACGTTAGAACGATCAACAGCATTCCAACGAATTGAGGTCGTATACGCACGATCGTCTCTCTCCACAGTAAAATGAAAATCAAAACCGGAAAGTAAAACCAGCAACGGAAACGCCCAAGACATGCGGGGATTGTCACTCGCAATCGCTTTCGCGAATTTCAAAGTCGGCCCCGGATCACAACGCGCCGCCCGTGAATGTGGATTATTACCGCACGCGAGACAATGACAAGCATTGAGATTCAATTCAGTCAGAAACGCCGTAACGACCAATGCAATAAATGGCGTTGATCAAGTCCTTTACCCCGATCTTTTTCCCCTCATCGTAACCCCGACTATCATAAGAAATCGGAACCTCGGTAAACCGATAGCCGCGCCTCGCTAATTTCGCCGTAATCTCTGGCTCAATACCGAAGCGATCTTGCTCAATGCGAATGGCTTGAATCACCTCTCGATTAAACGCCTTATAGCAGGTTTCCATATCGGTTAATTTCAAGCCGCTGAAGAGGTTGGAAGCGCCGGTCAGAATTGCGTTCCCGGTCCGGTGAACCCACGACTCATCCTGTTGCTCGTCGCCAATAAACCGAGAACCATAAACCACATCAGCTTCGTTTCTCAATAATGGCTGGATCAAACGAGGGATGTCGCGAGGGTCGTATTCTAGGTCGGCATCCTGGACGACCACCAAATCTCCTTGGACGTGCATAAAGCCGGTTCGCAGCGCTGCGCCTTTCCCCTGATTCTCATCTTGTAAAATAATATTTACGTTGGGCATCCCCACCAGTTTTTGAAGAACCTCCCGCGTCCCGTCGGTACTAAAGTCATCAATGATCACCAATTCCAAATTCAACGGCAACGCCGCCACCCGCGACAAAATCCGGCCAATGGTGTTGATTTCATTGAATACAGGAATCACAACGGAAAGTAAATAATCGGTGCGAGGACTCGCGTTTTCACCCGGATCCGCCGACTGATACGCACTCAATTCCTCTTTGACCAGTTTCGTACAACCGTCAATCCGGCTAAGCACTTGGGCGAGGTACTCGGATTTTGCACTCCCAACAGTCGATCGACTAGACGAAAAACCAGAATTGCGAACCGACTCGGTGGACGCGAAATTTCCGGAAAATGAAGATGACGACTTCGAATTTGAATTGGCTTGATTCACGGTGGCCTCGGAACAAAACTCAGTACTTCTCTTAAAAGAAGGGTCGGCTCAATGACTTCGAATCCTGATCAAGAAGTCATTCTTACTAATTATTCACGCGAACCGGTTTTTCGTGTGACCACAACACAACTCAATCTGCAAAAGCCGAACGGCCTCTGTGACTAAAATTCCAATTACAACGATTAATTGGCCCCTCCACTCTCAATCCTCCAGCCAATCCATAAAAAAACCCGCTGCAAATATGCAACGGGTTTAAGCGTAAGTTCTTTCCGGAAGTAGAAATCGAAAATCCTAATCCCAACCATCACTAATCCCAGTCGAGTTTTCCCCCGGTCTGGTACTCTGTGACCCGCGTCTCAAAGAAGTTCTTTTCCTTCGCCAAATCCATCGTCTCGCTCATCCATGGAAACGGGTTGGCGCTGTTGTACTGAACAGGAAGTCCAATTCTCTCGAGACGACGATCGGCAACATGCTGAACGTAATCCCGGAACAAGTCCGCATTAAGTCCGAGCACGCCGTTGGGCAAGCAATCTTCTGCGTATGCCAGCTCTAATTCTACCGACTCACGGATACGATCCGTCATTTGCTCTTGAAATTCCGGAGTCCACAACTCGGGGTTCTCTGCCTTGATTCCATTGATCAAGTCGATTCCAAAATTCAGGTGAATCGACTCATCACGCAAGATGTACTGAAATTGCTCGCCAATCCCCTTCATCAGATTTCTGCGATGGAACGAAAGAACCATCACGAATCCGGTATAAAAGAAAATACCTTCCATGATGATATAAAAACCAATCAGATTCTTGAGTAGTGCCTGGGCACCTTCAAATGTCTCAGTGGAGAAATTAGGGTCGAGAACTTCTTTGGTTAGTTCCATTTCAAACGCATCTTTGCGAGCGATGGCCGGAACTTCATTGTACATGTTGAAGATTTCGCCTTCGTCCAGACCAAGACTCTCGACCACATAAAGGAATGTGTGAGAGTGAACGGCTTCTTCAAATGCCTGACGAAGCAGGTATTGGCGGCACTCCGCATTGGTAATGTGCTTAAACACGGCCAGCACCAAATTATTGCCAACGAGACTTTCGGCTGTCGAAAAGAAACCGAGATTCCTCATGATCACCCGCCGCTCGTCCTGAGTGAGCTGATCGGATTTCCAAATTTCGATATCTTTGTTCATGGCAACTTCGGTCGGCATCCAGTGGTTGGCACAACCGTTGTCGTAATGTTCCCAAGCCCATTTGTACTTCAATGGCATCAGTTGATTAACATCGACTTGATGGCAATTAATCAAGCGCTTTTCGCTGGCGTCGATTCGTTTTGCTTTGCCTGTTTTTACTTCTCGAATATCCGTTGCCATTATTTGCTACTCCATGCAAAAACGTTTAATTATGTAAAACTTATTTAGGTTTTTTGGCGGGATTTGGAGGCTCCGTCCATCCTTTTCTTGAAACCGCAATCACGCAAATTAAACAACGCCCATCAAAACTAAAACCGATGAAATTTTGTCAACCAATCTCATCGTCGATAAATCTCATCGTCGATAAATCTCATCGTCGATAAATCTCATCGTTTTGCCGGGTCGAAAATCTGAATAATTCCAGTCCGCAACACCAAGTCAAAAACCGGCCACCGGTCGATCCCAATGGCCCATTTTTAACTACATCTTTCCATCACTGGCAGGCTTCACAATCTGGGTTGTCAATACTGCACTGCTGCACTTCCGGTTGTCGCTCAACAGCGATGTCCGCAGAAGCACTCGCGTTTTTCATCCATCGCGGCTGAACACCGAACTTGTTGATATCAACGGTCGATTTCTCTACCTGAGTCGCTCCAAGCGATCGCAGATAGTAGGTCGTTTTCAAACCCGCCTGCCAAGCCATTCGGTACATCTCATCCAAACGACGGCCGCTTGGCTGTCCAAGATAAAGATTCAATGACTGACCCATATCAAGCCACTTTTGACGCCGACTGGCACAACGAATAATCCAGCTTGGGTCGATCTCAAACGCAGTAGCGTATCGCCCCTTAATGTCTTCAGGCAAGTCAGGAATCTCGCCCAGAGCACCATCAAAATACTTGATTTTCTCCAGCATGTCGTCATCCCAAAGCTCTCGCTCTTTCAATTCGTTGACCAATTTCACATTAATCTGAACGAATTCACCAGAAAGATTGCTCTTAACGAACAAATGCTTGTATGTCGGTTCAATCGATTGAGTGACGCCAACAATCGTGGAAATGGTGGCAGTTGGAGCAATCGCCATCACGTTGCTGTTTCGAATTCCATGCTTTGAAACGCGTTCGCGGACCTTGTCCCAATCCATCGACATACTCTTGTCCATGTCAATCGGCATGCCCCGCTCCTCCTCGAGGATCGCAACGGTGTCGATTGGCAATAAACCACGATCCCATTTGGAACCCTCATAGGAAGAATAGGTTCCACGCTCTTCCGCTAAGTTACTTGAAGCAGAGATCGCGTAATAGGAAATGGCTTCCATACTCTTGTCGGCAAATTCCACTGCTTCTTCACTCGCGTAACTAATTCCGCAAGCTGATAAAGCATCCTGAAAACCCATCAGCCCCAAACCAACCGGACGATGCCGATGGTTTGCATTTTTGGCCTCATCAGTCGGATAGAAATTAATGTCAATCACGTTGTCGAGCATGCGTACCGCAGTGTTCACCGTGGCCTCAAGTTTTTCGAGGTCAAGCTTTCCATCGGTAATGTGATTGAGCATGTTGATCGAACCGAGGTTGCAAACCGCCGTTTCCTCCGCAGAGGTGTTCAGCAAAATCTCGGTGCACAAGTTGCTGCTATGCACAACGCCAGAGTGGTCCTGCGGGGAACGGATGTTCGATGGATCCTTAAATGTGATCCATGGATGCCCGGTCTCAAATACGCGCGTCAGCATTTTTCGCCACAAATCAACCGCTGGGATCGTCCGAGTCAGTTTGATTTTACCTTCGGCAGCCATCTCTTCGTACTGCTCGTACCGTTCTTCAAACGCTTTGCCATAGAGATCGTGAAGATCAGGCGTCTCATCGGGACTGAACAATGTCCAATCCTTCTTTTCAGTGACCCGCTTCATGAACAGATCCGGGATCCAGTTCGCGGTATGCATATCGTGGGTTCGTCGACGCTCGTCTCCGGTGTTCTTTCGGAGATCGAGAAACTCTTCGACATCCAAGTGCCACGATTCGAGATACGAACAAACCGCACCTTTCCGCTTTCCACCTTGATTCACGGCAACGGCAGTGTCACTGACGACCTTCAAGAATGGAATGACGCCCTGGCTCTGACCGTTGGTTCCCTTGATGTGGGAATTAGTCGCTCGAATGTTCGTCCAGTCGTTTCCGAGACCGCCCGCCCACTTCGATAGCTTGGCGTTGTCACCAATTGCCTTGAAAATACTGTCCAAGTTATCCGTTACGGTACTTAGGTAGCAAGAACTCAACTGGGGGTGCAAAGTCCCCGAGTTAAACAAAGTGGGTGTTGCTGAAGTAAAACGAAAGGTCGAGAGAATGTTATAAAACTCAATCGCCCGTGCCGTCTTATTTTCCTCTTGAATTGCCAAACCCATCGCAACACGCATCCAGAAATACTGGGGAGCCTCAAAACGACGCCCGTCAATGTGTAGCAAATAGCGGTCGTAAATCGTCTGCAGCCCCAAATACGGAAATAAAGCATCCCGTTCGGAATCAATCGTGTCCGCTAATTCTGTCAGATCAAATGTCGCAAGTTCGGGCGAAATCCGCTGAGCATCAATTCCTGTTTGAATGAACTCTACGAATTTCTCACGGTATAAGGCCTTTAAATCCCCACTAGCGGCTGACTTCCCCAGCGACTCGCGGTAAATAATATTAAGGACCAAACGACCAGCGACTGTATCGTATTCAGGATCCTTCTCAATTCTTGCTCGGGCCGCCAAAACCATCGAGCGGCCAATCTCGCGAGGCGTGATTCCGTTGAAAAACTGTTTTTCAACTTCTTCCAAAAGTTCGCCCGATGAGCACGATTGGTCTAAACCGACGCAAGCGCTGTCGACTTGGCTACGCAAGCGATCAAAATCGAGATTTTCGAGCTGACCACCCCGGTTCACCATCGTTCCCGGAAATGGATCCGTGCTGTCCATCCGCTCTTCCGCCCGCAACTGACGGATTTTGCTGTGCTCTGCCCGGTAAAGAATGTATCGGCGAGCAACCGAGAAATACTCTTGCTTCATCAGTTGCCGTTCGACGACATCCTGAATGTGTTCAACCGTGACACCCTTGTCCGTCAACGCCTCTTCCTTGACTTCCGAAACAACCAATTCGGTGATCGAATCGGCAACCAGCAGTTGCGCTGCATCGAGTTGGTTGATCTCTGAAAACTTGTGTTCCGCACAGAACGCTTTTTGAATCGCCTTGGTAATCAGTGCCGGCTCGAATGTCAGTACTCGCCCATCTCGCTTCCTGACATTCAACTCCTGTGTCGTCTTCAACATTCCTTCGTACTCCCGTTAGCTATTTGTCCATGACTTGCCGAGCATTTCCCAAGCTCGAACTGTCTCTATTTGCCAAACCAACGCCGGAAGAAAATCCCAAGATATCTTCCCGCGAACCTAATCAGAACAATCCAATTGATCCGAAACTCGCAACATTGGTTACTCAAGGAGTAACATCGTTAAAACGAATGACACGTTTGGTCATCCCACAGAAATCAATCCATCAATTTTAAAAAGCATTCAGAGTCTCCATCCCCAACTACTCTTTGCTTCCCCACCAACCAAAAGGTGGAAGAATTATGATTTCGCGAAGATCCGTTTCGTCTTCCCGATACAAACTCCATTTAAACGCCGCAGCAGCACCTGAGCCACAAGACTCAGTTTCGCCTTTGACTCCCCAAAACACTCAAATCATTGATTTTCTTGGCCATTTTGGGAGCCAACTCAAAAGCTGCCTTTAAGGGGCGGGAACCCAATATATCGACGTTTGGGATTCTGTCAACACAAAATGTTGTGCTTTATTGTGCTTGCAGTTGTATCGATCACAGAAAGATTAGACTTCACAAAATCCTAAATCATTAGAGAAGAAATTCGTTTAACACGGCTTTTTCCAAGGTCCTTGACAAGCTCTGAAAACGCTATATCTGGTGCCAGCAATTAATTGCTAGCATTCAAAAACTGGCATGCTTTTCACTCGCCACGACCCTCCAGGATTCATCCCGAATGGAATTCCACCGATCCGAACAAGACGCTAGTCTTTTCGCTACACAGACTAACCCAAAAGATGATTCAAAAAGATAATTTGCGAGGCTGAAAAATCTAACAGGCTCCACCCAAAGAGCTTGCAAACGGCTCGCCAATCTTTCAAGATTTAACGTTCGCTTTA
>JAPKBL010000028.1 GCA_028823415.1 Mariniblastus sp.
ACTGGCTTCCTCCACTGGATTCCTCCACTGACTGGTCGAAAATCCTCACGGCTCTGGAATCGTCAGAATTCTGAAGCGGGAATTTTTCCGACAACGAACTCCGGCATGGTTGGCTAAGAACGAGGCTTTCTAATTTCCCACCCTAAGCGTTATTGCCAGTAGGTCGAATTTGACATTATTACCAATTTGATAGTTCTCGTGGGCGGATTTAATTGACGTTCCCTCTCGATAGGATAAAAATGGTTTCCTGAGATATTCCTAGAACTATTAGGGTGCCCGATGAAATTTAGAATGCTGCGCAACACTTTCTGTCAATTCGTATTCATTTCGCTAGTGAGTCTTGTGTCTGTGTCGCAAGCCGATTCGGGTAGTTCCGATCCAGACTCTCCTAATCTTATTGTGATCATGACCGATGAACATAATTTCAGGACGCTGGGGTGTTATCGAGATTTGATGCAAAAACGGCAGGCTTACATGTGGGGCCCAGCGGTAGTGGAAACTCCAAACATTGACTGGCTTGCGGATCAGGGGGCTTTGTGTACTAGTTTTTATGCCACTACCCCGGTGTGCAGTCCGTCGCGAGGTTCGCTTATTTCAGGCCTCTATCCTCAGGCAACGCCGGTTGTGACCAACAGCGTTCCATTGAGTGATGATGTGGTGACTTTCGCTCATCTACTGGGCAAGGCAGGCTACAAAACGGGCTACGCTGGGAAGTGGCACCTCGACGGTGGTGGTAAACCTCAATGGGCTCCGCAACGGAAATTTGGTTTCCAAGACAATCGGTTCATGTTCAACCGAGGGCATTGGAAGAATCTGAAAATTGACGCCAGTGGTCCCAAGGTCGGGTCCTTGTCAAAAAATCGGCCGTCGTATGCGGTGGGAGACGCGGATGAAAAAACGTTTACCACTGATTTCTTAATGGACCGGACACTTGAGTTTATTGACGCCAATCAATCGGTTCCGTTTTGTTACATGCTAAGTCTTCCGGATCCCCATGGCCCCGATACGGTTCGGGCGCCCTACGACACGATGTATGACGACCAGATCTATGAAAAACCAACCACCTTTGATGTTGACGACCGCGCAATTCCTGAATGGGGCGAGCCCGCCCAGAAATCAGGATTCGGTCAAAGTAAATATTACGGAATGGTGAAGTGTATTGATGACAATATTGGTCGATTGATTAAGAAATTAACCGACGATGGGATTCTCGAAAACACCATGATCGTTTTTACCGCCGATCATGGTGACCTCAGAGGCGAGCATCATCGCCAGAATAAAGGCGTACCATGGGAAGGGTCGGCGAGAGTTCCGTTTCTCGTCTATTACCCGTCAAAAATTAAACCGAACACCGTTGTTAACCAGGCTTTAACCAGCGTCGACTTTTGCCCAACGTTATTCTCATTATTAGAGAAGGAAGTCGATGTGGAATTCCACGGTCGGGACTTTTCAAAGTTATTGACACAAGACGCAGCGGTGGACGATTGGGATGATGTGGCATTTGCCAGAGGAACCGGTGACATGGCTGGTTGGTTGATGGCAGTTTCGGATAGTCACAAGCTGGTCGTTGCCTCCAGTGATCGACCGTGGTTTTTCGACCTTAAGCGAGACCCTGACGAGATGATTAATATGTTAGATAATCCGGCGTACCACGAGATTGCTCGTAAGTTAGCAATCAAGCTTAAAGAATATGGGGTTAAGTATGCCGATCCGCGAATGGAATCTCCCCGAATCAAGGCTGATCTTGGCTGGCTGATTGACGGAAAGGGGCCGTATGTTGCTCCCCGTGTAAACTTGCAGGACAAAAAGAGAAAGAGCAAGAAAAACTGAATTGCTCTCTTTTAAATTTTGGTCTGATGACAACGCGCGAAGAACGGAAACCGCAAGGAATTGAAATGAATTTAAGAACCAGAGTCCCGAAACTGAAATTTAGTCTGACTCTCATGTTGGCGTTGATGATTTGGTCTCCGTATACATTTACGACTGCCAGTGGTCAGGAAAGTGAGGCAGACGAAGTGCCCCCAATCAAGATGCCGAGACTGGGCGAAGCATTGACCGCGGACCAGGTCGAATCATTTGCTCGACTCGCGCTAAAAAATATTCAAACGGAGTATCCTAATAAACCTGGCAACATCGTTGTCGATGCTGAATCCGTTCGGACGCCTCAGGAAATGCATCCGGCGTTTTATGGATGCTTCGATTGGCACAGTAGTGTCCATGGTCACTGGATGTTGATTCGGTTGCTGCGTCTCTATCCCAACGGAAGCCTTGAATCTGAAATTCGCGAGAAATTAAATCAAAATTTGAGCGCGAAAAACCTTGCAGGAGAACTGCAATATTTTGAAGAGGAACAACACAAGACGTTTGAACGTACCTACGGTTGGGCTTGGTACCTTCGGATGGCCGATGAACTCGAGGGTTGGGAGGACGAAGATGGAAAGCGTTGGCGTGAGAATCTTCGAGGTTTGGAAAAACTTTTGGTGAAGCGGACTCTGGACTATTTGCCGAAATTGTCGTTTCCGATTCGCACGGGTCTGCATGGCGACACAGGTTTTGCGTTGGCACAGATACTGGATTACTCGCGTAAGCTAAACAATTCTGAGTTAGAAGAACTGATTGTTAAGCGTTCGCGAGATTACTATCTCAATGATGTCAAATATCCAACCATGTATGAGCCTTCTGGGCAAGACTTTTTCTCTTCGTGTTTAAATGAGGCTGATCTAATGCGGCGAGTGCTCTCGCCCAAAGAGTTTGTGGAGTGGTTCGATAAGTTCCTGCCGACCTTAAAGGACGGTGACGGCGGAAATTTAATGATTCCCGTTGAAGTCAGCGACACCAAAGACGGCTATATCGTTCACCTTGCTGGGTTAAACCTGAATCGTGGATGGTGTATGCAGGGAATTGCATCCAGTTTGCCGGTGGGTGATCCACGCGTGGATTTGCTGAACGGCTCGGCAGTTGATCACGCCTCGATGGGGTATAAATATGTGTTTAGCGGAAACTATGAAGGGGATCATTGGCTTGCGACGTTTGCGATTTACCTCCAGACCAATGTTGCCAAGAAATAGAGCCAACGATTGGGTAATGTATTCGATTTAACCAATCTGGGTTGACCTTAACCCTCGCCAAAACGATTGAAATATTTGTGGGACACATAGACCGCCAGATGATTGCCCCTATAATTTATGATCATTAAAAATCAAAACTTCGCGGTCATTCTTTCGATGTCGTCTGTCTGCTTGCGAAACAAAAAGGGAGACTGTGATGGTTCGTATTAATAACAGCGTAGCAAGAGTATCGTTTGCGGTGCTTACTTCCTTCGCGTCGGTTCTCTGTATGTCATGCGAGCTTTTCGCTCAGGACGCTTCTGCGGTTCCTGGGTTTGCCCCGACAGCGACTGTGCAGGATGAGGGGTCTTTGACTGAGAAGGCGAGTTTCCTGATCGGTTATCAAATGATGGCCAACATGAAAAGTCAATCCGGTGGCGATATCAACATGGCAGAGTTGGTCAAGGGAATGACGGCCGCCAACGCTGGTGAGGACTTTGACAGCTTTATTGCCGGTTATCAGGTGATGACCAATTTTAAGAACCGAGGATTCGGTTTGAAGATTGAGAAAATCATTGAGGGTTGCGCGGCGTCGGTGGGTGGCAAACCGGTTGGGATTTCTACTCAAGATCAAGAATCTTTAATGCAGGCTTTTCAAAAACTCGTTCAGCAGCGAGAGATTGAGAAAATGAAGAAGGTCGCGACTGAAAACGTCGCAATCGCCGAAGCGTATATGAAGAAAAATGCGGCTAGTAACCCGAACGTTAAAAGTCTGCCAACCGGTATCCAGTACGAAATCTTGACCGAAGGGACAGGCCCAAAGCCAGCTGCTACGGATCAAGTGAAAGTCGATTATCACGGAACCTTTTTAGATGGAACCGTCTTTGATTCTTCGACCGCGCCGCCATCAGGACGTCCTGCTGAGCCAGCGACGTTTCTCGTTAACGGTGTAGTGCCCGGTTTTTCTGCTGCTCTTCAAAATATGAAAGTGGGCGGGAAGTGGCGAGTCGTGATTCCTGGCGATCAGGGGTATGGCGTTCAAGGTGGCGCTGGCGGACTTATTGGCCCCAATCAAGCGTTGATCTTCGAAATTTCGTTGTTAGAAATTTTAAAATAATTCCGCGGTTCAACTTGTTTAAAAACGGGCAAATTTTCAATTCTTGAATTGGTCACCCTCAATAAATTAGTCTCACAGTCGTATCGGCTGTGAGATTTTTTTTTCATTTGTGAATGAATTATTACAACGGGATTTTTGCATTATGAAAGTTGCTGTGACCGGTGCGACGGGGTTTGTGGGTAGCGCTTTATTAAGTCGTTTTCAGAGTGTCGGAATTCAAGCGAGGTGCTGGACCCGCGGCAATTTTTCAAACGAGCAATCTGGCACAACAGGCGTGGAATGGATCCGCGGGTGTTTGACAGACAGGGACTCTGCAGAAAAACTTGTTCAGGGGTGCGACGCGGTCGTCCATGCGGGTTTATCGAGATCAAGTCAATCGTTCCAAACCATTGAGTCGGATGTTGTCGAATATGCCCGAGTGAATATTCTGGGCACCCTTGAATTAATTGAGTCTGCCATTGCTGCGGGAGTAAATCGATTTGTATTCGTTTCTACTTGTGCTGTTCACGATCATATTTTATCCGATCGGCCACTCGATGAAGCCCATCCACTGTGGGCGAATACCCATTACGGGGCGCAGAAGGCCGCGATTGAAAAATTCGTCCACAGTTACGGTCTAGGTAACGGTTTTCCCATATGTGCGATTCGGCCGACCGGGATTTACGGTCTTGCGCAACCGTTAAAGAACTCGAAGTGGTTTGAACTGATACAAAGGGTGGTCAGGGGAGAGGATGTTCAGGTTCAGGGTGGCGGGAAAGAAGTTCATGTCGACGATGTTGCACGGGCGATTGAGTTGTTGTTAAGGGCCGATGGAGTAGCAGGTCATTCGTATTCCTGCTGCGACCGGTATATTTCCGAGTATGACGTGGCGAATATAGCAAAACAAATTTCCGACAGTCCAAGTTTGATCGTCGGAGATCAAAAACGGCCAAAACACGAAATTGACGTTACCAAGATTAAGAAAATCGGAATGGAATTCGGGGGGGCGGACCAGTTGTCTGCAACGGTTGAATCAATCGTGAAGCAAATCCGGTTGAGTGAATAGGTTTAAGCAAACCCATCTAGGCGAACAACACTAGTGAGCGGGTAGTGATAATTCTGTGCGTCTCGCAAGCGTGAGGTATCAATGTTTGTTTTGACTATTTTTAGAAACGACTCTGAGGTAGAGTTTTTCAACCTTCTCGCGTGCCCAAGGTGTACGACGTAAAAATTTAAGGCTTGAATTAATAGAGGGTTCGTAGTTAAAGCAACGGATGTTGATTCGTAAACCTAAGGATTCCCAGCCTAGTGCCTCGACCAGCGTTTCGAGCATGTCTTTGAGTTTTACGCCGTGAAGCGGATTGTTGGGTTGTTCCTGGTTCATTGGTTCAATGCTTATTCTAAGTAAGGTCAATATTTTCTAGGTTGTCTGACAATATCGAATACTGTCCGAGTTGTCTTTGAGGAAAATACAATCAGAATTTATGGTGCCGGATAGGTAAAGATTGCGTCCCAGGGAACGGCATCCCTGAGCGTCATTATGGCAACCGTCAGAATCGCACCGGCGCTCGCCCACAAGGCTACGTCGTAAAATTTGGATGGGGTCAGTCGGGAATCTAATCGCCGGTACCGAAAAAACAACGCTGCGAAGACAACGAGAAGAAGAATAACGCCGGTGATAACACCGCCGATAATCACCATTTGGCCCGGTGCTTCGAAAAATAAGTAGAGGGCGGCCCAAGTGAGTGGAAAGATCCAGGCGATGATGCCAATTGCTTTTTTCCGGGAATTTTGATTGTGAAAATTGATCAATCCGATTTGCCCGAGCGCGTCGGCATAGAGTCGCGTCCACGCGGCTAAGGCGGCGAACATAGTGGAATACAACACAACCACTGCACCGACGACGAAAACGACTTTGGCACCCGGGCCGAGTGTTTGTGTGTACATTGTGCCTAAAATCTCTATCAGGTTTTCACTTGTCGGGAGTGTTTCGGCTCGGTGTAAAATGGCAGCACCGAGTAAGTAAAACATAGAAGTCATCAGGGTGTAACAAACCATAGCCAGGATCGCATCCCAGTACATTACACGAATCCATCCCTTGGCTCGCTGTTCCCACGCTTCTGTATTTTCGCGAGGGCCGGTGTAAGATGCGTACCCTTTTTCGATCAGCCAATAATTGTAGGCGAGTATTTCGTCCCCCCCTACCCCGGTAATTCCGAAGGCGCCAATGGCAATCAATAAGGTTGTTTGATCAGGCCAATTGGGAATGAGGCCGCTCGTGAATTCCGGTCCGGTGATCGCCGATGTGGTAGTTTGCAGCATGCCTAAGGAAGCTAAAGTGAAAACCAGAAAAATTGCAATCATGACCAAAGACGCTTTTTCTAAGATTGAATAATATCCCTTGAAAACGAGCATTGAGACCGAGAATGCGATAACAAGCGTCGTCAGGCACCGCTTGGAAAACATCCCATCGGATAAATTGGGTGCCAGTCCGGGGAACAACTGTTCGACCCCGAGCACCACTGCTCCGATGATTCCACCCAGCTGGAGAGTTTTGGTCAGCATAAGGACCAGCCAAAGCCAAATTGACCAATTTGCGGCGCCGAGTTTTGGTCCCGGTAATGAATTCAGCGCCTCCATGGTTGTCTCACCCGAAGAGATCGCGTGCTTGCCAAACTCGAGCTGAACCGCAACTTTAACGAGACAGCTAAAAATGATGAACCATAAAAGAGTGAAACCAGCCTTGGCTCCCATGAGGGTTGTGGCGATCAATTCGCCGGAACCTACGATCGAGGCTGAAAGAACAAAGCCGGGTCCCAAATGCCGAAGACTAGCGGCAAACGTCTCCGGGGGGGCAAGGATTCCGCTTGAGCGTCGAAGGTAGGGATCTTGGTCGGTCATGTTATTAGAACATTTTAAATGAAGATTTGACGGGTTGGCGATTTCCCGAACCGTCTGAATTAAAATCCCACCATTGAACAATGGTAACCAATCTTCTAATCTAACGGTTGGTAATAGACATCTGAACAACCCGAATTTTTGAACTTTTATGCCAAAAGATTTCCTCAAAGGTACAGCTGACAGTTACGACGTTGTTGTTATCGGCAGCGGTCTCGGCGGGCTCACTTCAGCCAACATCTTGGCTCGTAATGGCCTCTCAGTGCTATTGCTGGAGCAGCATTATAAGCTGGGTGGATTGGCGACTTGGTTTAAACGACCCGGCGGACATGTTTTCGATATTTCCTTGCACGGGTTCCCTTATGGGATGGTCAAGAGTTGCCGGCGATACTGGTCTAAAGAAATCGCCGATTCGATCGTTCAGTTAGAGGGAGTCCGTTTTGATAATCCGATGTTTTCCTTGACGACTTCATTCGATAGAGATGATTTTACTCGCCTGCTGACTACTGATTTTGGAATTACAAAGGAAAATGTGGATCGTTTTTTTGATTCCGCACGCGGAATGAATTTTTATGACGACCAATCCAAAACGACTCGGCAATTATTCGATGAATTTTTCCCAGGCCGGGAAGACGTGATCCGCTTGTTGATGGAGCCGATTACTTATGCCAACGGATCGACGCTTGAAGACCCAGCCATTACTTATGGAATTGTATTTTCAAATTTCATGTCCAAGGGTGTGTTCGTGTTTCAAGGTGGCACTGACAAACTCGTTAAATCGATGGAAAAGGAGTTGGTTGCGAGTGGTGTTGATGTCAGGATCAACTGCGACGTAGAAAAAATAAATGTGGGCAGCGGCGGTGTCGAGTCCGTGGTAGTCAATGGGAAGACCATCAAAACGTCAGCCGTGGTTTCCAATGCGAACCTGCGATCTACCATTTTTAATCTGGTTGGAGAGGATAAATTCGACCGGGCTTTTGTTGAAGAGGCCAAAGAAGTAAGGCTCAACAACAGTAGCACTCAGGTCTACATGGCGATGGGTAACGATGACACTGTGCCTCGCGAAACTGGTGATTTGCTGTTTTCCAGTACAGCCGAGAGGTTTCAGACCGATCTTTTATTAGACCGGAATATCACAAGTAGAACATTTTCGTTTTACTATCCCGATACGCGTCCAGAGGGTAAAGGGAGAACCTTGATCGTTTCCAGCACCAACGCCAACTATCATGACTGGGTTGGGATGTCGAAAGAAGAGTACGAGGCGAGTAAGGAAGACCTGGTAGAAACGACGCTCGATGCGCTTGAGAAATACGTTCCCAACGCCCGCGAAAGAATTGTCCACGCTGAGGCGGCCACGCCTGTGACGTTTGAACATTACACGAAACACCTTTCAGGCGCGAGCTTCGGTACGAAATTTGAAGGACTAATGGTCAGTCGCGCATTGCCGGATCAAATCAACGGTTTGTACCACGCAGGCAGTTGCGGAATCATTATGTCGGGCTGGCTTGGGACTATTAATTACGGTGTTATCGTGGCCAACGATGTTATTAATCAATTGAGCAAAATGCCTGCCACGTCTCCGATCGCGTCGAGTTGAAATTATTATGAATCCCCATCCTAGCTTAGACAAAATTCACGCAGCGATTCCCCATCGGGCACCCATGTTGCTAGTCGATGAGATCGTTTCTCAGGATACAGAATCAATTGTCTGTAAGAAGACGTTCCATAGCGATGAGTATTTTTTTCAGGGGCACTATCCGCAGCATCCACTTACTCCCGGGGTCATCCTTTGCGAGTCGGCGATTCAGTCGGGAGCTGTGTTGTTATCGGGAATTGTCGATGTTCTTGGTGGGGTGCCGGTTTTGACCCGCATGGGTGATGTTAAGTTCAAGCGAATGGTTCATCCTGGGGATACAATTGAGAATCATGTCAAGCTCGATGAAGTCGTATCGTCGGCCTATTACATGACGGCTCAGATTAAATGCAGCGGAAAAATTGTCGCGAGATTGTCATTCACCTGCACGATCGCGAAGTCGGAGGGCTGATACTGAGAACGCGAAATGGGAGGTTGGAGAGACACATCGCCGTGATAGTAGAGTTGAATTAGGCTCAGGGGCGAGAATTAATTTTTAGCGAGTGATAAGGTATGGATTTTCTTCAATTAGCTGGAAAAACGATACTCGTGTTTGGGGTCGCCAACAAGAAAAGTGTTGCGTGGCATATCGGGAAAACTCTCGAGGAAGTGGGCGCGACCGTGGTCTACATCGTCCGCAGCCCAGAGCGCAAGGAAACGGTGTCTAAGCTATTGGGAGACCGGCCGTGCTATATCTGTGACGTCGAGTTCGGTGATCAGATTAAACGCTTGAAAATGGAAATCGAAACAGAGTATCCCGTCATTGACGGACTTGTCCATTCCATTGGCTTTGCCGACTATGACGAAACAGGGGTCAAGCCATTTCATGAAACCACAAAGGCACAGTTTTTACGGACCATCGATGTTTCTTGTTTTTCTTTTATTGCGCTTGCGAATGAATTCAAAGGGCTGCTTGCCAAGGACGCGTCTGTAATTACGATTTCGATATCGACAACCAAAATGGCGTCGGAAAATTATGGGTTTATGGCACCGGTCAAGGCGGCGCTTGACAGTTCGCTTGTGTTTTTGGCCAAAAGTTTTAGTAAATTTTCCGAGGTGCGTTTTAATGCTGTGGCTGCTGGGTTGCTCAAGACATCCGCCTCAGCTGGCATACCAGGCTTTGTGGATAGTTATTTGTATGCCGAGAAAATCATTCCGAGAAAACGCGCAGTTTCGACTCAGGAAGTCGCGAACGCCGCCTGCTTCTTGCTAAGTCCCCGATCATCCGGAGTCAATGCGCAGGCGGTCGTCATCGACGCGGCGATGTCAATTAACTACTTTGACAGTGAAGTTGTTAAGGACGCGATGAAGTAAAACTGAATTTGAAATCATTCGATAGGAGTGTGGATTCGCGTATTCTTCCGGTTACAATAGGGGAAGCGTACGTAATCATTTGCACACACTTCGATTCCAAAGCAATCATGGGTATTCGGTTTACTTGTAAAAACTGTTTAAATCGGCTGAACGTCAAAGTATCACAGGCCGGTTGTAAGCGGCAGTGCCCTCATTGTTCGTCAGAGATAGTCGTGCCCTCATCTGAGCCCCTACCTGACTTCGCGGCGAGTCCGCTCGGGGACGGTTTGAGTTCATTCAAGAATTCAAAAACCCAAGATGTCGCGATTGGCGGTGGGGAACAAGAAATGGCATCGAGTCTGGCTACCTGGGAGACGTTACCGAACCGAATCCGTCAGCGAATGAAGCGGCCCAAGAATCAACTCCTCAGGCATCGCCCTCCGGAATTAGCTCCCGATGACATCGAGCAATCTGTTGAAACTTTCATGTTGGACAAACCTCAATTGCCGCCAACAATGGGGAAAGTTGACCCGATTCTTCAAGCACCGAAGCAGATATGGTATTTGCGCAATAAAGAACTAGGAGAGATCGGTCCCTTGAAGGGCAAACTGATGCAGAGGCGTCTGGATGCCGGCGACATTAAAATCGGCTCCCTCGTTTGGCGAGGTGATTGGGATGGTTGGATTCCGGCTGAGAAAGTATTCCCCCGTCTCGTTGCCGAGGCAGAGGGCGTGCGGCTGAAAGTGAAGCGTTCGAGGGCTTTTAAGGAGTTACCGATTGAGTTGCGGAAGCCATCGAAACGGTCGAAAAAGAAATTGACGAAAGGCGAGAAAACCCACAGGAAAAACTGGTGTTTTGCCGTCTTCGTCATCCTTGGCTTCGTGGCAATTTTGGTATTAGTGGTTGTCGCGATGAAAGTTGTAATTGATAATCCATAATTAAGGTTGTCTTGCGTTAAGGGGCAGTTGGAAGCGAGTTTATTTTTCGGTTGAATTTAAATTAAGGTATGTGCTGATGAGATTTAGTGCTCAAAGAATTACTTGGATGGTTGGATTTGTTTTCACGACACTTGCAATTGAAAATGGAATTTGCCAGGAGTCGGCTCAAGAGAAAAAACCGGTTTTAACCGAATCCCAAACCGAGAAGGAAGGCACCCAGAAGAAACCAATTACCGTTTTAGTGGCCGAAGATAGCATCAAATTTACTGCAAGTGGGAATTGGAAATCAGTTCCTCCAAGAAGCCGGATGTTGGACGCTGAGTTGAAGATTCCTAAAGTCGAAGGGGATGAGGTCGATGGTCGATTGACAATTATGGGTGCTGGAGGGTCGATCGAAGCAAATATAGTTCGCTGGCAAGGACAATTCGTTCAGCCCGATGGTGGTGATACCTCGGAAAAGACCAAGCAAAAAACGATGGAAATTGATGGTCAAAAAGTCGATTTTGTTGACATTACCGGTACCTTTATGGATGCCGTCGGGGGACCCTTCAGCGGTCGCCCGAAAGTAGAGCGGAAGAACTATCGCATGCTTGCGGCAATCATTCAGACAGAGGCGAACGGAAACTACTTTGTGAAGCTATACGGGCCGAAATCAACAATTGACAAAAATGAGAAGTACTTCAAGGCGATGTTAGAAAGCTTGAAGGTTTCGGATTAATTTGCTCAGTATCAACGTGCAGGGATTTGATGCGGTTTTTAGCGGCCCAGAAGAAGTTTAGCGGGCAGCGGGTAAATGACGCTCCGACATAGAAGAAAATAATTATGATAACGGCCGGAATTCTCGGATCGCTTGGGTTGTTTTTTCAATGTCCTCCGGCATCGGCGCGGATATTGACATCTCATGCCCTTTGATTGGATGCGCGAATTTGATATGGCGAGCATGCAGCGCGTGCCTATCGAGGAGTAGGTCCTGATCCTGATTTTTTCGGGTTAGATCGTGCCGATGTAATTTTGCTCGTCCGCTATAAAGTCGGTCACAAAGAACCGAGCAACCGATGTGTGCCATGTGCACGCGAATCTGGTGAGTTCTGCCTGTTTTGGGTTTTACCCGAACGGTGGCGAAACCATGAAATCTTTCGATGACTTCGAAGAATGAACTGGCATTTCGACTCGTTGTATGGCCGATTCGAATTGCTTTTTTCTCTCTTTGGTAAGGATGCGCGCCGATAGGTTTATTGATGATATCGCGATCATGATTTGGCGCGGGAGAGACGATTGCAAAATACTCTTTTTCAACTTGCCGTTTTTCGAATTGGCTAGCCAAGTTTATATGGGCGGCATCGGATTTCGCCACTAGAATTACGCCGCTGGTATCACGATCGAGGCGGTGGACGATGCCAGGGCGAGTTGCGCCCCCGACGGAACTGAGCTGTTTGAAGTGGAAGGCAAGCGCGGCGGTGAGCGTACCAGACCAGTGGCCTTTGGCGGGATGAACAACCATAAACGGTGGCTTATCTATCGCAACTAGGTGCTCGTCCTCATAGAGAACACTCAGCGGAATATCTTCCGGAATGGTGTTTTCCGGTTCGGGTTGAGGCGGAAGAAATTTGACCACTTGATGGGTTTTAATGCGCGTTGAAGATTTTGCCTGGCTACCGCCGACGAGTACTTTTTTCGCGGCAATCGCACGTTGTAACTTGACGCGACTGAATTTTGGGAAGTGACGAACAAGAAAGGCATCGAGCCGCTCGAGGTGCTCTTCCTCGGTAACCGTAATAGTTTGCCAATCGGTTGGCTGATCGATTTCTTGCCCGCTGGGCGTGGCGTTAGCTTGATCAGTTTCGTCGTTTATCATTATGTTCCTATGTCAGGGATTCCGCGGCGCATCATACCAATTACTGTAATATTTGATGCCCCACACAATAGAAACCGGAATACTTCATTGGAGCTCCTACAAATTAACCTAAATGGAGTTTCCGAATAGCCTAAATCTCATGGAACTGGGTCGGCGTTATAAAATAGAGTGGAAATTGGAATTTTGTGTTTGATCTGCCTATCATGAACGCGCTAATATTGAACAATCCCTTTGAGAAGTCCAACAGGCGATATCGAGTTTATTCGTTTTTTTTGGCTTACGAACCTAGTCGCAAATAATCGTTGACGTTGTGGCGAGAGAGCTTGCCATTGGATATGAAAATGACATTTGTAGTGGGTAGGTTCGCTGGCCAATGCTAGGTGTTGCTAACAAAATTAATATGGAATTGGTATGAAATTTATTGAAATGACCGGTGCAACATTAGATGAGATTATTAATGATGGGGAGTTGCACTCTCAGGACTTATCCGCAGCCGGGGTCGTAGCCACGTCAATCGTGAGGATAAATCAGCAGGGAGACATTGAAGTTCGCCGACCTAATAAATGGGGCGTCATTGGCGGGTTGCTGGGTGACTTTGAAGATCGCATCCAAAAGACGACCGGTCTCGACTGGGCTTAATCGCCGATCAGGAAACCTGGGCTGACAGCTTCAATTTCTAACAGCTCGTCTATCCAAATTCGAATGTCATTGTCATATTCGGAGGCAAGATCGTCTTTGACCAATTGTCGATGGAACGCCGCGGCTCCGATTTCAACGAGGTCTGCCGCTTCGGCAGACTGGAATCGGCTCTCTGGGTCGGGGTCAATCAAGCCTTGGCAAAAAGACATCAGTAGTTCATTGGTCGAAACTTCGGGTGGTAGGATTTCATGCAACCGCTCTGGCAGTGTTTGTTTGGCATCGATCAACTTGGCAAAATCATTGATTCCACCAAAGACCGGTTTGCCGGCGAGAAGTTCAACCGTGACATATCCCAGGCTTGCCAAATCGCTCCGTGGTGTGTTTTCGATTCCTTGCAAGACTTCAAGTGCTGCGTAGGATGGCGTACAAGCTCGGCGTTGTGGTGGATCCGCAATGTCAAAGGCTGATCCAATGTCGATAATTTTTGCATGCCCACTTCGCTTGAGCATAATGTTACCTGGTTTGACATCGCCGTGAACAATTCCATGGCGGTGCATTGCCGCGAGTGCCTCGAGGCAATCGCGAACGATGGCAATCGCCACTCCCGCTTTGAATCGAGGCTGTTCTGGGCCGACGGTGACCAGCACGTCGTTGATGTAATCCCAACGTTTTTCACTGAACCGTTCTTTTACCGACCCAAACATCTTAGGTGTTAGTAGGCGTCGAAGGTCGAATCCTTCGACCCACTCCATTACCATCATCCGAATTCGGTCGCGGTCGAGAAAATTCTCGACTACCAAGAGGTTTTCGTGTTGAATTCTAGCGACTTTTGCAGCTACCCGTCCCATGCGTGACATGTCTGAGTCGTAGTGATTTGGAGAAGAATAGCGTTCGGGAGAGAAAATTTTCAATGCGACCGGAAGAGTAAACCCATCCGACCCGCGTCTTTCCGTCAAATAGACAACACCCTGACCACCAGAACCCAATTTCGTCAGTAACCGAAGGTGGGTCGTCCAACTGTGTCTTTTCTCTCGAAGGATCTCATCGTAGAGATTGTGTAGCCCTAGACACTGATTGGTTACGAAGTCCCCTTCCTGGGTAACAGTAGGAGATAAATCTTCTTCCGAAGTATTGTTCAGATTTTCGCCGTCAAAATCCAATGGAGGGTTCCTCGGTAATCAATCGCTGCGATATGTGGGGATGAAAGGCTCTAAAGCTTTTATGCATTGTTACAAACCTCTCTTAGTTGGGCTACCTCGAATTCTTTTTCTAAGCTCATTCTTAGAGAAACTTTACCACTTAAAATGAATGCGATGTTCTGGAAGCGGGAAACCTAGAGTTTTGTCAACTTGATTTAGTAATGGCATGCCCTCGAGGAAGCGATTGATGTTTTGACAAAACAAGTCGATTGTGACGGGAATTCTTAGCGGAGATTGCGCGCCGACATGGGGAGATATAATTACATTATCCATCCCCCATAATGGCGAGGACTCCGGCAAGGGTTCCGGTTCGACAACGTCGATGCCAGCTCCCCCGAGGCGTCCGCTGGAGAGTGAATCGACCATGCTTTTGGTTTCGATGACCGACCCTCGGCCAACGTTAACGACGTAGGCACCGGGTCTGAGCAGGTCGAATTGCTTTTTTCCGATTCTGTTTTCGTTCGTCGCAGAAAGTGGCAGCGTGATGATCAAGATATCGATTTCAGGAAGCATCTCCTCGAGGCTCTCGGCAGGCAGAATCTTGTCGACGACGCCCTGATCGACCAAATCTTTCACGGATTCGACAAAACAGTCTGTGGCAAGGATGCGGCTGACCATAGGCCGCAGGATTTGCGCGATCCGTTGGCCATTGCCACCTAATCCGGCAATTCCAACTGTCTTGCCGAACAGATTATCTGTGGGGCGACGGATAAACTGCTTCGCTTGTTGGGCTTTAAAGAAAACTGGACTGCGGCGGATTAGTCCCGTCAGGAGTGACATCATTTGTTCGCCGACTTGAGGAGCGAACAATCCCGAACAACCGCTTACTAATATTTTTGACTCGATGACCGGAGGAACCAAGCAGTGGTCCAATCCCGCGGCCGAGGATTGAATCCATTTGAGTTTTCCGTTGGCGACAACGCGATCCCAGTCAACAGGCACCTTGGCATGTCCGCAAAAAACACTTGCTTTGAAAATCTCTTCGGAAATATTCTCTTGGTTGGCGACAATGACATCAAAATTGTCAGGGGCGGCGGTACGAATGGAGTTGGCGTCCGATTCGGATAATGGAAAGCAGGTTACGATAGTGTCGGATGGCATAGCGAGGGTTCGTATAAAGTGAATTGCTAATCGGTTCGAAGTGACGGTTCAAACTATGGGCAGGATCCCAAATTTATTTTAATCTTGATTTGGGATGTTGCCGAGTCCACCTATCATTACATTGGCGATTCTAATAGCAGCTCCTGCGAACTCATTAACGGTCATGGTTAAGCCACAACAATCTCGGGAGTATTTTTAATTCTTTGAAATCTCCGACAAATATCGCTAGGATGAGAGAATGATGTATTTCGTTTCTAAGATTCTTTGAGTTGCTTGCGAATGTTGCCATATCGAAATCGACCTTTTGTTTTCTTCGCCCTTCCTTTTTTAGCTTTCCAGTTCTTGTGTTGCTTGACACTGCAAGCAGGGGAATGCGACCGTGGAGATGATGGGACCGCCAAACGGCCTAATATTCTCATTGCAATTTCTGATGACCAGTCGTGGATTCACACTTCAGCGAGTGGATGTTCGACGATTTCAACGCCTAATTTTGATCGTGTCGCCCGAGAGGGTGTGCGGTTTAACAATGCCATTTGCGCGTCCCCCGGGTGCTCACCCTCTCGGGCTTCGATTTTAACGGGGAGGTATCCGTGGCAACTTGAGCAAGCCGGTACGCATGCAAGTTCATTTCCAAAAAAATACTTGGTCTATCCTGAAGTCCTTGAAAAGGCTGGCTACTTCGTCGGATATACGGGGAAGGGATGGCAACCGGGAAATTTCAAAGCCTCGGGTCGCGATCGTAATCCCGCGGGTGTTGGTTTTAGCAAGTTGAAAGTCCAACAGGTTCCCGCGAGTGGGATTTCCAAAAACAACTACGCTGGAAATTTCAATGCTTTCTTAGAAGAAAAACCGACGGACCAGCCATTCTGTTTTTGGTACGGAGCAACCGAGCCGCATCGAGGTTTCGAAAAAGGGAGTGGTGTTGCTTCCGGCAAACGTTTGACCGATGTCAAAATCCCAGGTTTTCTCCCTGACTCCGAGGAAATTCGAAGCGATATTCTTGATTATTGTCTTGAGATCGAATGGTTCGATCGTCACCTAGGAAAAATGATAAAAACACTTGAGGCTCGAGGTGAGTTGGACAGCACGTTGATCATTGTCACCAGCGACAACGGGATGGCATTTCCACGGGCAAAGGCAAACGTCTATGAGTACGGTATACACATGCCTCTCGCAATTCGGTTTCCCTCGGTCATTCCCGGCGATAGAGTCGTAGACGATGTCGTAAGTCTCACGGACCTCGCACCCACCATCCTTGAAATAGCCAACGTTGAGCATCCCTTGGCGAAGGGGGAGCTTAACTCGATGACTGGAGAGAGCCTCGTTCCTATGCTTCGGTCTGATGAATCTGGCAAAACGAGTTTTAGCCGCGGCGCAGCCTATAGTTGTCGTGAGCGTCATTCATCTTCCCGCTGGGATAATCTTACCTATCCTCAGCGCTGCATTAGGACTTCGCGTTACCTTTTAATCCGGAATATGAAACCGGAACGGTGGCCCGCGGGAGCGCCGAGAAAACTACAGTCTGGCAAATTAGGGCCAGAAGATGGCGGTTATCATGACATCGACGCGTGCCCATCACTCAGTTTTATGATTGCAGAAAAGCTAAACCCCAAAGTGTCGCCGTATTTTTCTCTCGCGGTGGCTCATCGTCCTGCCCTCGAACTTTACGATATTCAACAAGATCCCGCCTGCCTAAACAACCTATCGGATGATTCTGAACATCAAAAAGTTAAAGTCGAGCTTGAAAAAAAGCTGAATCAGTATTTGAAGGCGACCGGCGATCCGAGACTTAACGGCGACGGCGATGTTTGGGAAAAGTACATTCGCTACAGCAGATTGCGATCGTTCCCCCGCCCTGATTGGGCGAAGTAAGACTTGATGATCGATATCAATGATGGCGCTCTAACGTGTAGTTTTGTAGGTGTGTAATGTTTTTGGGGAATTGATTCACTGGAATGCAGTAGAGTTCGTTTAATGAGTTTCCGAGACGGGTTCCTTGGATCTTTAAATGTTTAGAAAGTGAGAGTTAAGCGACATGGGTGAGTTCTTGAAGCGATACGCGTTCTTGGCGATTTGCATTATCGCTATTCTCAATACGTCAGTTTCGGTCAAGCGAGGGTTGGCGGAGGAACGTGATCGTTTTGTACCAAGCGTTTCGCCGGGTACCTCAGCGGCGATTACCGAAGGCGGCGAAAAACCAAATGTTATACTCATCATGGTGGATGATATGGGGTTTTCCGATATCGGCTGTTACGGTGGAGAAGTCGAAACGGCGAATTTGGATCGCCTTGCTCGAGGCGGTATGCGTTTTACCCAGTTTTATAATAACGCAAAGTGCACCACGACCCGCGCCTCGATTCTTACGGGACTCTACCCGCGGGGAACCAACGGCAACCGTCATCTACGAGCCAACATGGTGACACTCGGCGAGGTCATGCAGCAGTGTGGTTACCGGACTGCACTGTGTGGGAAATGGCATCTCGGCCGTGATAAAATAAATCATCCATTTTATCGCGGGTTTGATTCGTTTTATGGATTGCTTGACGGGTGTTGCAACTTTTTTGATCCAGTTCAGCCTGATCCAAAATACAAGGGAGGCCGGACGCGGGTGTTCGGCGTAAACGATCAACTGATCACCGATTTTCCCGCAGATTTTTATACGACGGACGCATTTACCGACTCGGCGATCGAGGCGATTCATGCGGCGGATCGAGAGAAAAAACCATTTTTTATTCATCTTACCTACACTGCCCCGCACTACCCAATCCAAGCTAAGCCGGCAGATATTGCGAAGTACCGAGGGAAATTTTCTGGGGGATGGGATGCGCTGCGGGAAAATCGATTCAGACGGCAACAGGAAATGGGATTGGCCGCGGAGTCTTGGAAATTGAGCGAGGGAGAAAGTCGGGCATACTCATGGGCGAATGCGAATCAAGATTTCGAAGATCATCGAATGGCGGTTTACGCAGCGATGATTGACAGTGTCGACCAGAATATTGGTCGGGTCTTACAAACGTTATCGCAGACTGGACATGACGAGGACACGCTCATCCTATTTTTATCGGATAACGGTGGGTGCGCCGAAGAGCCTGGCGGACGCGATCCAGAAAAACGGAATCCCGGCCCCGGCGATGATTATGTGGCGGTTGGGCCTGCCTGGGGTTGGGCGCAGAATGCACCGTTCCGTCGATACAAGAGCTGGCTCAATGAGGGGGGAATCACAACACCCATGATTGCGTGGTGGCCGAAAGTAATTCCTCACGGCACGATCAATCGCGAGGTGGCTCACATTATCGATTTCTTGCCAACGTTAGTGGAGCTGGGCGGTGGCGATTATCCCAAGCAGTTTAAAGGAATCGACGTATTGCCGGTTGAGGGTAAGAGCATGGTCAACTTATTGGAGGGAAAGTCTAGAAAGGGGCATTCCCAAATCTGTTGGCAGTGGGCTGGGAACCGCGCAATCCGAGAGGGGAATTGGAAATTAGTTTGGGATAAACTCAATTCGAAAAAAAGATGGCAACTCTATGATCTTGCAATCGATCGATGTGAAATCAATGACTTGGCGGATCAGCACCCCCAACGAGTTGAACGCATGTCCAACCAGTGGTTTGATTGGGCCGAGGAGATGGAGCTGAAGGTCAAACGACAATAAGGAAATAGTGATGTCTACAAGGAAAAATCGTTATGTGATTTGAATGTCCAGTCAACAGCGACTGTTTTCTTTGTTGGGCTAGTGTATGCAGATCCCTTGTTATTGAGAGTGTGTCACCGGTTACGCGACTGAGTGAGCACGTTGACGAAAAAATTGGCCAACTCTATTGGATCCGTTCCTATTACCCCGCTTTACCCGAGGCTTTTATCGCTCCAAGATATTAAACAATTTAGTGATGCCCCTAAATTCGGAAGCCCATTTGTTTAAACGTGAGAGGATGGGGTAAACTACTGAACTTAATTTGTCTATTTTGTCGAGGTGTTTTGGTTGGAAACTGAACAAACTGGAACGTTGGATTGCGAGAGTCAGATTCTCAAGCTAGGCGGACACGATTTTTTAATCTCAAGACCGCATGATTTTGGAATCGTAATGGATCGCCCACTGGAAGCTGGGGCAGTCGCCGATGATTATCTTCATCAGGTGCTTTTAAGGGACGATGTGCGCGATTGCTTTCTCGACATCGTTGACCGAGAGGGACTGGTTGTCTGTAAAAATGTTCGATCTACGGAATCGAGTTATCGTAAAGTTCGCGGAAAGTCGAGTCACGGCAAGTTGAGTCAGGCTGAGTATTATCACCATGATGGTTGCAGTTGCCCTGTAAAACCGAGGGTGGTTGAAATTCGAATGCCGCATCAGTTAATAGCGAGAAATATCGCAACGGCGATCGCTCCCTTTCGGTCGGTTATGGTTGCGATGTTACGGGCGTTACCAGCGGAGATATTGGTTCACGGGGAACTACAGGCCACGCTTGATCAGTTCACCTGTTCGCCTGCAGATCCTCCGCCTTGTGAATCTTGGGATCGAATTCAGGGGCGCATCACGAGACTCGTGCGACGAGAATTGGATGCTGAATCCTGTCGAGCTTACTTTCGACGCGTGGATGCCCTAGCGAGCGCCTACGTGGAACCCTGGGAAATGGGGGAATCTCGGTTGATTTGTAACAATCACGAAAATTTAGCTGAGACGATGCAACATCGAAGGTCCTACCAAACGCCGAGGAGCTCGGCGGAAGCCAATGGATCTTTGGTTAAACGCTGGACGGCGGAAGAACTGTAGCCAGTCGTGTAATTAAATTGTTTGGATCACGCGATTGAGTTGCTTGGCGTCTGAACGTCGTTTGCAGATTCTACCGAATCATTGGAAACGACTTCTTGGATGGCGCTCGCTTTGGCTTCATCGCCAACCATTCCGCCGGCAAATTCAATGTCACCGATGCGCTGAATGACGCGGTATTTGCGTCGGTAATCGTGATCAATAAAGTCGACGAACCGAATGACATAATCCATTTGGTTACTTAATTCTGCCGATAGCAGGCGTTTGCTTTCGGTGCGGACCTGCTCCATAAATTGGTTGTCCGAGAGAATAAACTGGACTTCCAGTTCACGCTGTCCTTTTTCGAACACCTTAATTTCAATTACGCTGTCTGAAACAATCGCGTTGAGATCGTTGACGAAATTGTTAAAAAATGAGGGGTAAAATCTCTCGCCGAGGTCATTCATAATAAAATTCGAGTCTTTGCCCTCGATTTTAGTTATCAAATACTTTTCAGTACCGTCGGGGTAAGTTCGGAATTCTACATCTGCAATGTCTCGCATTTTATAACGGATGAACGGGAAATCTGTTGCGTTCAACCGGGTGATGATCATCTCAGGTTGACCCGCCTCATTGGGTTCCGTTTCTACGTAGGCTACGTTTGCAAAGATCTCAAGTCCATCGGGAGTTTCATGAGCTAATTCTCCCAGTTCAACGGAACCGTATGAATCCTCAATTTTTGATTTCGGGAAGATTGATTGAATGTGATTCCGCTGGCAGTCAAAAAATGTTTCACCGCTGACGTTGATCAATTCAGGCTGATGTTTGAGTTCCAAGTTGAATCGTTTGACGGTGTTGGCAATCATGTTCATCGGGGATGGGAATACCAATAATAATTTTGGCTTGTACTGATTGATATCGTCAATCAATCCGCGGACTGTTTTTTCGTCGATCTTGTCGAAAAGGTGGTATCGAAAGCCCAGCCACTTGCTGAGGCGATTGAATTTGACCATGTCGTCGATGTTGTAGGTGTTCTTTGGATAAAAAATCAGCATCCTCTCTCCGGGACGCCAACCCATCCGGTACCAACATTTGAAAAATGTGAACAGCATGGAAAACATATGCTGTTTGGTCATCATGACCGAGAGCGGAGTCGATGTAGATCCACCGGTTGCCATTGGCATTATAAAGTCATTATGGCGGAGCCTTCGGATGGATTCGATCGGTCTTCCTTCGACCGAAAAATTATTTTGTGCTGGGTCAATGTTCGCCCAGCGATCTGTCATGACTGACTGGCCCGCATCGGCGTAATCTTGTTTTGAGAGAGCCGGCAGTTTGGAGTAAGCCGCGAAGAATTCATCATCGGAGAGGCCGGGCGACGTGGCTAAAAATTCGGTGAACTTGCCTCGGAAATACTCGCAATTCTCATCGGAATGAGTAAGCAACGCTTCAATATCTTTTCGAATCTTGGGTCGGATATTGGTAAGGCGCTCTTCGATAACCACGTCTTGGTAGATTTCCTTGACTTTGATGTACCGAAAAGCCAATTGATACAGTGTCTTTAACATGTTGTAGCGTGGGCGTGGGAGGGAGTACTGGATACGAATCGCAAGCATTTATGCTAGGGAAGCAATGCCTGATTGTCGAGTATAGATGTTAAAAAACGCGTACTTTTGAATATTAAGGCTGTATTTGGTGCAGCACTTTCATTTTTAACTCTGGCTGTTCGCTGGAGAGCGAAATGCAATCGATTCTTGTTATTCTCGAGAGAGGGAATCGACTCATTGGGGGTTCTACCTATTTAGAATCTTAACAATGCGTTGGGAATTGAAGCCGCGTCGGATTCGAGTTGTCCAGCGGGCGCAATGCAGGGCGCGAAAGAACCTGTGGGCGTAAAGGCCGTTTGTGCGTATTCGTCGGATAAATGCCGTTAGAACATCGAAATAAGGAGGGCTCATTTTCTGGCCTGGGTCTCCCGATCTTAATCAGGGTAGCTTGGTAGACCGTCTGAGTTAGTTTTTGAGCATGTTTTTCGATCGAGAGGAACCATTGTGAATCTTCTGAAAAAATCTAAGCTAGTCCTCTTACGATCCTTTGGATTTGTATTTGCAGGATTGATTGTGTTGTCGGTCAATGACTGCGAAGCACAGTTAATTCGCGGGCGCTGGCAGCGAGTAACGTCCAATGAGCGGGACGCTGTTTCTGTGACCCATCCGCCGATTAGATCCAACTGGAATTCCGTAGTGGGCGGGAAGCCGTGGTTTAATTCGAAAACCCGAAACAGTGATCGATGGCCTCGCCCGGTTTCTTGGGATGTGGAATCCAATAATTCCAGATACATCGGTGGCTTCCATTATTCGTACTTTGAGAATCTCGGAATTCCTAGCGGTGACATCGGACTGCGAGGCAATGGGGTGAATTGGCGGCCTTGGTAGTCAAGATATCAGGCTCCATGCGAAAATAGCCCCTCTTAAACTTTTGGGCTTTCTTTAGAAACTTCCGCAGTGTTGTTGCTCATTTTACGATGTTGTTCGAGTCGAGAAGAACGTTGAGAGTTCGGTTGGCCACGCGCGTGATGTACTTGTTCGGTTGATTGGTAAGGCAGCGTTTAAGTTCCGGAATGAGTGGTCGTGCTGCTTCCCCGGATTCGTCAAGAACTATCGCTGCACGCAACCGAGCCCATGGGTGTTCTCCTTCAAGTTCAATTTTCAGCGTCGATAAAGCCTGTTGTGGCTCATTGATTTTCAATAGAGCACGGGATGCGGCAATCCGGACACATGGGGAGCGATCCGAAAGTGCAGCAATTAAGGCGGCCTTACAAGTGACTGCCTCGTCTGGACGATTTCCAATTCCAATCAATCCCCAGTAACGGACAATCGAGTCAGCGTGCGACGCCGCTTTTTTTAGATTATTAAAATCAGAATTGTCACTGACAGCTAAATTGGCAGTGTTACGTATTTGTTCGATGAGATCGGGATTGGCATTTTTTAAAATGTTGTACCTTGCACCCACTTGCGATTCACGGATCTGAATTTCGGATTCGGGGATCAGTCCAATGTCGCGGGTGTCGACCACCCACTCCAAGTGAGCGTTTCGCAATCGCGTTAGTACTCTCTCGTATTGCAGGTCGTTGCTTAGGTTGTGCACCTCGTATGGATCGACGTCGAGGTCGTAAAGTTCCTCTGCCGGTTTGGATAGCTGCATGAACAATTTGGCCTCGGTTGAGAGTTTTCCGAGAGCATCGACTCGACGTAATTCCCGCATCGTCGCGCCTTTTTCCGGAGTATTCATGTATTGATAATATGCTTTGTGAGGCTCGTAATTTCGGATGTAGCGGTACTTTCGATCCCTGACGGAGCGAATGATATCGTAGCGCTCATCCATTCTGTCACGGGCTCCATAGACATAGTCGCGTTGCGGTTTTAGATCACTCCCTAAAAACGCACGTCCCTGCATATGTGAAGGGGGTTTTAGTCCGGCAAGCTTCAACACGGTCGGGGCAAAGTCGAGCGAACTAATCAGTTCGTTTTCCACAACTCCAATCTTGTTGTTGACCTTCCAACGGTCTGGGAGTTTGACGATCAGTGGAATGTGTGTGCCCGAGTCGTAGAGCCAACGTTTCGCACGAGGCAATCCAACACCATGATCCGACCAGTACATCACGATCGTATTCTCATATTCTCCAGCATCTTTTAATTCTTGGATTAACGATCCCGCCCAAACATCCATGGCAGTAATCAGCTCATAATTGCGTTTCCAATCCTCTCGAACGACAGGCGTGTCAGGATAGTACGGGGGGAGCGTCAGCTGATCAGCGTCCTGGCGTTGCTGCGGGCTGAGGTCTTTGGTGATCTGCTTGTATTTGGATTTGCTTGCGATACCACTCTCGTGGCATCCTGTGAAATTAAAGACTGCAAAAAAAGGTTGTTTCGGATCGGGCCGATTTTTCCAATGTGCTTTTTTGTCGGATTGGTCCCAAACATCAGCCGGTGTTTTAAATTGATAATCCTGTTTCGAGTTATTTGTGCAATAATAACCGGCCTTTCGCAGGTAAACGGGGAAAGGCTTCACTGCCTTGGGGAGCTTGGCATCGCATCGCATGTGATGGGTACCGAGTGTGGACTGGTAGACGCCAGTAATAATTGCCGAACGGCAAGGAGCGCAGACCCCGGCGGTTGTAAATGCGTTTTTATAAAGAATTCCCGAGTTAGCGAGTTGGTCGATGTTGGGCGTGATTGCGTCCTTATCACCGTAGCATCCCAAATGTGGACTGATGTCCTCGCAAGAAATCCAAATGATATTTGGGGCGCCGGTGGGAGATTCGGGCGGTGTTGCTTTTGCGAGGGGAGTGCCGAGAAAAAAAAACGCCAACAGAAGCGAAAATTTGAATTGAAGTAACTGGCGCATAAAAAAACTCCATTGACTTGGCCCCAATTCGAAGGTTTTCAGACTGGAGCATAAGAAGAAACGTTCTGTGTTGAGCGTGAGTTTAATTGTAGCAGCTAATGAATCGACCAGAGTATTTGGGGAAAAGTGACTGGTTTGCCTAAAATAAATTAGGAGTCATGGGTGGTGCAGGCTTGACCTTTTTGTGCCAGCCAATTTCAATCAAACAAAACATTGGCTTACTTGAAGGAAAAAGTAATGGAAAGCGATTCGAAAGAGTTGAACCGAATTCAAGATGATGGATCTGATCTAACTCTACGAGAAGCTCAAGCATCGGTCGACGATTGGATAAAGAACGTGGGAGTGCGGTACTTCTCAGAATTAACCAATTTGGCCCAGCTGGTCGAGGAAGTTGGCGAGTTGGCAAGAATTATCTCGCGAACCTATGGGGATCAGAGTTTCAAAGATTCAGATAGGGATTCCTCGTTAAAGGACGAAATGGCCGACATTTTATTTGTGCTAATTTGTCTTGCGAATCAAACAGGTGTCGACTTAACGACCGCGTTTGACGACAATTTACGTAAGAAAACTCAGCGCGACGGTGATCGCCATCGCAATAATCCTAAGCTGAGTTAGTGGCAACCGAGCGATCCATTTTTTGTGGATGGCGATTGATCCAACTGAAGAAGAGAAGAATGAGTATCACGGTTATGCGTCAGGTTAAATTTTGTGCCGGACACCGATTGCTCGGTCACGAGGGAAAGTGCGCGAACTTGCATGGGCATAATTACTTGATTCAGTTTCATGTGACTGGAAACGAAATAGATGAACTGGGTCGGGTCGTCGATTTCGGTGTGATCAATCGGTTGTTTAAAGGGTGGATCGATGATCATTGGGATCATGGTTTTATTGTATGGGACGCGGACGAGAATGCGCTCAACGCTCTGGAGCAAGTTCGGCCCAATAAGATCTATCGTTTGCCCTACAACCCGACCGCCGAAAACATGGCGAGATATCTGCTTGACCAAGTTGGGCCGACCTTAATCGATACGATCAAGGGTTACGATTTGAGGCTCACCAAAGTTGTTGTTTGGGAGACAGAGAACGCTTTTGCGGAAGTGACGATTGACTCAAGTCGCAATCAAGCTGACGCGATGTTACGTCAGGTGCAGAGATCAAATTTGAATTGACCTGTAAGCGGTACTCATTTTGAAACTGTTTTATTCTGACACGTTCGAGCTTCCGTTGCCGGATCGCCATCGTTTCCCGATGGCAAAGTATCGCCTATTACGCGAACGAATTTTGCAAGATCCGATAGCTGTCCACTGTGACTTGAGATTGCCATCCGCGGCGACCGATCGCCAACTCAGTCGAGTACATTCGCAGGAGTATCTGGACGCGATCTGTACCGGCAATTTATCGGAAGTCCAAATTCGCCGAATCGGATTCCCTTGGTCACCAGCGATGGTGGAACGATCGCGTCGATCCACAGGTGCCTCTATTGCAGCCGGATTTTCGGCGTTAGAGGACGGACTGTCAGGAAATTTGGCCGGCGGGACTCACCATGCGTTTGAAGGGAATGGACAGGGGTTTTGCGTCTTTAATGACGTGTGTGTGGCTGCGAGGGCGATGCAGAATGAAGGCCGGGTCAAAAATGTCTTGGTCGTTGATTGTGACGTCCATCAGGGAAACGGGACGTCGGCGATTGCTCGGGGGGATACAAGTTTATTTTCGTTCTCAATGCATTGCGAAAAAAATTATCCCTTTCAAAAGACAGAGGGTGATTACGATATCGCTTTGCCGGTCGGTGCATCGGACGCATTTTATCTGGACCAGCTTGAGGCAGGATTGCATGAGGTTCTTAATTCGTTTGTGCCTGATTTCGTGTTTTACCTTGCCGGCGCAGACCCTTACATCGAAGACCGCTTAGGTTTATTAGACTTGTCGAAGGCTGGTCTGGCCTCACGCGATCAAATGATCTTTGACCTCTGTCGCGAGAAGGGCATTCCGCTTGCTTTCGCGATGGCGGGAGGGTACGCACCTGAGATAAGTGATATCGTTGATATCCATTTTCAGACAGTCAGGATAGCTGTTGATAGTTTTTCTCGCGGTAAAATTCCTATTTGATTCCACACTGCGTACTGCGCAATGCCGTCGGCTTTCCATTTAAGTAATCTGTGAGGGCGAGTTGCGCCTGTGTTCGTTAGTTGGTTACCGACCGAGCAAGTTGGTTGGAGACTGGCTTGATGCTGTTCAAGGGGTAGCGGTTGCATTAAACTGAGTTTCGTCAGCGAGGGAGTTGGATCCCCAAGAGAGCCTAATCGGATTTAGTCCAAGGAGAAGGAAATGTCGGCGGTAAGTACGGAACAGGTGATGGTTGTCAAAACGCAGCTATTCCATGATTGCGGATATTTTCAGGGATTTTGTTCTGAGACCGAAAGGTACTTGGAGACCCTGCTCGAACCAGTAAACACTCAATATCTTCCACGCGGAGATATGGAAGATGATCCTAGTTTTAAACAGCTGATTCCATATTGTATTTTTCAATTTGTTGATGACGCAGGTGAGAATCACATATTTCAGTACACCCGCGGAAAAGGGGGCGGAGAAGCCCGCCTAAGAGCCAAGAAAAGCGTCGGCATCGGTGGGCATATATCGACGCTCGATGCCCATGATGCATCACCTTATCACCTTGGAATGCAACGCGAGTTGGAAGAAGAGATTGTCATTGATACGGAGTTTACGCAATCTCTCGTTGGGCTAATTAACGACGATGAAAATGAAGTCGGCAAAGTCCATTTGGGGATTGTGCATTTATTTGTCGTTCAAAAGCCTCAAATTTCCGCGAATGAAGCTGACATATCTGATGCGGGGTTCTTGCCAGTTTCTGAGATTATGGCAGACCTCGATACCTATGAGACGTGGTCTAAGATCTGCCTGGAGAGCTTATTTGGGTGAACCCACGTGATTAAGTTACGTAAAAAGATCTAGTGGGACGTGGAATTGAGCGCTATTTAGATTCGTTCACTCTTGAAATTGCTTCCCAAGACGTGTTGGGAGTTGGGGTTTGAGGGCTTTTTTGCCGAAAAACGCGGTTATTCCCAGAAATATGCCTATTTGGGTGAACCTGAAGCGGTTTAAGATAATTCCTGTGGACAAATAAACCCCGATTACAAAGAATGACGAATAGAGTCATAATGAGTTCGCAAGATGTAATTCAATTAGCCTTGGAGAGATAGTTCGAATGAGTGTTACGGTAACTGAAACAGCCGCCAAAGAAATTCAGCGGTTCATTCAAGAGGGTGAGTACGATGAAAATGCGATTCTTCGTATTTCGGTCTCTGGGGGTGGATGCTCAGGATTCAATTATGGCCTGAACATTGCATCTGATTTTGATGAAACCAAAGACAACGTGACAGAGCAACATGGCGTTGCAGTCGTTGTTGATAAAAAGAGTGATCTCTTTCTCGACGGCACAGTGGTAGATTATTACGAAGGAATCGAACAACGAGGATTCCAGTTTCACAATCCTAATGCAAAGAAGACTTGCGGTTGTGGAAATTCGTTCAGCACTTAAACAAAGTCTCGACGACAGAAAAAATTTAAAGACGGCTGAATTGATTCAGCCGTCTTTTTTATTGGAGGTTCGCCTCTCTCAAAAAGATAATCCAAACTGTTTTTTTCAAAAGACTATTTAAATTTCGATATCCCGGGAGGGGCTCGTTTCTTTAGGTAAAGGATTTATTCCGTTACGCCCTTCCACGAGTCGGTACGGAACGGGCAGGCTGGAAGACCCGCCGCATTGTATAGATTGCATCCCTCAGGGTTGTCGGCCCAGGCGTATCGAACGGCCACGGGTTGCTTTATTGAGGGACTTGATACGATGACATTCGTACCGTCGATTTTCGCATCGGCCCAAACGAATTTTTTGTCGGCACCGGCGATTTGGAATTGTTTTAACGGCTCATTTTTAGAATTTAGACCACCCGCATGATCGAATTCGATGGTTGCGTGATTTTCAGAGAACTCCGCAGATTTAAACATTGGACCTGAGTAAACAACCGATTTGCCATAATCTTTGGCGAGGGCATTAAGGGCGAGTCGTTTGCCGACGTCCTGCTTGTTTTTTGGGTGAATGTCTCTCGCTTCTCCGATGTCAATAATTACGGCTTGCCCTGTCTTGGGAACCGTGAGCGCCATGGTTTGTGCCTCTCTTAATTCAGCCCATTGGCTGTCTCCGGGTGTATCCCGGGGTGCTGTAAAGTTCGCCAGTTGAACCCAATAGAAGGAGAAATCTTGACCAAAACGTTTTCGCCAGTCTTCGATTAACAAAGGCATAAGCGATCGATATTGGTATGCCCTGCGGGCATTGGATTCCCCTTGATACCAAATGACCCCTTTGGCTCTAACTAGCAAAAATGGATTCACCATTGCGTTGCTTAGCAAGGTCGGGTGGTTGGGGCCGCGGTAGGGTTGTTGAGGGCGCTCACCGAGTTTTCTAGTCAGATCAGATTTCTTAAATTTCCAAGTCCCTGCGAGGGAAATCGATGGTTCTCCGGTCCGCGCGATAAACATGTCGGTGGGATCGCCAATAATTCCACCGCCACCCGCTGAGTCGGTTACACGGATCGCGATCGAATTTTCCCCGGCTTTTAATACATTGGCCGGGATTTTGTAATTCCTGATTTTTGTCCAATCGGAAAGTGAGCCGATTTTTACGCCGTTTACAAAAGTGAGATCGATGTCATCAATTTGTGCCAGCGAAATAGAGGCTGGTTGGGAGTCCCATGAGTCGGGCAAGGTGATCGTTCGCCGGTACCAGGCAACGCCATCAAGTTGCTGGTAGCCCTGCGATTCCCAGCTACCAGGGGCCTTGATTGCCTTCCAGGTTGAGTCATCAGTGGCGGGGGCCTTCCATTGCGTCGATTGATCCTCAAGCGCTTTGCGAAAGTCTCGATTCCATTGGTCTAGCTTGTTAGCGCGTGCTTGTTGTTGCTGTGGATTTTGAGTGACCGACTCTAATTTCGCGATAGCATCTTTAAAGTCAGGGTGGTTTTTCAGTGACTCAGGACTGATCCAGGTTTCAATGATCGTTCCGCCCCAGGATGTGTGTAGCAGACCAATCGGCACGTTTAATTCACGCTGCAGTTTCCTCGCGAAATAGTACCCAACGGCTGAAAAATCACCGACGGTGTCAGGACTGCAAACTTGCCAACCGGTGTTGTTGACATCGTCGAGTTTGGAAGGACTCGTGACATGGTCGATGCGAACGTGACGAATCAGTGGCCAGTCGCCATTGGCAATTTCTTGTTGGGGATTGCCCGCCTGTTGGACCACCCATTCCATATTCGACTGTCCGCTGCAAATCCAAACATCTCCAGCTAAGACATTATTTAATTCGACTGAATTCTGACCGGATGAGATCGCGATTGAAAACGGATCCCCAAGATCAATTGCCTCAAATTTTGCCTCCCACTTACCGTTTTCATTTGGTGAAACCGTAACCGATTGTTCCTGCAATTGGACGGTGACCGGAGTGCCGGTCTCTCCCCATCCCCAAATTGAAAAGTCTTGATTTCGCTGCAGAACCATATTGTCAGTGAAGATATTGGCGATTCGAAATTCTTCACTATTCGCAGCGGAGGAGACGGCAATCAATAAGAAGATTGGCATGCAACCAATCAACGCTCGTTTTAGATTCATCGTAATAGTCCAGTTAGTAGAGGTGTGCTCAGAGGCTAACAATATAAACTTAACCCCCTAGGCAGGGCAAATTAACTTGAGTCTCGGTTAGCCAATTGGAAGACGTCGCAAAGGCCGTAGCATTTGCTAGTATTAAATCTGACTCAGCTCAGAATAAATCGTGGATTCACGGCCGCAAGCAATGTAGATTAGCCATCGAGATACCACTCATCATGGCACCAATAATTCCAACAAAGCCTTGGTCTGTTCCACAAAGGAAAACATTCTTGAGATGAGTCGTGCCATCGAGGATTTTTGTCGGTGCGCCGTAGACGGCTCCATTGTCATGCCACGTGAATCGGCTGATAGTCTTGGGAGTAAACAGATCGGTATCGATGACAAAGGCCCGGAAATCAGGTGTGTACTTAATACTTTCGGCGACACTGCGATCGTACCATCGCAGTTTTTCGCGTTGATATTCCTCTGGAGAAAGTGCATTCCAGCGATCGAAGTCTGCGATGGTGGTAATTCGGATCACACCGTCGGTTAGCTTGCCGTCCTCTTCCGAATACTCGTAGTTGTTGGGTGAGCAAATGACTCCGGTCCGGGTATCGCACAATCCCTCAGAAGGGCGTTCCCAATGAAATTTATTCGAATCATTGTAAAACACAATCGTATCGGAGTTTCCAATTGATTCCGGTTCACGATCGAGAATCGAAATGGACTCAATGAACGTAAGTTGACCGGCTGTGCGGGGGTCTGGTTCGCTAGTGTCGGAGCAAAGTCGCAACGTTTCTAAGTTCCCCGCAGAGGACAGAATACGTTTTCCCTGGATTTGTTCTCCGCTATCGAGTTCAACACAAACGGCCTGGTCGCCATCGACATGGATTGTCTTTACTCCGGACCTTAGTTTCAGTTCTCCGCCAAGACTTCGGAAACGCTTGACTAGGTTTTTTAGAATCAACCGAACGCCCTTGAACGGACGAGCGAATCCTTCGATGAAGATACTGCGGAACATAATGCAAAACTGGCCCCATGCCATATCGTGTTCAGCAGCATTGCCGTACCACATTAACGGGCAAAGAATCATCTCAATAAGAAGTGGATCGGAGATGGTTTCTTCCAAGACCTTGCGTCCCGATAATTCAAACGCTGCTTGATCTAAATCGTCATAGTCTGTGATTTTGCCGAGCAACGCCTCAAAGTTGTCGACCTGACTGGGGAACGTCTGTTTGATCTCTGAGCGAAGCAGGTTAATGTCGTTGTCGAATCGAAGTTCGGTGTCCGGAAATGCGATCCGAGACCCCTTTTGCGGGGCCAGAGCAAAGTCATCCCATTTGAAACGTAATTGGCGGAGTATTCTCGCAAGTGGCCCTTTTCGTGCGCCCTTGGCGGTGAAGTTAGTGACCGCGTGGAGACCAACATCGTAGTCCCGGCCATTCATCCGGTAGAATGAATTGAGTCCGCCAATGGTGTAGTGGCGCTCGAGAATGCAGACTTTTTGGTCATAGTGCGCAAGGCGAATTCCGGCGGCTAGTCCCGACATTCCTGCGCCAATAATTATGGTGTCGTACATAGACGATCGTCCAAAAAATGAGGCCCCGTCGTTTTACGCGGAGCCCACCGAAAATCAAATTTTAATTCGGATACCGATTATCCAAACGTCTTAGGTTGCGACGCAGTCGACCATCTTAGGGGTCAGGTAAGCCACCGTGCTGGCCATCGACGCAAGTTGTGGATAATCCTCTTCTGGGACATTTACGCTATATCTTTTTCGTAATTCCATCACGATATCGAGAAAATCCATGCTGTCGAGCTCGAGTTGCTCTCGAAAATCGATTTCATCGCTGAGTGACGTTAGATCCTCGTCGGGAGCTATGTCGGTCAGAATATCGATAATTACGTTTCTTATTTCTTCAGGTGCCACTCGTATTCTCCATTTTCTTGACCGCTTGTTATTTACAAACCGCCATGAGTCGTAATCTACTGAGTCTGGTTCAAATCTCAATCCAGCTAAAATTCGCACGGGAGAGATTTGTTACATTTTCCGAATGACGGTCGCCGAATTAATTCCCAGCATGCCAAACGAGTTGTTCAAAATATAATCAATTGTTTCGATTTCGCGAGGCTCGTTTTTGACAAGACCGGGAAGTTCACATTCGGGATCTAAATCATCGAGATTGATCGTCGGGTGAACCACTTTGTCTTCGAATGAAACGAGGTTGCCCGCTAATTCTAACGCGCCGGCTGCTCCCATCGTATGCCCGATAAAGCTTTTTGCATTATTTATATGGGTTTTGGTCGAATTCCCAAAAACGCGACGAATTGCGTCACATTCCAGTGCGTCTCCCATACCCGTGCCCGTCGCGTGGGTACTGACGATGTCAATGTCTTCTGCGTTTAGATGGGCCCGGTTGAGAGCCATGTTAATGCACTGGGCTTGTCGCTCTGGATTAGGAAGAACAAAATCGGTCGCGTCGGTGTTAATTGCGTATCCGACAATCTCACCGTAAATTCTCGCGCTTCTCGCTTTGGCGTCGGCAAGTCTCTCGAGAGTGTAAATACATCCCCCCTCAGAAACGACAATTCCGTTTCGGTTTTTGTCAAAAGGCCTGGATGCCTTGGTGGGGTCAACGTGGGAGGCAAGCGCGCCTTGGCTGGCAAATCCGGCAAAGATTCCGAACGTGTGAATACTCTCCGAAACACCTCCGGCGAGAGCGAGGTCGCACTCGTTGAGACGCAGCATTTGTAGACCCTGAATCAAACCTGCATTACCGGCAGCACAAGCTGCGCCGATGGTGTAATGCGGGCCGGTGATTGACAAATTAAGTGCGATTTCACCGGCAGGGTTGTTGGCGACTGTTCTCGGGTTGTGGTGGTGGGACCAAACCTTGGTGTCGTAGTCGAATCCGCGAATTTCGTGGATCTCACTTTCGGTTTCAACGTTTCCATGTTCTGTCACACCGATATAGATCCCAACCCGTGAAGAGTCGGTGTTTTCCCAGTCAATTCCAGAATCAAGAATTGCCTCATTAGCACAATAGCAGCCAACGCTGCCGGCACGTGTGCCACGACGAGCATCTTTTCGTGTTTGGTGACGTCTTACGTCGAAGTCGCAAATCCCCGCAATCGTTTTTCCAAAGTAGCGAATCTCATAGTCCTGAACACCGCTTTTGCCGGTCAGCAGTGATTCGCGAAAATCGCCCAAGTTGTTCCCGTTGGGTGACGTCAAGCCAATTCCGGTTATCACGATTCGCTGGGAATCCGGGAGATCGTTGGGTTTAGGAAACGAAATCATGTGTGTCCTTAGTTACTTAGTTTGTTCAGCTAACAATTTACGATTTCGACAGATAATTACAAAGGGTTGGATCGCATTTGGGGGAGAGATTAACCGGAAAATTACGTTACGGTGACAACCGCCTGCATTCGTGCACTGTTTTTGTATTGCTGGCATCTTGACCGAATTGATGAAAATCTGGTCGTAATTGATCGAAGAATTCAAAACGATTGATTTCCAGAGTCGCGTCGACCCGAAAACGCAAATTTAACCGCCTGGTAAACGCTAATGGTCGGCTTAATAATCTGCAGATTTGAGCGCCTTTTGAAGCCGTTTCATCCCCTCATCGTTGGAAACGACCGGCTTGTAATTAAAATCCTGCTTTGCGCGACTGATGTCAAAATAATGGTTCTTTGCAAGTTGGGCTGCGAGGAAACGAGTCATTCTTGGTTCTGCCTCGATGTTGAACAGATGATGTATTGTCTCAAGGGCGTGCCCGACGCGTTTGGCCCACGGATAGGATATCGAGCGGCGAACGCGGGGGAGATCTATTAGAGCTAAAATTTCGTTTATCCAGTCCCAGCAGTTAACCGGTTCGTCCTGAGAAAGAAAATATGCACTTCCACATACAGGCGACCCAGACTTCATTGCCTCGGCGGCTTGAATATGAGCAATGGCAGCGTTCTCGACAAAAATCGTATCGATCCGATTGGTGCCATCACCGATGCGGCGAAGTTGATTTGATTTTGCGCGCTGAATCAAGCGCGGAATAAGATGGTGGTCCCCGGGTCCCCAAATTAGATGGGGACGCAGGGCGCAGGTCATCAATTCTTGGTCGTCGTTTGCATCCAGTACGTACTTCTCAGCTAATGCTTTTGAGTGGGGGTAGTGGCATAGCCACTCCTTCGCGTAGGGGGCTGATTCATCAATATTGTTTTGGTGATGGCCATCAAACGTCACACTGGGAGAACTGGTGTAGATAAGCCTTTTGATTTGATGGTCGAGACAAGCCTCAACAACGTTCCGGGTACCAATTGTGTTAGTGCCGTGGAATTGTTTCCATGGCCCCCAGATTCCAGAGATAGCGGCGGTATGGAATACGAGGTCTTGGCCAGCGCACGCTTCGAAAACGCGATCAAAACTTCGAATATCGCCGATGACGGTGGCAACATCCATGGACGCGAAAGGCTGGTGTGGTTTTCGGACTAAGGCGGTGACTTCGTACCCGTGCTCAAGCAATTGCTGGACTAGGCAAAACCCCAAGAATCCGTTGGCTCCGGTAACTAGTGCCTTCACAAGAACGACTCTGTGGTTAAATTTACAAAAAAAGTGGTCCCGCGCTCCAACGGCATTCTTTTCAACGCCAATGATCATCGATTAGTTTAAACATCAATCACCATCTTAACGACCCGTCTTCTGGTTTAGCCGTATAGAAGTAGTGTATCGGTAGCATGATTTTACCTGTGAATTTTGCGATTCTGGGGGGGCTGTTTGGTTTTGTGCGGGCTAAGTTTACGTATCTGACTGTTCAAATAAAAACAGAGTACAATATGATCACTCTGCATCCTAAAGGTTTTTAATGACATGCGACTTTCGGCGAGACTATTTTGTTTATGTTTGTTCATCATTGCGCTGGGTTGTGGTGAATCAGAAAGTCCGAAAAAGGTAGGTGAAGTTGGTTCGAACGAAATCTTAGTCGACGAGAGTCTCTCTGAAGTCGATCGCCGAATTGAATCGATCATGGAGTCAGAGGAACTCTTGCAGTCGCTCGCTGGCTCAATGAGCCTCATTCCCAAGTGGTTATCCGATTCTGATGTGCCAGTCCAAACCGTCTTTGCGGCAACGGTTGAGTATTCGGGAATTGATCGTTTTGATTATCGCGCTGCACTTGCGGTCGGAGACACCGATCTGGCGAAGCATTGCACTTGGCCATTGACTGCCAAAAGTGCTTCGAAATCAGTCACGCCGGAAGAAATTTGGAAACCGCTAACCTCGGAAACAAGGCTCGTTGATTGTCAGATCGGCACTCTTGCAACTCGATATGTTGGAGACGATTTCGAAACCGACACAAAACTTGAGGGTCGGTTCCAAATGAGCACTGATCTCGTGGTCGGAGTGAATGGTTACCAGACGCTGCGTTGGCGGAAAAATGAAACGGGAGCATGGACCATTATCGGTTGGACCCAGACGAATTTAAAGCTGATTGGTTCCCGCAGTCCCCTCTTTGAAGAAGTGACCACGCGCATTATTCCAGACCCTGAGACGTTAAAAAAAATCCAAAACTCGTCTCATGTTGATTTAATCTTAACCAACACCCAAATCGACAGCCGGCAATTTAAGGATACGCAGTACAAGTACAAACATTTTAATGATTGGGAGTCGGCCTATCAGTATCCAGGGGTCAGCGTGGTAGACCTCGATCAAGATGGGCTTGACGACTTGTTCGTGACCGACCGGTGGCAATCGGGGCAATTGCTACGAAACCTGGGGGATGGAACTTTTGAGGATGTGACCGCAACTGTCGGACTCGATGTTAAAAAATTGGCTTGCTGTTCGCTATTCGCCGATTTCGATAATGATGGTGATTCCGATGTATTTGTCGGCGGGACGCTCGAGCCAAGTCAATACTTCGAAAATGATCGAGGCAAGTTCAAACTCGACGAGTCAATGTTGGAGGAGTACGAGTTCGTGAAATTCGTCGTTTCCGGATCTGTGGCTGATATCAACGGAGACGGTTGTCTTGACGTTTACCTTAGTACCTACGGTTTGGGGACGGGGGACCCGGCGGAATGGATTGGCGATTCGGTGCGCGTCAAAGACCAAGTCAAAATGCGTATGAAGGTCGAGCGTTCCCATTTTTTCTTAGACCGCGCTGGTGCTCCGAATATTGTACTTTTAAATCAAAACGGAAAATTAACGCGAGTCGAAGTGGGTGACGAACTTTCCCAATGGCGTAATTCCTATCAAACCGTTTGGTCGGACTTTGACTCCGATGGAGATCAGGATGTCTATTTATGTAATGATTTCTCACCTGATCGCTTTCTCCGTAACGATACCGAACGCGGTGCGTTCAAACTACAGTTTACCGATGTCTCCGAAGAAATGGTTCCGGGAGGGACAATGGGTTTTGGAATGGGGGCGAGTTGGGGTGATTACAACAGCGACGGTTTGCAGGACTTGTACGTTTCAAACATGTACTCCAAGGCGGGCAACCGAATCGTTGAGAAGTTCGACAATGTCGATGAGCGTGTGAAAGTTTCGGCGCAGGGAAACTTTCTGTATCAAAACATTGGCAACGGAAAATTTAAGCAAGTTGCCGGGTCCGACGAAGGATTTCAAAAAGTGGCGAGGGTGGGTTGGTCTTTTGGCGGCCAATTCGCGGATTTTGACAACGACGGCAACCTCGATCTGTATGTGCCTAGTGGGTTTTACACGCCGCCTGTCGAGGTGCGAAAAGAAGGTGATTGGTGAAGTTGCCTCTGGCGCTCGGTCGTGCGCACGGATCCTGGTCGAGATCAGGATTTTGTATTTTCTCAGGAATGGGGCGGTGGTTTAAACCGGTTTGATATTTTGATGTTTGAGCGTGAGGAAGCCACCGATGGCGAGGGGCCGCCCTTTCGCAGCGCACCTTTCAGTGGTGGCGAACGCAATCGACTTTTTCTCCAGCGAGATGGTAATTTTGACGATATGACGCTGGTGTCGGGAATTGACTTTCGTGAAGACGGTCGCGGTTTTGCATTGTTTGATTATGATCAAGACGGGTTCCTCGATGTAGTGGTCGTGAGTCCTAATAATCCGCGATTTCGTGTCGCCCGAAATCAAATTGGGGACCGACAGAAGATTAAAAATGGTTTCGTAGACATCCAGTTGGTCGGTGGCCATGATTCGGCCGAACCCACCTCCGAATGGAGTTCCCGGGATCCGATTGGCGCTTCCGTTTTAGTGACCACGGGAACAGTGACGAGAAAATTTCAACTATCCTGTGGAGAAGGACTTTCGAGTCAGAATTCAAATCGAATCCATGTTGGCCTTGGGGCGGTCGGATCCATTGACCGCATCGACGTTCAATGGCCTAGTGGGAAAACCTCCGTTCGTCTCAATGTACCCACAGGTGGCCACGTCATTATTCCCGAACGAAATGAGTAACCGACGTTCCCTTGATTAGCTTTTTGCAGTTCAGGTAAATAGATCATGGTTAGAAAATTATTTAACATTCAGAGAGCCTCGTGCCTTGGTGGCAAACTGAAAGTCACATTATTGATGGGGCTCGGTTTGTGGCTATCGGTTGGATCAGGTTGTAAAAAAAACGCCGACGTTCAGTCACCGAAGGATCCGCCTGAAGTAGCGAAAATTGCTGTTGAAGATTTGTCTGCAGAACAGACCAAAATCAAGGGCATCGCGGATTCTGAAAACCTACTACAGGCGTTGTCGCCACAAATGAAGACGATTGCCCGATCGTTGAGCGATCCAGAGATTGATGTTTCTGGATTTGTTCGGGATCAAATCACACATGTCGGTTTAGGCGAATTTCAATTTGACAAAGCAAGTCGCGCTCAAAGAATGGATGCCTCTGATTCGATCGCGGTTGGATCGGTTTGGCCGATTGACAGCGAAGAAAGGTCAATCCGCTGGGGGGAATTGCTTTCTCCGTTGCTTTCGGGGGGGCAATTTGAAGACGGTCAAATTGGCGTGTTAAAAGGCACTTTTTTGGGCGGGAGAGACCGATTCGAAATGGAGACCAAGCTCGAGGGAAAGATTCGGGATCCCGATGGTTACGTGGTCGGCGTGAAAGGCTATCAAACTCTGACATGGATGCCCCGCGACGATGGTAGTTGGGAGTTGGTTTCCTGGCGTCAGACTCAGCTTAAACTGGTCGAAGCTACACAGTCACTCTTTGAGGATGTAACAGAAACTGCGATACCGGATGAGGTAACTCGCACGCAAATTCAAAAGTCTTCCCATCAGGAATTGATACTGAAGTTCACCGGTGAAGTCAGTGCGACTAATTCGTTTAAACATGCCCGAAACGAGTACAAGAGTTTTGATGACTGGGAATCGGCGTTTCAATACCCCTCGGTAAGTGTTCTCGACCTCAACCAGGACGGGTTCGACGACCTGTTCGTGACCGACCGGTGGTCTCCATCGCAATTGTTGCAAAATAAAGGAGATGGGACATTTGAGGACATGACTGAGAAAAGCGGACTTTTGGTAGATGAGTTGGCGAATTGCACCTGCTTTTTCGACTTTGATAACGATGGTGATTCAGATGCGTTTGTCGGCAGATCGATGGGGCCGAGTATGTTTTTTATAAATCAAGATGGTACGTTTCAACCTCATGAAGCGATAAACCAAGTTCTTGCAGAGACCCGGTTTGTGCTGGCCGCATCAGTCTCCGACGTAAATCGCGACGGATTACTTGATCTCTACCTGAGTACCTACGCCTACGGTCAAGGCGAATTGAAGGATTGGTTCGAGCAGACGACCCGCGTAGAAGAGCGTCTTAAGACACGACTGAAGATTGAGCGGGCACATACTTATGTCGATCGAGGCGGCCCGCCAAATATTCTCTTGATGAATCGAGGCGGTTCGTTCGAGTGGGCCAAGATTGGAGATTCTCTAAAACAGTACCGCGATTCGTACCAGTCCGTTTGGACTGATCTTGATCTGGATGGAGATCTTGATGTGTATGTGTGTAACGATTTTTCTCCGGACGTTTTTCTTCGCAACGATACCGAGCAGGGGTCCTTTAAACCACAATTTAAAGACATCACCCAAGAAGTTGCCGGAAATTCCGTGATGGGATTTGCGATGGGCGCGTCATGGGGCGATTTCGATAATGACGGCGATCTCGATCTTTATGTTTCAAACATGTACTCGAAGGCTGGATTGCGAATCGTCAATCAACTTGATGATGTGAATGAACGCTTGCGTGTTTCTGCCCATGGAAACTTTTTGTACGTAAACGAAGATGGGAAATTGCGTCAGGTGGCTGGTTCTGGCGAAAATCAACAGCATGTTTCGAGTGTAGGTTGGTCGTACGGCGGCCAGTTTGCCGATTTTAATAACGATGGTGAGTTGGATATTTACGTTGCGAGCGGATTTTATACGCCGCCGAAAGAGGTTGCCAACGATAAGGATTTGTGAAGTTGCCTGTGGCGCACGGCCGTGCGTTTCGCCCCGGATGTAGACGATGAATTTTCAAATTTGGAACAGTGGGGGCCAGAAGAAGGAATGGAAATGATGACCTTTCCTCTGGCGGATGACCCCAAGCCAGGGGCCGTTTTTCGTAGTAATGCGTTAAGTGGAGGTGAACGAAATCGGCTATTTATGCGGCAAGATGGGAATTTCAAAGATATGTCTTTGGTATCGGGCGTCGACTATCGAGAGGACGGGCGGGGATTTGCTCTCTTGGATTACGACCGAGATGGTTGGTTGGATTTGGGTATCACCAGTCCTAATTATCCTCGATTCCGGATCGCTAGAAATAAGATGGGTGATCAATCGAGTCGCGAGAACTCTTTCGTCGAGGTCACACTTGTGGGTGGACAGACTAATTCTAGTCCTTCGTTAGAGTGGAGTCCCAGAGAGCCATTTGGCGCCCGTGTGTTAGTGACCTGTGGGACGGAGAAACGAATGTTCCAGTTGAATTGCGGTGAAGGCGTTTCAACGCAAAATTCCAAACGGATTCATATCGGCATGGGCACTCGCGAGAAAATTGATCAGATCGATGTGTTTTGGCCAAGCGGAAAACACACGCAACACAACGACATTCTAAGCGGTAAACGTGTCGTTTTGAAGGAAACAGATGCCGCTCAAATTCAGTGAGTTACGTGAATGTTGATGAGAGTGCCTGAGTGGATGTGGGTGTTGCCGTTGTGAAAGTAAATGCCACGCTGGTTAAATAACAAAAACTGGATTCTGGTTAGACTGCTATCCGGTTTTACTGCTTTTCTTTTTGTTTAGAAAAGGAACCGGCCGTAATTCGATTTCCTTCACCGACTGCAGATAGTCGAGTACGTCTTTGGAATCTTTCTGACCGACTTGGGCGTGAAAATGAAGGCTGAATCCATGGGGGCCTTTGGCGTCAATAAGCGAGGGTTGAAGTTCGAGCATCGATTGAACCGGTTCAAGCAACCCGAGCATGGTAAAGCAAAATATATCTGGCCGTCCGCCCTGCTCCAGTAAATATTCGACGATGTCACGTCGTCCCATATGCGATGCGCCACCCATCGCGGTTTCCCAATCACCTCCACCCCAATCGAGAGTAGCGTTGAGTAATCCCGGTTCTCGCGTCAATAATTTTTTCACCATGGGCAGATCCGAATGGGCGTAAATCACGAAATCTTGGGCCATTGTGCGATTTACTTGCGCCTTTTTCCAGCCTGGTTTAAAACTTGGCGCGTCATAGTCGCGTTCGAAAATCGCTTCGCGTGGTCCATTTTTGTCAACTTTTTGTGCAGGGGCATCCTGAGTTGCAAATGACCGCTGCGTGCACGCCGTGACCAATCCAAAAGAAGTTGCGGCTGCGAATTTTCGTCGACTGATATTTGTTCTGGACATGGGGTTCCTGAAATTCCAAGTTAAATTTAGCCTAAACTTTTGATGGATCTGGATGAATCCAAGGCTTGCGATAGGCTCGCGTCAGTAATTGGTTGGCCTCGGCGTCATCGACGACACGATTAGTTTCGGGGTCCCAATGAAGCGTTCTCCCTAGCTTCATCGCCATGTTCGCCAAAATGCAACTGGTTGCTGAGATGTGTCCCTCTTCAATGTCAGATACGGGTCGTTCCCGGGTGTCGACACAATGAAGAAAGTTCTTCATGTGGCCGCGGACTGCCGGAGCCACATGCCTTTCGAGATCTTTTTCAATTTTATCTTCTGGATATTGTTCCAGTTCGTAAACTGCATCTTGCGAGATAGTTTTCTCTCGTTTCTTAATGGGTTTAAATTCCCACTTATGAACGCTTAGTCTCAACGTCCCTTTGGAACCGTACAGGGTTGCGCCCCAAGGGTATTCAGGATCGGCGGGGTGCCCGTAACTCCGGTGTTGCCATTGCACGCGAAGGTCATCAAAGTCAAACGCTGCCGATTGTGTATCTGTCGTGTTGGCCTTACTGCCAGTTTCTACGAAAATGCCGCCGGTCGAGGCGACTCGGGAGGGCCAGCCAAGTTCCAGCATCCAGCGGACGGTATCTAGCATATGCACGCACATATCACCAACAATCCCGTTGCTGTATTCCATGAATGCCCGCCATCGGCGTGGGTGGACTAGGTCGTTGTAGGGACGCATCGGCGCAGGGCCGGTCCACATGTCATAGTTCAAGTGAGGCGGAGCTGGAAGGTCAGGCGGGTTGGTCTTTGCCCTCATGTGGTAATAACAATAGACTTCGGCGAGTCCAACATCGCCCAACAGACCCGTATCGACGATTTGTTTTTTTGCTTCTATCAGGTGGGGCGTGCTTCGCCTCTGCATCCCGACTTGAACGACACGATTGTATTTTTTCGCCGCGGCAAGCATCGACTCGCATTCAACAACATCGATGCCGATTGGCTTCTGTACATAAACGTCAATTCCTTTTTTGCAGGCGGCAATCATTGGGAGTGCGTGCCAATGATCGGGCGTCGCAATTAAGGCGATGTCGATGTCAACTTCGGATAACATCTTGCGAAAATCTTCATAAGTTCGAGGTCGATTTCCAGAGGTTTGGCGAGCAGCGACTCTGCCAGCTGCTTCGTCGAGCATTTTTGTATCGACGTCACAAAGAGACACGACCTCCACGTCCTCGATTTGAAGCAAACGGAAAAGATCGATTTTTCCGTACCATCCACAACCGATTAGACAGACGCGTCGTTTCCGTTTTGGTGTCGTTTGAGATTGGGGGAATGCTTGCGAGCCTGAAAGAGCGACGGCGGCAGATCCTGCTTGAATAAAATTTCTTCGATCCATTAAGTTGTTCCGCAGTGATGGAGTTAGGTGCGCAGACCCATATCCTATCAATTATCTTGCGATACGGGGAATTTAGAATCGCAATTGGTTTGATTGCCAACATGTTTTTGAAAAGACGGCGTCTGCGAATCACCTTCAGAAAGGCGTTTCAACTATTTATGATAACTTTGGGCGAGTGAGCTGAGCTGGACCCCGCGACAAAATTTCATGAAAATTGCTTAATCTGCTAATTCCTTCATCTCATCTTGAGGTGAAGGTTGTCCACCGGCCATCGATCAGCCGTTGATTGGGAAGAAATCGAGATTTGTAATTCATATGAGGTGAGTCGGCGATGTAATAGCCAAGATACAGATGATCCAGCGACCGCTGTTGGCAAAGCTCAATTTGTTTGAGAATCGAGTAGGTACCCAATCCGTCCGCTTGGAAATCAGGATCGAAAAAAGTGTAAACGGCCGACAGTGAAGTCCTGCCAAGGTCGCAGACGGCGAGGCATACCAATTGCTCTTCAAGCCAATAAGTAATTTCAAACGAATCAAAACAGCTCTGCACGAATCCCCATTTGTACTCCTCGGCATCGACGTCCAAGTCGTTTTTAGCAAGGCCACGCAATCTGCGATGCTTATTAAATAGATCAAGTCGTGAGGCGTCGCACTCCAGTGGGCCAAACCGTTGTGTAAATTTTCCATCACCTCGATTTAGCTGACGCCGCTGATTCCGACTGAATTTGTAGTTTCGTAAGTCGATCCGGATTGGTTCGCATGATTGGCAGTTCGCACATTTGGTTTGATAGATAAATTCTCCGGTTCGCCTATTGCCGTCAGAGAGCAGTTGGTCAATTTCTTCAGGAGTCAATTTTGTCAGTGGCATGCGCAGGGGCATTCGAGCTGATTCGCCCTCTAGATAGGGACAGTCCTCAACCTCGTCAAGAATAACGATACCAGTATCTTTCATCGAACTATTGGTCCCATTCACTTAGGCTTGATAGGGGGAGAGAGCAAGGGAAGCTGCGTTAAAATGGCCTTGTTTCAAATAGTTGGGCTGATCTGGACATGGTCTAACGACGATTACTCGGTGGCGATTGTATCAGACCAACGGATCTGAATTTTTTGGGATGCTATCGTGCACGGCTTATTTCGGCTTGTTGATGGAGGAGGAGAGAAGTTTATGACAAAAATAGGGTTATTGATTCGAATTATTTTAACCCAATGATCTTGCCAATTATACTAATCGGAAGCCTTTTGTTGGCCTTGCGTCAATGAGCGAACCAGAATTGTGGAGTCTGTGTAAATGAAATATCGATCAGTATTAATTGTGCTCGTATTTATATTAACGCCTTGCGCGATGACTTTTGGGCAGACATGGAAATCAGAAATTGGTTTTAACGACCTGGTTTCTGAAAAAGGAGGCAGTCTTGGCGATGGGTCGGGCCTGATGGTAATGCAGGCTGAGGCTCCTGATAGCGCGGGAAATTACATGCCCGATGTCACCGCTGCAGAATTTTCCGGGAAGACGTTCACCGAGGGATCGGGAGTGTCCGGTGCGAACAACCATGGGACTCTGGTCGCAAATAATTATTACGGTAATTCATCAAGCATGACCGGTGGGATCAGTAGTATCACCGGGTACGATGCCAATGACTATATCTTTAATTGGCTTAACGCGCTTAGTGGAAACGATCTTAACTCGACGCCTGCGTTCGACATCGGAAATCACAGCTATATTGGAAACGGTTTAACGACGGCACAAGCTGAGGATATCCTCGAGCGATTTGACTTCGTCATCAATCGGGACAACACTTTGATGGTCGTTGGTGCCAACAATGGTTCGACTAGTGCAACTCCTCAAGTCCTAACGCCAAGCTATAACGCGATCGCCGTCGGTCGGTCAGACGGTGGTCATTCCCAAAGCTTAACCTCGGTTTATGGTGCACCACGTTTCGCAACGTCAATCGTGGTACCGTCAGCAGGAGCAACCAGTTTCTCGACGCCCGTCGTTGGCAGCGCCGCCGCGTTGTTAAAACACGCTGGAGCGGGGACCGATTTTATCCAAAACGAGGTGATCCGATCGACACTTTTTGCGGGAGCGACCAAAGATGAATTCGCGTCATGGGATCGAACCGCGACACGGCCAATGGACGAAGTGTTTGGTTTTGGTGAGTTGAATATTCTCAACAGCTATCACATCTTTGAAGGCGGCCAATTCGAAGGTTCAACGACGGACCCAACCTCAAATATTCATGATCTCGGTTGGGACTATGGAGATTTTGATGGAAGCAAAGATCTCTTTTACGATTTTTCAATTTCCCCCGGCGGTGACGCAAGTTTGTCAGCGGTCCTGAGTTGGAATATAGACATCATTGATCTGAATTCCGGCACAGCGTTTGAGGCACAAAGGGATTTGGCCGATCTGAATCTCGAGTTATTCGATTCTTCAGGAACGTTTCTCGGATCACTTCTGGATTCAAGTAACGGATCGGCTTACAACAACGAGCATATCTTTTTTGAGGGACTCGACGGAGGAGATTATACCTTCCGGATTTCAGGTAATTCCGCAACAGATTACGGTTTTTCTTGGCATATTCAGAGTGTTCCGGAACCATCGAGTGCTGCCCTTATTGGGCTTGGTGCACTCGCGATGATCGCCCGTCGCCGCCGACGCTAGACTTAGGCGGTGAAGGTTGTCGAACTATCCAATGATTGTCCCTAGCCTGGGAAGTCGTCGAATTCGCTGTATCGCTCCGGAGCGCGATTAGAGAATCGAGTGAAGTCTCGCTCCCAATGTAGTTCAACGTCGCCCGTCGGGCCGTTTCGTTGTTTTTCAACAATGATCAGCGCTTCGTTTTGATTTACTTCTTCTTCCGGTTGTCCTTTTTGGAAGTAGCTCTCGCGGTGAACAAACATTACTACGTCAGCGTCTTGCTCAATCGCTCCAGATTCACGAAGGTGGCTAAGTTTCGGACGGTGGTCGCGAGAATCTTCCGCTTGCCGGTTTAACTGCGACAGACAAAGGATTGGCGTTTTTAATTCACGGGCAAGTCCTTTGAGCCGTCTGGCGATCTTTGCAACTTGTTCCTGTCTGGCGTCATTAGGATTGTCGGGCTGAATCAGCTGCAAATAATCGATTACGACGAGACCTAATTCGTTTTCCTTACGTTTGATCCTCCTGGCTGCACCCGCAATTTCGGATACGTTTCGGGTTGGCGAGTCATCGATAAAGAGTGGTACCTGATTTAATTCACCGACCGCTTTGACTACCTTTTTTCGATTGTCGGAACTCAGTGTTCCGCTGCGCAGTTGGTGACCATTTACTTTCGCAACCGAGCAAAGCATCCGCTCGATTAATTCGATGGAAGCCATTTCCAAACTGATAAACAAAACGGGTTTTCTGGACTTCATTACGACATTTTCAGCAATGTTCATGGCAAACGCCGTTTTGCCCATACTTGGACGAGCGGCCAGGATTACCAATTCTGATGCATGTAAACCACCTGTAATTTGATCCAAGTCGGTGAACCCTGTTTCCACGGTGCCTTCCTGCCCTTTACCCGCCATTCTGGCTTCCATCCGATCCATCGCATCAGAAAGGATTTGGTCGATGGGAGCTAGGTTGTTGGATTGCCGGCTTTCTCGGATCGCAAAAACTTTTTGTTCTGCATCATTAAGGAGTATGTCCGGATCACCTTCGGGGAGGTAGGCCTCATTCAATAGTTCGGAGCAGGTATTGATCAACTGTCTCGAAGTCGCTTTGCTTCTGACGATATTCGCGTAATACGTGACATGGGCCGCATTGGGAACCGAAGTGAATATTTCGGCTAATCTTCCGGCACCACCGATGGACTCTATTTCGCCACCGGCGACGAGTCGCTCGCGAAGGAGCAACGGATCGATCTTTTTCCCGCTGTTATGCATCTCCATAATGTGTGAAAACAGGATGCGATGAGCTTCATCATAGAAGTCCACTTCACGCAGGATATTGACAATTTCGTCACAGGTTTCGGGCATCAGCATGATGCTTCCGAGCACGCCGACTTCAGCTTCGAGGTTGTAGGGCGGTTGCCGGGTCAATAAATCCGTGATCGGCTCATGTTTCACGAATTTGCGGCGTTTGTTGCCTGATGTCGCGTCGAATTTTTCTGGCATTCCATTGTTCCTTTTGATCGACCGGTGACCCACATCCATCTTAAGTGCGTCCCAATCGATAACAACCACTTCTCGAAATTTTTACGGGCATCATGGGGATGTCCAAAAAATGCGAGACGGAAATATCAACTCTCTACTGGATTGAGATGTTTCCGGTTGCAAATAAAAAAAGCCTCAGCTGGTAAAATCACCGACCGAGGCTTCGATATATTTTGGAAAACTTGTCGGTAACTAACAGACCACAACAAGCCGCGAAAATTAGGCAGGTTCGTCAACTGTTGGAACGACCCAGACTTTGAGTTCGGTTTCAATTTCCTGATGGAGATGTATTTTGACGGTGTAAAGGCCAAGTTCCTTCAAGACTCCTTCGAGGCGAATCTGATCGTTCGTCAGCGTGATTTCGTTCTGCTTCAATGCTGCGACGATCTCGGCAGCGCCTACGCTACCATAGAGATGGCCTTCTTCGTTCGCATTCGCTTCGATCGTAACGCTTTGTTTGCCAATGTGCTTCGCAAGATCTTTCAGATCTTTCAGGCGGGAAGTTTCAATTGCCTGCAACTTGACTTTGTGCTTATCGACCATTCGCTTGTGGTGGTCGCTGGCAACGGTAGCAAGACCTTGAGGGAGAAGGTAATTGTTAGCAAAGCCCGCTTTGACTTCGACCACTTCTCCCTGTTTCCCCAGGTGGTCAACCGACTGAATCAAGAGTAATTCAATCCCACCGCTTTCTCCGCGCGGGAGTCGTGAGTACTTTGGATTGTTGCGTTTGATTTTTTTTGTTTTAGATGATGGCATCGAAGTGTCTCTTTTTACTGTCTCGGTTTATTTGTTTCTAAATCCGTTTGCAAAGTCTTGACGACTGGTATTTGGAAATGAATTGTCGTGCTAGATATTAAAATGGTACTTCATCATGAGGCGGTGCACTTTGTGCCGGTGCATTTTGTGCTGGTGCATTTTGTGCTGGT
>JAPKBL010000029.1 GCA_028823415.1 Mariniblastus sp.
TACCCCATGGCAGGTCTAGCGGGATAATCCAATTACTCCGGTTCATACTTACCAAACGACCAAACAACGCGGTCTTCCGGTTGCACAGCGTACACCCCGGAACTCTTGTCACCGAGAACATCATTGACTTGATATATCCAATTTTTGCCATCTGCGGCAAGATTATCGACTCCTCCAATGGAGGTAATGAACTTGTCCCCCTTCAGCACTCCTGTCGATTCAAAGCCATATCCTCCCTTTTCAGCGGCTGCCTGAAGTGCTGAAAATACAGTGGTATCGTTCATGCAATCGACTTCGTTCTGAAGGCTAGAACGGTCAGAACCAAATAGAATCTCCACATGAACCGTGCCGATCACCAAATTAGGATTGGCGGTCTTGGGGTTCGCTCCGTTTCCCCCTGAGTCGGCACACCCCGATAACACCAAAAGAACTCCACAGATCAACAACCTCGCCACCGTTAGTCTTTGTTTCATCGTTTCGTCCGCCTTTTCACGCCATTGACTGCTTCATGCGCTTGGTCCGTGCCGCCACGCGCCAGGGATATTTCTTGGGTTTAAGATTTCCCAAGTTCAATATAACAGAACTTGTTTGCATTGGATTCGATTTTTCTACGGTCGGTATTCTTTAAACGGTAGAAAGATGGACTTAGGATGACGACATTAGAAGATGAAATTTCGCAAAGCTACAATATGCCAGACCCAACCAACACGATTGTCAACGTAACTTACCCGCATACGGGCATCGCCATGATCAACATGGATGCACCGGAATCGGCGGCAAACATTTTAGACGAGCAACTGTTTTCCGAGCTCGATCGCACGATGGCCGAACTGATGGAACAGGACGACCTCCAGGGTGTTATTTTATTTTCAGCTAAGCCAACCATTTTTATCGCCGGTGCAGATCTAAAAAGAATTGCCGCGACACTCGACTGGCCAGAGAAAAAGATTGTCGAATTCTGCCAACGGGGTAGAGCGGTAATGGCTCGATTCAGCCGCTGTCCTTTTGTTTCTATTGCTGCGATTCATGGTGCTTGCGTGGGTGGCGGACTCGAACTCCCCTTGTGGTGTGACTTGAGAATCGCCACCAGTGACCGCCGGACAATCTTGGGGCTGCCCGAAGTAAAACTAGGATTGGTGCCGGGCTGGGCAGGTACCGCTCGGCTGCCCCGCATTACCAATCTGGATATCGCCGTGGACTTGATCACCAGCGGACGACTGATATCTGCCAGTGAAGCCAATTCGATGGGCTTGATCGATGCGGTGGTACCGCAGGAAGCACTGATCGAAGAAGCCGTCAAAATGATCCAGCGCGTTTCGATTTCTGAGTCGTTTATTTTTGACCGGAAAAAAATCATGGGGCCAGTCGACGCCGTCGGCGATCTTGAAGCGATCGTGCTGAAGTACGGCAAACGGATCATTGAAAATAAAGAAATCTTCCCGTTCGCTCCAACCGTCGTGCTGGAACACATGACGCGCTCTGCTAGTTTGCCGATCAAAGCAGCCTGGAATTCCGAGTCCGTCGCGATGGCCCAAGTCTATGGCAGTCCTGCAAGCCGCGGATTAATTAATCATTTCTTTCTCGTCGATCACAATAAAAAACAGCCTGGTTTGGTCGACATGAAATTACCACCAGCAAAAATTCGCAAAGTTGGCATCGTCGGCGCGGGACTGATGGGACAGGCAATCGCCAAAAACTGCCTACAACGCGGTCTCGACATTGTCCTTCTGGATGCGAACGCTGAAATTCAGCAGTCTGTCGCCAGTCAATTAAAACGCGAACACCCCGATCGCACGATCGAGTCCAGTGAAAATTACGAGGCATTGGCAGGCTGTGAGCTGGTCATCGAATCGGTCGTTGAAACCGTTGCCGTTAAAACATTAGTGCTTCAAAAAATTGAATCCGCGGTCAACGACGCGACCTTAATCGCCTCCAACACTTCGGCAATTCCAATTGAAACGCTCGCCAACAGTCTCAACCGTCCTGCAAATTTTTGTGGCATCCACTTTTGTCATCCAGAATTGATGTCGCTTGTCGAGGTCGTGTGCGGCCCCGAATCATCCGAGCAGACCATTGCAACCGCCGTTAAATTTGTGAAGTCACTTCGTAAAATGCCAGTCGCAATGAACGACGGAGCAGGGTTTGTCGTGAACCGGTTGCTGGCTGCGATGATTGACCAAGCCCTGCGCATTTTCACCAATGGGACCTCCATTGAAGCCATCGACTCTGCGATGCGAGAGTTCGGATTTCCTGGTGGGCCGTTTGAGATCATCGACGTTATCGGAGTCGATACTTGCCTCTACGCCGGTCGTACGATGTGGGAATCCGGTTCACAGTGTGTAACACTCTCACCCATCCTTCCGCGGTTAGTGAAATCCGGTTTTCTGGGTCGAAAAAAAGGAAAAGGATTTTACGCCTACCCCGATGCTCGCGGCCCACGGCAATGGGACGCGGACCTGCTATCGATTATTGAAATCTATCGCAACGAAAAAGACCAATCCCAACTGCTCAACGAAAAACTAATCGTCACTCAAATCCTCTCAGCGATCGTACTCGAGGCGACTCGAATTATCGAAGAAGAAATCGTCGAAGACTTCCGAGACATCGACCTTTGCATCATCGAGGGATTTGGATTTCCACCGCATCATGGGGGAATTTTATTCTGGGCTGATCAGGTTGGAATCGACACTGTCCTGCAAACACTCACCAGTCTCGGCAAGAATGATTCCAACATTGCTCCCAACTCGGCGATTCGCTTACAAGCAAAAAATCAAACCCCCTTTTACCCTACGCTAACGCCTCCAACGAAGTGAAAAACCAAAGTGTGGACGTGCGCCGGGAATTTCTCAATGAGTTAAGCTCAAAGGCAAACTGCGGTCCTAGGAGTGGTCTACGACGCCCAAATTCGATGGACAAGGCGAATTCTGATGAGAGACGCGTTCAAACAAACCGCATGGTACTTGGTAAGCATCTACTTGCTTGCGGTGTATCTCACGTTTTTTCACTTGCTCAATGGTGCCGACGCAAAGCAAGTTCAGGGGATCGGAGCGGCGTTTTCAGCAATCTGGCTCTCAAGTTGCTTTGTCTTTCAAAACTGTTTTAGAAATCGTTTTGAATTTAGTATCCACGCGTTGCTGACGCTGGACTTTTGCTTCGAGTCATTAGTAACCAATCACAATGGCGACTCGTTCTATTATTGCGCGGCAGGGTTTTGGGCCGTTTTTCTTTTCTACCATCATCTGCCCTTGAGGCAGCCAAGCATTAGCCCACACGGGAATACCGCCACGACATAACCCTGAGGAACTTATTCACCTTACTCTTGATAAAGCTCGGGGAACACTTCTTGTGACAAGCCCTGTCGCTTGATCAACATTCGTAATCTCGAGAGAAAATCAAACTTGAAATTTGCCACCTGTTGCTCAGTCATGTCCAGCATTTCAGCCGCTTCTTTATTGGGGTAACCTCGAACCACCAACAACTCAATGCATTTGAGTTTTTCCCAATCGCCTTTTGCCTGCCACTTATCGACCTGAGAAGCAATCGCTTCAGTAATTGCATCCTCTTCAATTCGCTTGCGTTCGACACTACGGGCGATACTGCTTGCAGGACGGGCAGGGCCCGGCAGTTGCCACTGCCCACTCGAATCAGATCCAGAAGATAATGGGATCGAAGGTCGTCGCCCCTCCCGTCGTAAGTGATCCGTCAACTTGTAGGCGCAGATTGAAAACAAATAGGACTCTAACGCGCGACGACCATCATAATTCGGAAGGCTGTTGAGAAACCCAACAAAAGCTTCCTGCACAATGTCTTCACTGGCCGATCGGTTCGACAGACGACTATCGACAAAGGACAGCAATCGACCCTCGTACCGCGCAATCAGATCAGTCCAAGCATCCGAATCGCCAGAACGAATCCTCGCAATTAAAATTCGATCGATTTCACTTGAACGTTTCATAAGCCTGTTGCATGGGAAATTGGTTTCCCCGATCGTGTCCCACGCACCGCCGAAATGCAAGTCGAAGTGAAAAAATGAATCCCATTTATCTTTGATTTACGGCCTCAAACGTGGCAACGAAACATAATCAAGGGCAATCCAAACACTTCGTCGGGCAAAACAACGCCACTCTACAGAGACATAGGTTTTCGGATTCGTCGCTCCTGCAAAGTCACGCACCGACAAAAGGCGTAGAAATCAAGAACGCTATTTCGGAAAATTTTTGAGAATACCATCAAGCGTTGCATCGCTTTGGCGGCCCGATTGCTGCGATTGCTCGCCTAATGAGCTTTCCGAAGGGTTCAGGGGAATCCCCGAATATCCGGCATCTGATTTCTGGTTTTCGAGAGATTCGGTGGGAGTTCGAGGCGGCACCTCTTGATCCTCGGAACTGAATTGAAAAACAGAGCTATCGGTGAGCGTCTCTCGCCCAACGAAACTAGCCGATGTATCCGACGGCTCGTCGCTGCAATCCGGTTCCCCGAATAAAACCGGATCGGTCGGTTGCCCTGAAATGACTCCAGCAGGCTCAATGGCCTCTGTAACCGGAAGAGAATTTGCCATTGGCAATTCGCTCAGCGAACCGCTTCCGAGCTGATGTGCTGTTGCTATCGGGATCGGCTCCGCTGCTTGAGACAATTCGTCTACGGAGGTCGCGGGTAGATAAACACCGGTGGCCTCGTTGAACACCACTTCTTTGACGACCGGAATGGCCGCGGTCTCTGATTGGCCAACCAAATCGGCAAGCGTCTCATCCGCAACAGGACTGACCGCCCCAGGCCCCAGCTCGTAAACGGCCCGAAACGTGATATTCCCGAGCGTCAACAGTTGATTGGGATCTAGAGGCTGATCACATTCGATTCGAGTGCTGTTGAGATAAGTCCCGTTGAGTGACCCTAAATCACGCACGAAAAGCCGTCCGTCTTGCTCGTAGATTTCAGTGTGCTTCCGACTAACCAATGCATGGGGCACCGTGAGTCCAGCCTCTTTCCCCCTGCCAATCACGACAGGGAGATCCAGACTCACCTCTGTTTTCTTCGCATCACCACCGACCACGACGAGCTTGGCTTCGAGCATATATTATTCCTAAATATCCAACTTTTGAAATTCAGACCTCGTTGCAAAATCATACCCTAGAAATCGTAAAACTCAGAATGATTTCCACGAATGATCGACTGAAAAACCGCACAGGCATCCAGTCTTCCATTAAAACCCACTATTGGAGCAATCATCATCTTAAGGGATTCGCCTCCAGGATCAAATGACGAATCTCTAGATTCTTCACTTCGCGCTCACACCACGCAGTCAGCCAGCACATAACGTGGGAAAAAATTCTTCAAAAATTCGAATTCGGGGCGCACAAAAAAGAAAACACTAAACTTGGAAAAATCGGGGTTTATTCATGCCTAAGGCTGGATGATCATCAAAATAAAAGCCGAAAGTCATGAAATAAATGGCTCACTAAGCCATTTGTGGCGTGGGACGAGGTAGCACTTGCAGCACTTATTTTCCCACGTATAATCCGAACTTACAGAATTCGAAGCCGTAATAGTTTCGAAATCAAATGGAATGGATTTATGCGGGTGTAGCTCAGTGGCTAGAGCATCACGTTGCCAACGTGAATGTCGAGGGTTCGAATCCCTTCACCCGCTCTCTTTTCCCTCACCGCGGTGGCACGCCCCGAAGACTGCCGATCGGTAGAACTGCTCGAAAAAAGGTTTTGTGGTTATATTCGTGACCAAAAGGCCTATAAATACCAATCGAATTGGCTACAATGGCGAACCCAATAGAAATCCTCTTAGGATTTTGCCAGCTTTCTTGGACCAGTTGAATTCACGCTCCACGTTGAATGCTTCTGGTTCAAACCGATTAACATTGATGCGCGGCACCGACTGAATTTCAAGTTTGAAATTCGCGAGGCGCTTTGCAAACTATAAATATTTTGAATCGCTGATTGTTCCAATGAAATGGACGACAGCCAAGTCTCCTGTCAAGGAAAAGATTTGTGAATACTGAGACCATTGAAACTGAAGAAAAAGAAAAACTGGATCTTGCCGTCGAGGTCAAAGAAACAAGTGCCTGCGAACGTCACGTCACCGTTACGGTTCCCCGCTCCGACATCGAAAAGTATTTCGACAAGCAGTTTGACGAACTTGTACCCCGCGCCGAAGTCCCTGGATTTCGCATTGGCAAGGCACCTCGCCAGTTGGTCGAGAAAAAGTTTCGCAAACAACTTACCGGACAGGTGAAAGGCTCCATCCTCATGGACAGCCTCTCTCAGGTAAGCGATTCACAGGATTTTTCTGCGATCAGTGAACCGGATCTTGATTTTGAGCAGGTCGTCATTCCAGAAGAGGGCGACCTGACCTATGAATTCAATATCGAGGTACGACCTGAATTTGATCTTCCAGAGTGGAAGGGGCTTTCTCTCAAGAGACCCGAACGCGAGTTTACCGACGAAGACATCGATACACATATCGGGACCCTCTCTCAACAATTTTCCGATCTGGCTCCAGTCGACGAAGCGGTCCAAGCGGGTGATCATGTCGTTTGCAACATCACCAGTCGGTTCGAAGACGCAGTCCTCAATACCGGCGAAGAGCAATTAATTCAGGTGCGTCCAACGCTGAGTCTTTCCGACGCCACCATCGAAGAATTTGACAAGTTGATAGTCGGCGCCAAAGCGGATGATAAGAAAACCGCGAACGTCGAGATCAGCGAGCACGCTGAAAATGAAGATCTTCGTGGAAAAACAATTGAAATCGATTTCGAAGTGCTCGACGTTAAACGCGTCGAATCTAAAAATCCAGAGGAAATCGCCACCCAACTCGGTCTCGAATCTGTCGACAAACTGAAAGAGCTCGTTCGCTCATCAATGGAAGAACGACTTCAGTATGCTCAACGCGAAACAATTCGAGATCAAATCAGTAAAGTTTTAACTGAGTCAGCTGACTGGGAATTACCACCGGATCTCCTGCGTCGCCAATCAGGTCGGGAACTTGATCGCGCCGTAATGGAAATGCGGTCCAGCGGATTCTCGGAGCAGGAACTCGTTGCTCGTGAAAATACACTTCGTAAAAACATCCTTGAAAAAACAGAAACGCTGCTCAAAGAGCACTTCATTCTTGAGCGAATCGCGGAACAAGAGACGGTCGAAGATGAACCCCAAGATTACGAAGTCGAAATCGCTCGAATCGCAATGCAGCAAAACGATTCGCCTCGGAGAGTTCGCGCCAGTCTCGAGAGAGCCGGACAGATGGACTCTCTTCGAAATATGATCATCGAGCGAAAAGTGATTGATCTGATCACCGAGAGTGCCAACTTCGAAGGCACCGATTATGAAACCAACGAAAAACCTGAATCCTCCGCCCTGACCTACTTTGCAGCGGGTCGGAAAGGGAATATTCCAGAAGCAAAATACGATGGCGGAGACGCTGAGCCGATTCCTGGAATGAGAAAAGATTAATGCCTGCAGACTCGTGCAGTTTTGTGGCGAGACATCCTTGCTTTACCCGCTGGAATGATTGAATAACGCTCCCAATGGATGCCCCTTGGCATCCATTGGCTTGTTATTGAAGCAAAATCATCCGCCACAACGATGAACCAATCTTTCCTTCGCATCGTATTCTCCGGATTCGAAATCATAAATCGGTCACCCCACAAGGCTCTTTCCAATATATTTGTCAAATGCCAAAAGTGTGTCCACCGAAACCGTTTCTCACCTTGCCTCCGTTTTAGATTCTCGATAGCTTAAATGCTCGGTTAATGATGTATTTCACCGATGCATTTCACCGTAACCACGCAATCCATTCATTACGCTTGTAAAGGACTTTGTCTTGAACGGCATTTCACAAATTAAAAACGGATCAGTCATGAGTAACTTCGGTTCAACCACAGGATCAGTTATGCGGGATCCACTTTCCGAAATACAAAATTCATACTCCACGGCCTCGTACCAACGCCAGCGTCAAATGACACTGGGCGATCTGCTTTTGGAAAACCGAATCGTTTTCCTGCAGGGCGAGATCCACACCGGGAATGCCAATGAATTGGTCATGAAATTGCTCTATCTGCAAAGTGAGAACAAGAAAAAGCCAATCAACTTTTACCTCAACTCTCCCGGGGGTGACGTGATTGCTACCATGGCCATTTACGATGTGATGCAAATCATGTCTTGCCCGGTAGCAACGTTTTGTGTGGGCCAGGCGGCCAGTGGCGCCGCAGTATTGCTCGCTGGCGGTACCAAAGGCCAACGCTTCTGTTTGCCCAATTCGAGAGTTATGATTCACCAGCCTCACGGTGGTGTCGGTGGTCAGGTAAGCGACATTGAAATTCAAGCCGACGAAATTCTTCGAAACCGAACCGTTCTCAACGAAATTCTGGCCAAACACACCGGCCAAACCGTTGAGCAAATCGCCAAAGATACTGATCGTGACTTTTTCCTCACCGCCGAACAAGCTAAAGCGTACGGCGTGGTTGACGAAATTACGATTCGGAAATCCACCGACGATGACGACGACGACGACGATTAATTTCAAAATGATTCAAAACCAGTCGACCAATGGGCTATCAGTTCATGGACGGCTGTGGCGACTTGACGCCGGCATACACAAAACATCTTAACTTTCATTAATTTTCAAACGGTCAATCGGAGTAGAAGCTTATGTCCTACGTTCCCTACGTGGTCGATAATTCAGGTCGCGAAGAACGGGTTTACGACATTTACAGTCGACTTTTGAGGGACCGCATCATTTTTCTCGGCCAACAAGTAACCGCTGATCTGGCGAACTCGTTGGTCGCACAAATGTTGTTCCTTCAATCAGAAGATCCGAAAAAAGATATTCACCTCTACATCAACTCTCCCGGTGGGAGTGTCACTGCGGGACTCGCAATCTATGACACGATGCAATTCATTTCGTGTGACGTAGCGACATATTGCCTCGGCCAAGCCGCGTCGATGGGCGCGATGCTACTGACTGCGGGCACCGCAGGTAAACGATACGCACTGCCCAATGCAAGCATCATGATCCACCAACCGCTCGCCGGCATGCAGGGGACAGCCGAAGAAATCATGATTCACCGAAAAGAACTGCGCCGCGTGAAAGAACGGCTTAACCTACTTCAAGTAAAACACACCGGTAAAACACTTGAAGAAATCGAAGCCAACACCGATCGTGACAATTTCATGACCGCCGAAGAGGCGCAGGAATTTAACTTGATCGATCAAGTGGTCACAAGCCTCGGCGAAACTCATTAAAAGTAAAGACTCCCATGGCACACCAGTATTCAGTCAGCGCAACTGCGAAACCGGAACAACTCGTCGACTTAACCGCCGACGGACGGCCCACATTGGTATCCGGACCGCCTACCGAATTTGGTGGCTCGGGCAACGAGTGGTCGCCCGAAGACCTACTTGTTGCTGCAGTAGCTGACTGTTTCACGCTGTCATTCAAAGCGATTGCAACCGCTTCACGATATTCGTGGACGGCCTTGCGTTGCGATGTCACGGGAACGCTCGATAAAGTCGACCGCGGGATGCAGTTTACCGAAATGAAAATTCTCGCGAATTTGACAATCCCCGCCGACGCAGATGCAAACCGGGCTGAACGGCTATTGGAAAAAGCCGAACATGCTTGCTTCATCACCAATTCATTGAATTTTGCAGCCACTCTCGAAATTCAAGTACAAGCGGAGTAGCCGCTCCGGCAAACTCTCCATGCCATTGCCGCTTGGGGATTGTTACAGCACAAGTGCTAGCTACTACCGAACCAGCAGTCTCTAGTTAAACCAGTCGATTGCTAACCAGCCATGAATTGGCATTGATGCCACTCTGAGAAATCATCTAAAAAAAGTCTTTCGAATTCTCTCTATTGAGGCTTTTTAGCGATGCGCCTGTTTTTCTTGGCAATGAGCTGTTCTCTTCTGGCGATTGGCTGTCGGTCCTACCCGTCCGACCAAAAGGATATTGTTGAGCTGAGACAGGAAATTCTTGATTGGGAAGAATACTCCTTTCTCAATGAAGCAGACTTGAAGCGTTTGGAGCAGGAAAACTCCGAACTTAGAAGAGAAGCTAAGCTTAAAGAAGCGATTAAAAACCAGAACCAAGAGATAGATGAACCTCAACCAGAGACAACGCCAAATAAAAATGAAACGGGTCAAAGCGACGCTACTCAACCCCGACCGGACAGCGCTACCATCGGACAAGTAGTCTACGATGCCGCAATCCCCACTCTAGCGGCACCAGAGCCTGCACTCAAGTTAAGAACAGCCGCATCGATTTCCATTGACTCGTCGGCAACGGTCGGGATCAATCTCGACAAAATTGAAGGCGACGAGGGTGTTGAAATTTTCATCACCCCTCAAGACGACACCGGAGAAACAGTCCACTGCGACGGTGAACTAACGGTCAGTTTGATCGACCCAACAGCAACGCCCGAACGACAAAGAATCGGGCTGTGGAAGTTTGTGCCTGAGGAAACAAAATTATTTTTCGCGAACACGCCATCCGGGGAGAGGGGAATCCTCTTGCACCTTCCTTGGGAACAAACAATTCCAGTCAATTACGCCTTGGATTTACACGTGCGACTCATCACGACCGATGGCCGCGCTTTGAAAACAAAACATCAACTCACAATCACTCCGCCCGATGCGGAATACTCCGTGGATGATTCCGGCATCCGTCGCTGGACGCGTGAAGATCCTCGCTGGCTTCCGGCCTCAGAGGCATCCGATGGGGTCGCGGAACTTCGCGAACCCCAAAAAGTGATCACCAACAAGACTTGGAAACCGAGTAAGAAACAGCCCGCTATGAAACCGCCCACTATGATTCCGCCCGCTATGATTCCGCCCGCTAAGGCCAAGCAAGCGAAGGTCGAGAATTCGCAAACGTCTCAGACGCTTCCAGAGAAACCGGTTTGGAGCCCCATCCGCAAATAGTAGATTCCAGATTCAGTATCGCCGTCAAGAACTAACGACGGTTGATCAATTTCCGACTTGAGCTTGTACGCAAAATATCGAAAACGGTCTCTTGAGCAGTATTGAACTCTCGATCGTCAACTGAAACGGCAAGCCAACCGTCAGAAACAGACAGTTGAGATATTTCAAGTTGGCTCGTATCAATCCGCTGAGCAATTTTATCGGGAAGTGATTCGACAGAGTATTCCTTCTTGAATAGCACCTTCATCACGGTACTGATAGCCGCTCTATCGCCAAACCGAAGACGCTTTCCACGAATGCGGGTACCATCATCGTTTTGCTGTAACTGGATCTTCATCCCGTCCCTGACAAATCGATAGGCGGCCGTTAGCGAGACGTTTTTCCAGACCTTCCCCTTCTCGCCAATTTTCAATGATCTCAAATTCAATGTCACCTTCAACTGACCTTCCTGAAACTCAACGAGGATCGGATCGAAGTAAGCAAATCCGATTTCCGCGTGTCGATCACTTTTGACACGGGGTTGAGTGGAATTCTCCGCGCCGATGAATCCCCTCAGATGGGCGACCAGTTCATCAATGGTAAACTGATTCCCGTTTAGACCGATCCTTGAAATTGCATTATTGATGGCTGATTGGTGCAACTGGAAACTCATTAAGCTGCTCGCACTGTCCAGCGGCCTCGCTGTGTTAGCCGCCATTTGGTCGCGTCCACCAATCCGATAACGCACCACCATTTGATCCTCAGTCGTCGCCAACTGTTTGGGTTCCGGCTCGAGATCCATTCCAAACAGTGGCTGGAACAATTTTGTGTAGGCCAGTTCGCGAACGACCTGCAACTGTTCGCTAACCTGCGTTCGCATCTGTTCCTCTGCAGACGATTCCACCGTCCGCTTGTACATCCGGTCGGTTTCCGATGCATCCCGCTGAAGATTCTTCTCTGCTATCTTTCGAGCTAGTCCTCCAAGAATTGGATGGCGATCCAAGGTGGATTCTACTCCCACCAAAAACTGATTTGCCTTGGAACGAGCATATGGATCTCCGACAGCTTCGATGCCGTCTTTGTTTATCGTTACATTTTGGAAAACCTCGTAATTAGCTTTTCCAAGATTTGTAACTCGAAAGACTTTGGTTTTTGCCACAGTGTCGGATTGAACATCGCCGCGGGTTTCTACATTGAATTGAATTTGCGAGTCATCAGGAATTAAATTAACACGGAGCTGATTAGACACCCGGCTTTTTCCCAAAACGCGTGCGCCCTTGATGTTTTGATCTACCGGTTGCTCGATTTCGGGTAGTTTTGGTAGCAACCGATTTAGCAGTCGCTCGGAAAACGACAGACGAATATTTGCGTTTCGGTAGTGCGTTTCAATGGCGCTCGCGATTGCATTCTCAGCCGGCTTTTCGGACCACAACAGATTTTGATATTGGTCATTCAAATAATAGCCGGTCAACGAAGACGGGCTTAATTCATAGTTCTCGATCCGACGGAGTAATTCCATTTCGTCAACTGGTAGTGAAGCAACATCCTTCAACAACTCAATAGAATATGGGCTGACCACGCTAATCACATAGCCCGCTTGTTCATCATCGAGAACAGGCGAATAGATCCGTGCTAAAACCTCGCGAGCAGCAGATTTAACTTTAGGAGACCCAGGCGATGTATTGGCCATCACTGATTCCAGTGAGTCCAACATCAGATAATCACGCCAGACTGGATCGATTTGGCCACTAGCAAGGTCGTCAAGCAACCTCTGATGTGGGACAGAACCCGTTCCGAATGATTGTGTGACTGCTTTCTGATTTACCTCCAACTGGGTTTTAGACTCCAAAAGGGAATTCCAAATCGCGAGCCGTCGCTGGATTCGATAAGAGAGTCGAGCGACTTCGCAATAATCGTATCTCGTCTCGGCTGAGTTTTCACCGCGTTCGCGAACGACCTCTGAAATATCGTGAGCAACATTTGCTTGCGTTGCTAATCGCTCATAGAGCTCACGGGTTTGATCGGTATCCAACTCCACCCGGGATAACTGGTGAAGAATCGAAAGCGTCTCTGTGGACCAAGAATCTAGCTCGGGAATCAACCGAAGCGATTCTATCTGCTGAATCAAAGCATCTGCGGGGGGGCGGAAATTCCGAATTTCGTTTTGAAACGTTACCCAAATCGGGCCATGATCAGCCAATAACGACGCCGTGCTATCATTGAAATGGGCGTGTCGGGCTGTCTGCTTTGCCAAGCCGTTGCTGACCATCGAAACGGTGGCTAACAGAAGACCGAGAAACGCATTCCTTGCGAATCGTGTGAGCATCGAACAATGATCTCCGAAGAACCGGCAACTAAACCGTATAAGAAGAGGCAGAATAGGCTATTTAGATCATCGGAGGCTTAGTCCGGCAAAGTCAAACTGTAATTCCCAAAGAAAATAGGGAATTCCGTTCAACCGAATCGAAAAATTAAAACTATATCGGTTATTTGGGAAGTTCAGGCAAGAAAGCCCAAATAGAGCCTAGGGCGGCAACGACCGTCACTCCTAGGCATTTCACGCAAAGCCGGGCAATTTAGCTCGTTTCATCGAGCACGTCGATGCTGCCCGATGCCCGCTCGCGTCGAACAGCAACGAGCGCCGGGGAGTATTTGCGGACAAACCAGGAGCGAGGCTCTGGAAGTAGCTCGGGATCAAATCGGCTATCAGATTCAACCACAAAAACACTCTCCGGAGGTGCAATCTTCATCAAGCCCTCCATCATCTCGACAATTTCAATCGGCTTTTCAACGTAGAGCGCGTAGGGAGGGCAACAGAATACCACCCATGGTTCAGACGGCCACATTTCGGGGTTTTTGAGGAACTGCCTAACCCAGAAAAACGTATCCGATGAATTCACGTCAACGGGCAGATCCGGGTCGAGACTAAGAACATTTTCTCGAATAATCCGTACAGTAGGGAAGTGACGTTCAACAAAAATACATTTTGACGCACCCCGACTTAGGGCTTCCAGTCCCATCGCTCCGGTGCCCGCGAATAAATCAAAAACTGTTTTGCCTTTTACCCAACCGCCGACGAGATTGAAGACAGCCTCACGCGTATGGTCTTTCATCGGCCGCGTAACCGGATCACCGGAATAATCGATTAATCTCCCCCGAAAGGAACCACCGACAATTCGTAACTTGCCCTGTCCCGCCTCAGCGCGATTGGAATTCCATTTCGCCAGATTTTTTCCGCGCTTGAACCTTGGCATCGATGTTTTCTTTTAAGGGAAAGTCTGGAATACGGTCTAAAAGATGTCGAACCGCTATACTATGATTGATATACCTGAAATACCAGTCGAAAAATCGGAGTTTGGTGCGGGGGCCTCAACAATTTCGGTTTGCTTCCGCCATTCCTCAGCCATTGGCTGCCTTGATATTCGCTAGTCCAACAAAATTAGAGCGACAATAATTATGTTTCTTATTCCTAATTTGAGATCTCTTCAAGCCGATTGGCTTTTGAAGTTGTGCCTTATTATCTCAGCCACTGCACTAACGAACGTGTCAGCCGCTCAAGAGTTAGAGAAGTCTGCCCCCCAGCGAGTTGAGGAATTACAGCAGGAATTCAGCGCGGCGATTCTCGATTTAAAGGAAGCGATCAAAGCGGTCAAAAAGACGGGGCACGAGTTCTACGAAAATAAAAGTACGGTTGCCCATGAGCACCGAAAAAAATGGAAAGAGGAAGCCGTCGTCGCACAAGAAGCTTACAAACGTGTCCGTGAAGCATCATTCGCATTGTTTTTTGAGACAGCCAACCCGGGAACTCAAGTTAACGAAATCGTCTCAATAATGAACCAGGAATTGCTCGGCCAAGGTCAGCTATCAAAATGTTACCGAACGACCAAAAAACTACTCGCGCTTTACCCAGAAGACAAAAACCTAATTAATCTAATGGGTCGCGTTTCGATCTTGAATAATGATTTCGACTTCGCTCAACAGTACTACCAAAAAAATCAATCCCAAGCCGAGCAGTTCAGTGTTCCCGAAGGCGCCCTTTACGGCAGCTCCCTGGACAAACTCGCCACTGGCTACCAAAGAGAACTGGAACTGCGGGCTTCGGACGCAAAAGGGGAGCCACTGCCACGTGCGATTATCAAAACTAACCGCGGTGAAATCGTGATTGAGTTGTTTGAGAATCAGGCACCGGAAACCGTCGGTAACTTTGTCAGCCTAGTCCAAACGGGAATTTATGACGGCATGATTTTCCACCACGTCCTCCGCAATTTGATTGCAGATGCCGGGCTAATGACTAAGAGTCGAGCTCAACCGATCGGATATACAATCTATGACGAACACCAGCGGCCTAATGCCCGGAACCACTATCGCGGTTCGATCGCCATGGTTGCAAAAAATAACGAACCTAATTCAGGCGGAGCTGAATTCCGAATCATGCTCGTACCCGGCCCTAATCTCGACGGAGAGAGTACCGTTTTTGGGCGGGTGATTTCCGACATGAGTGTTCTCGATGGCATCCAAGAGACGTTCCGAGTCAACGAAGAAGAGGATAAAGAAGAATTCATAAAGGACGTCGAGCCGGATGTCATCGAGTCAATCACGATCACCAATTTGAGAGATCACGAGTACGAGCCCAACCGAGTCAAAATCAAATAATCAGGGTTACGATCCTTCGTAAAATTTGGTGACATGATGCTTCTTACGCTTTGCCGAAACACTTCACTCCTTGCGTTGACAATCACGACTTTGCCGTGCCTGTCACTGATCGCCCAGGAGAACCTCACTCCCGTGCCGCCGGATATCGCAATTGCGACCCCCCAGGTCCCAGCGTTGGAGTCCCCCCAAAAAGACGACTCGCTGACGTTCGAGAAAGTACTCGAGCAATACAACGAAAACAAAGTCGCGATCACCCGTCTTTTCAGCTCCAGCCCGATTGGCTTTCCCAAACGGCAAATTGAGCACATGGCCAAGATCGACCGCCTGAAAGAAAAAAACAAGCAACTCAAACGTCAGCTTGACGAAGCTGCCCTGATTTCCTTCGGACAATCAGCCAACCCAAGTCCACGTGTCTGTCAGGCCGTTTTTAACATCATCTCGAAAAAGGTCGACATTTCCCGTGGTGGATATGACTTTGACCCCGAAGGGGCTTTGGAAGTTGTAAAACTGATGCTGGACAAAATGGATCAAGTCAATGATCTAGCGTCCACGATCCGCGATGAAGACATTGCCTATCAAGGTTTTTTGGCGGCAAACGCGATCGAAAACTATCGCGATGCCGATGCGATGCTGAAACGAATCGAAGATCAAACGACTTCACTTCAACCTGCTATCCGAAATGAATTCAATGAATCCGTCACCAAATGGGAGCGGGAACAAGAGATTCGCAATCAGGAACAAGCTTCCAATGATTTACCCCGCGTAACATTCGAAACCAGCGAAGGCGAAATTATCGTCGAGCTTTTCGAAAATGAAGCGCCTCAAACCGTGGGAAACTTCATTCATTTGGTTGAAAATAAATTCTATGACCAAATGAATTTCTTTCTCGTGATTCCCGGAAGAATCGCCCAGACCGGATGTAAAAATAATCGCGGGACAGGAGACCCCGGCTACAAAATTCCGTGTGAAACCATGGGCGATGAAATTCGACACCATTTCTCGGGCACCCTGAGCATGGCAAATAGCGGAACTGATACAGGCGGTTCCCAGTTTTTCATTTCCCATCAACGGAATAGTAAATTTGACGGCAAAAAAACCGTGTTCGGCCGAGTGATTTCAGGAATGGAGGCTGTCCGGCAACTGAATCGCATCACCAGAACGGGATCGTTGACAATGAACCCGAGCAAGCAAGGCAATTATTCAAAAATCCTAACCGCAACGGTGACCCGGAAACGGGATCATGAATATTTTCCTACAAAAATATCAGAGAAAAACCCCAGCAACGGTGATTCAGAATCGAAGTAATCTTCTACGCGTTAGTGGTAACCCGCTACAATGATCGATTAGAAACAACCGCTGAGTAACAACCGCTGAGTAACAACAGAAAACAGAATTGACATCTGCCTATTCTGTGATCCTCAAATTCTATTGGAGCCCCTGGTGAACCCTTCAAGATATTTTTCAATTTCTTTGATCCTATTTTCCCTCGTCTCTTGCTCTTTATTCACCTCCAGCTTAATGCTGGTGCATGGCCAGGAAAACGAGCCCACCTTAAAAGAGCTTCTCCAGCAATGGCAAACACTCGATGGGAAAATTTCTGCAAAAGAAGCAGAGTTAAAATCAGCTGCATCTGCGTCCTCGGAGAAGCCAGAAACTCCACCATCAGACACCCAAGACCGCGATAAATTAAAAACAGAATACACCAATTTATTGACGCAGGCTGAGGCACTGATTACGCGACTTGAAACCCAAGCCAAATCCCAAATGGCCGCCAACCCGAATGACTCCGAAGCTACTCGGACGTTACTGGGCATTATGCTGAATGACGCCCAATTCGGACGCGACGTCAGGGTACTCAAACTTGGTGACTCGCTCATCGGCCAAGGCATCAACCCTCAGTACTTCGTCATGGCATCTCGCTCGGAACGACTCTCTATCCCCGCTCGAGAGCTATTCGATGAACTATTGCTACGGCAAGCTGAAGCAGAACAAAACGACCTCCCTCGCGTTCGCTTCTCTACCACTCAGGGAGAGATCATCATCGAACTCTACGAAAATGAAGCGCCCGATACGGTCGGCAATTTCATCAGCCTCGTCGAATCTGGCTTTTATACCGACAGGCTATTCCACCGGGTGATCGATGGCTTCATGGCACAGGGTGGAGGATTCAAACTTCAGGGCGGGGTGCAAGTTGATGGAGAGGGACCCGGATATGCCATTCCATGTGAATGCAATTCACCGGAAAAAAGGCTGCACTTTACCAATTGCATCAGCATGGCACACGCGGGAACCAACACCGGAGGAGCACAGTTCTTCCTCACCCTTTCGCGAACAGACATGCTCGACGGTCGGCACACTTGCTTCGGTCGCATTCTCGAGGGAATGGATGTGTTAGCTGCCATCAAAAAAACGCATATTTCCACTCCTCAGGAAGAGCAACCCATCGATGGCGTTGAGAAAGATAAAATCATCAAAGCCGAAGTTCTCCGGAAACGTGATCACGAATACAAACCCAATAAAATCGAGGCCGAAAAAAGCACGAATGGCCAATAACGGATTGCAGTTATTCCAACGTGGTGCCGGCTTCAACCGGGCACCCGACAACCCAAAGGTCGAGCGCCAAGATTAAGTTCTGATCAAGAAATTTCATCATGAAAAAAAGCGAACGGGTAGAGTTTATCCAGCACAGGCTCGAAGAACTCTACCCGAACCCCCCGGTGCCGTTAAACCACCACGACCCCTTTACGCTTTTGATCGCCGTACTCTTAAGCGCCCAATGCACCGACGAAAGGGTCAATCAAGTCACACCAGCGCTGTTCCGACTCGCTGACACGCCGGTCAAAATGGCAAAACTGCCAGTCGAGAAAATCCTCAACATTATCCGCTCTTGCGGACTGTCTCCAAAAAAATCAAAAGCTATCTCGGGGTTGTCCAAAATCTTGGTCAATCAATACGATTCAAAAGTACCCGCCGAGTTTGAAGCCCTTGAAGATTTACCGGGAGTCGGCCACAAAACTGCCAGTGTCGTGATGGCTCAAGCGTTCAACGTTCCGGCATTTCCCGTGGATACTCATATCCATCGACTCGCTCAACGATGGGGACTAACCAGCGGGAAAAATGTTAAACAAACCGAACTTGATTTAAAAAAGTTATTCCCCGAACCTAGATGGAATGACCTACACTTACAAATCATTTTCTATGGACGGGAGTTTTGTTCGGCACGCGGATGCGATGGTACTAAATGCGAAATCTGTCAGACCTGCTATCCGCGGCGACGCTCTCCCAAAGTAACCCATAAAGCCTGATCGAGTGAACCTGCTGCACCCGATTGAATGTTAACCGTGTCAAAAAATTGCCATTTTCGATTCAAACAGAACCCTCTCAAAGACTGAACTCGAAAGCTCGAATCTGATGCAACTCTATATCGAATGTCCCATTTGCGAGCAGCATATAACCACACCGGAATTGCCTTCCAGCAAGAAAGTTATCTGCCCGAGTTGTTCACGAAAATTTAAATTATCCTCAGCTTCTAAGGTTCCTCCGCCGCGCCAGACCCAAAAGAAAAAGACGGCAGATTCGAATCGCCTCTCGGCTCCCACCGTCACCGGTAAATCGGAATCCCAGCCAAGCCAAACCGCGGTTAAGAATCCACTGGGGAAAACCGAATCACCCGCCCCGCATACATCCAAGACGGCGGGCAGTCAAAGGTTGGCGCGCGCATTACAGAAAAAACGAAAACGGAGGTTTGTTTCAACCTTAATTTCAACGGCGATCCTCACCATCGCCATCGGAGTTTTAACCGGATTGCTGGTCAAACAAATGAGACAAAACAAGGTTGCTAACAATAACCAACCCCCAGCGTCCAACCCTGCGACTCCATCGACCGAGCCAGGTGAAGAAACTTTGCCCGACAAACCGAAACCGATTCCCAAGACACTTAAACAGCAGATCCCAAAAAACATTCCCGACCAACAGTTCGTACAATTCGACGCCAAAGCCGCCCAAACCTGCTGGGAGGCAGTCCAACCCAATCTACTCAGTCTGAAAGTTTACGACGGCAAGGGAACGCATCAGGCAGTGGCTACCATCATCGATTCTCGGGGGTGGGTGTTGACCAACTACAGCGCCGTCAAGGGAGCTTCGAAAATCGAGGTCACCTCCAGCCTGAAAACAATTCAGTACCTGGGTGAAACTAAATTACTGAACGATGTGGTTCGCGGATATATCGCGGTCAACAAAGAAGAGGACCTGGTCATTCTGTCGGTCAATCGACGTTTCATTGTCGCGTTTTCGACCGTTGACCCGATCACTCGAAACAACGTCGTGAAAAGCGAATTTTTACTTCAATGTGCACCGCCATCTCTCGACAACCTTTACGGTGGAATTGAAACGAGAATTCTATCTCGGGGCCCAATCGACTCACTCGACGCTGTGGCCCAAGCCACGGCCCAAAGAATGAAATTAAAAAACACCGATTTGGTTTGGTTCTCCGCCCAAACCCCAACGCTTGGACTACCGGGAACTCCGTTATTTAAAATTGACGGTGATCTCGCCGCCTTGCTTTCGTTTCGAGTCGACGAGAATAATTTTTTCGTACCTGTCAACACGGTCCATCAGTTACTGGCAGACGCCAAGGGAGATATCAAACCGCTCAGGGAGCTCTCGCCTCTCTCGGAAACCTCAGATTTCATTTCCATTAGTGATAACAATCCGATGCGAAATGCGATTGTGGAACTAAATCAACTCACCGATGCGTGCAAACAATTCGACTGGATACCGAAAAAAGAGACCGAGTACGAAACACTTCAATCGTTGATCGAGTCCTATGTCGCGATAAAAAAACGCACGAACGAAGGTGCCAATGCCGAAACCGAGTCCAACAAACAAATCGCAAGGCAACTGGTTCAACTTGAAACCGCACTTAACCAACGCGCAATTCTATTCTCCGAGGAGGATCAACCCGCCTTGAAACAAATGAACAAGTCGTTCGCTGAATCCACCCTGCAAAAACCAAATCAGTACCTCCCGATCTATGGCGAAGTTATCCAGATTCTCGTGGCGAGCGATCAGATCCTCGTCCGACTTGTGGGCACCTCTGCCTACATTCGGGCTCCCTTTGTTCCAACCAACGATCCGATGAGGCCAGAATCAAAATGGCTCTTTTTTGTCAAAACACCGCAAGAGACCAAAAACATCAACCTCAAGATTTCCGCGGCAGAAACTGTTTCCACCGCAGCGGTAAGTGAATTTTATAATTTTGGTCAATGACTCCCCGTAGATGACGACCGGGTCAACTTGGTTTAAACTGTGGCTTGGGTTTGGCCGATGTGCCGAACGAGGCAACAGTTGCATAGCTCCTTCCCCGAGAAAACATGTTTAAATCATGGCAGGCTTTGACGCTTTGGAAACGGGTATTGGTCGGTCTGGCCCTCGGACTAGGGGTGGGACTCGCCGTGCGATACGGGACCCCGGACCTCACGCTCAATGCAAATGAAACCCTCCCTGGATTTGAGCGGGCCGCCATCATAGGAGAGAGTTGGTTTAAACCATTTGGCGATGCTTTCGTCCGGTTGATCAAAATGCTAATCATCCCCTTGATTGTCACCACGTTGATCTCCGGAGTGACGGCGATGGGGGATCCCAAAAAACTTGGCTCTCTGGGCGCCCGCACCATCGGCCTCTACATGCTCACCACCCTCTTTGCGGTCAGTCTTGGACTGGCCATGGGAACGCTAATCAAACCGGGAGTTGGTGTTAACTACAGCACGGCCTCCGCGGCAGACGTCGCTTCGGTAACTGGGAAAATGGAAACCGCAGAACAGGCTGGCAGTTTCGTCGATCGCCTCCTCGAGATCATTCCCAGTAATCCGGTCGCCGCGCTTTCCGATGGCCAAGTGCTTCCAACCATTTTCTTTTCGATCATGATTGGGATTGGAATTCTGTTTGTTGGCAAACCGGCCGATCCGATTCGTCACTTCTTCGACTCAGCGGCAGAAGTCGTCATGCGAATCACAATGATGGTCATGGAAATGGCTCCCTACGGCGTCTGTGCATTAATGGCCTGGGTGATGGCGACCAAAGGCATCGAAGTATTAAGTAACTTGTTATGGCTTGCGATCGCGCTCTACGCCGCCTGTATTATTCAAATTATCTTCGTTTACGGGTTCATGATTATCCGGCTTTTTCTTGGCCTGCCTCTCAAGCAGTTCTTTCGAGGCATTGCCGATGCTCAGGGCGTTGCCTTTTCGACTGCATCCTCAAGCGCTACTCTTCCGGTCACGATTTCATGTGCCGAAACTAATTTGGGTGTCGATAAATCGGTAGCCGGCTCGGTACTTCCACTGGGCGCCACGATCAACATGGACGGCACCGCAATCTACCTGGGACTTGTCGCTCTGTTTGCGGCGCAGGCCAATGGACTCGATTTAAGCATGTCACAGTACGTAATGGTCGCGATGACCGCGACGCTCGTTTCGATCGGAGCGGCCGGGATTCCGTCGGCAGGTTTACTCTTGGCGGCGACGGTCTTAAATGTTATCGGAATATCTCCCGAGCAGTCGCTCTTGGTCATTGCTTTTATTTTCCCGTTTGATCGCCTTCTCGATATGATGAGAACACTCACGAACGTTTCGGGGGACATTGCCGTCGCCTGTACGGTCGCCAAATGGGAAGGCGAGCTCAACGAAGATGTTTTCAGAAACGAAGCTGAGGTCTAACCAAGCACTTGTCCGGTGGGACGGGTGATTTCCGAGAGACTCGCGACGCGACCCTAGTCTTCGCTGATGGGGCGAGGATCATCGTGTCCAAACCGACCGAGAATTTCTTCTACCGGATACTTCTGGCGGTTTTTCACCATTTTTTTCTTCAAGGTCGAAGCAATCTCAATTCCCATTTCATTGGCAATCGCCAAAGAATAACAGAGAACATCGGCCAGTTCTTCACCCACCTCCGCCTTCTTTTCCTCATCTAATTCTCTGGACTCAGCGGTGGTGATCCACTGAAAATGTTCCATCAACTCCCCAGCTTCGATCGCCAACGCCATACTCAAATTTTTCGGCGAGTGAAATTTCTTCCAATTCCGCTCTTCGACAAATTCTCGCACTAATTCTCGCAAATCGCCCAGAGTGGTATTCGCATCGGTAGATAATTCTTGTTCTGACATTAATCGGCCTGTATCTGAAATAATAAATCAGCTTCAGCTTAACAGGTTGAGTTATCAACAGAACGGCTTGCATCCAAAAAAGAGACCGGTTACTCAATCAATCAAGAACCGGTCGTCATGGCGAAGCAGGGTATCGGGTAACCGCAATCGACCATTCCAACTTATTTGATGGGACTGGACTCAGCTTCCGATACCTTTGGCACTTGATTGATGTTGGCCGTCTCGGTTCTCGATTTCAACAGATAGGCAAAGAGATGATTGATTTCGGAAATCGTCAAACGATCCAGCAACCCTTGAGGCATGGTCGATTGCTTGCTCTCTTTGAATTCTTCAACATCATCCGCGGCAACGGTAACGGACGCCCCATCTTCGCGCCAAACCAAATAGGAATCGTCGGACTGCCGATGGGCGATGCCATTGATCAGGCGTCCATCCACTGTCAGGATTGAATGCGATTGATATCGATCTGAAATTATCTTCGATGGATGAACCGTTGACTCGATAGACTCACGAAGAGAAAAACGATTCCCTAAGCCGGTCAAATCCGGCCCCATGGTTTTCCCACGCCCCTGGAATTGGTGACAATTCATGCACTGAGCTTTCTCAAAAACCGCACCGCCCATCAACCGATTCCCAACAGGCATTCCCTCGATTGCCGTTAATAACTGATTCACAGAATACTTTCCGTTGGCTTGATCATCATCACGGATCGATACGGGGGTCTCAGCAGGCCAGGTCTGTCGGAACCACTCGCCCCATGCACTCATTACTGACTTCCAATCGTCATCATCCAAAGTAATCTTTTTGCCTGCCCAGTGTTCGAGTAAACGAGCCGTCGCGCCGTCGTCTTGGCCGCGCATCCGGTAGCCAGCCATGATCAGATCGCGATAGTGTCGCGGTTCTCGCGGACGACGGGCAACACGCACTAACGTTTGAATAACCTCCACACCCGTCAAATCGTCAAGGACCGGAAGACTACTTACCAGATAAGCCCAGTTCTCGTCTCCTGGCTGTTGAGCCAGCCCAATCACGACATCGTTTCGGCGGGAGGGTTCCTCTTGCCAGAGAAGTCGAAGATATTCCATCGAATCGGGGTCGCCACTTCGACCCAGAACCGCAATCACGCCAAGACGCACCTGATCAGTTGCAAAGTTGGGGGCCTTCATTGCCTTCAGATTACGATCGAGTTCAACGACCATCTTTACCGTTTCGGCATCGAGCACCTGTGGCAACTTATAGAACGCAGCAATCGCAGCATTGGGCCAGAGGTGACCCTTTTCAAGGACAAGCTCCAATTGATCTTCCGTGATCGTCTTGGCGAGCACCTTGACTGCTTTTTGCATGTACAGTTTGTATCCACCCCCGCGACTTGCTTGACCAGCCTCCTCGAGCGTCGCAATCATTGCTAAACGCAGGGCAGGTTGAAGGCCTTCCCCCGAAGCGTGCAAGTGTAAGGCAAGATGAATTTTGTCAGACTCTGCCACGGAATCGTCGGAAAGAAATTCAAGCATCCGTCCGTCAAGTTGCCTGACCTGCAAGAACGCCAACAAGCGTATCAACTCGCGATTAATCATCGTGTTTTCGCTTGGGAATTCGCTGCCAATTCGATCGGCAAATCCGCCAATTAGCTCAGGATCTACCTGTCCACGAACCAACGCCAACTCCATCGCACGCAACAAATCAACAAAGTCGTGATCATTGACAGATCCTTCCATCCATTGGCTAGCCTTCGCTAGAACCTGATAGGCTCGCTCGAGTGATGGCGACGCAGTCATTAACGCTACCGATCCCTGAATAAATAAACTGAGTTCATCCGCATTGATAATCTCACTTTCCCATTGTTCTGCAGGAATCCTCTCGAGGATTCGTCTGGCCACCAGTGCCTCGGCCCGATCACGCGACCCAAGCATCGCGTAGACAGGGAGGAGAGGGGGTCGGGCATCCATTCTCATCCATGACTCACCCGCCTTCCGCCTAACCGCAGGCGAAGAGTCGGCCAGCAACTTTCCCAGGAGTGCTTCAATTTCTTGGCCTTCTTTTAGTCCACACAATCGTGCGACCTGACCGCGAATCAACTCATTTTCATCATCGCTCAATCGAGTCAACATCTCATCTGAAGGGGCAGGGCCAAAAAATACCATCAGTTGCATTGCCCGAACACGGTCTTCGACCGATTCAGATTTGCCAAGTGCCACTGATTCGATCCCGACTTCCCACTGATCCCCCAGCTTGATTTTTAACTGGGCAATGTCCTGTCTCGCCCATGCCGCCGTCGGCTGTGGGTGATGAATGGCTTGGGCGATTGCAGATTCTTCGGTGGGAAGCTCTACCGCTTCGTCCGACGTTGAGAACACTCGGTAAACTCCACCCTTCGTTCCTCGCCCTCCAGTACAGAAATAAAGGGCCCCGTCTAAGCCAATTGAAAGATCCACAACATTCAGTGGTCGCCCCTTCAAAAAGGTTTCTGCTTGGCCCGAATAACTCGCTCCCTCAGCCTCCGCTTTGAGCATCAGTATTCGCCCTTCCGACCAGTCGGCAAAAAACATTGCCCCCTGGTAAGATTTTGGGAATTGAGTGTGTTGATACAAAACTGCGCCGGTGGGTGAGCCTCGACCCGTTTCGCAAATAGCCGGGGTTTGATCAACAAAATATTGCGGGAATTTCGACCACCCGCTTCGCCAACCAAATTCGGCTCCATCGGGAACATGAAAGACCATCGTAGGGCGATACCAGTTGGAACCGATATCGGATTCCATATCACTATCGTGAAAAAACAAATCGCCCCATGCGTCAAACACAAGATCGTAGGCATTTCGAATTCCGCCAGCGACAATCTCTTTTCGAACGCCATCCAAAGAAACCCGAATGATCGTTCCGCCAGGTGCAGCAACACCCAACGCATGCCCACCCGGATCCTCCAACCGCGGAATTAAATCCCCCTCATAGAAAAATTGATAGGGGCTACTGCTGTCCGGTGTATCGGCGAGCCGGCTGCCATTTCCAATGATCACATAAAGCAATCCATCTGGGCCTAACTGCAACCCGTGTGCGCCATGCTCTAGACTCTTGCCTTCAAAACTGACAAGTTTTTGCTGGACTTCGAGAAAACCATTTTGATCCTGATCAGCAAGGCGGTAGAGCCCGTGACCCTCGGGACCATCACAAGTAACAAAAACTTCCCCATTGAGCGGCAGAATACCCTGGCAATTTTTGACTTCATCGCAATAAATTCGAATCCTTTCGGGATCGCGTTCGGATTTGGTTGGATTGGCGATCATGAGCGGACCTCCTTCTTGTGACAGAAGAAGCGAACCAAATTCATTAAATGCCATCGCAATCAACGAACCCGTCTCTTCGCTCGCCAATACAGATTCCACTTTAAATCCCTCCGGGATCTCAAACCGTCCTTGGGCCCCGGATTTTTCGGATTTAGCTCTCCCGACATCCACGGTCTCTGCGACGACGTTTGTTTCCGGAGTTCCTTGACTGATCAACTTCTCCGTGCGCAACGGAGCAACAGCTTCCACTGGTTCCACTGGTTCCACTGGTTCCACTGGCATCGGCTTACCAAAATCACTGGCAGTGCTTGCAACGGGTGATGGAGTAATTGCATTTGAACCAACCACATCCGCCTTCTCATTGATTGAAATTGGGCTGATGGGACCAAGCATTTTGGCTTTTAGCCAACCAATATCGCTAGCGGCAGTTGTCTTCCAATTACGAGGGGGCACGGTTCGCGTCTTCCAGGATTCGTCCGTTAGCAGGCGCCGCCAACGATTTTCTCCATTTTCTTTCACGCGAATGCGGAGGGCTAAACCGACTTGATCGCCATCGTGGTGACGTACGCGGGCCGCAATTAAATTGACACCTGGGTGTAGATATTCAGCAATATTCAATTCAGCCAACTGGCCAAATGACTGTCCTCGCGTCGCCAATTTACCGTTGATGTAAATCTCGAATTCATCGCCGGCAGCAAACTCCATCTCGGCGTCTTCGGGGCGGATTAATGTAAACTTCTTTCTGAAATAACACTCGCCGGGAGCTGTTAAATCCTTAGCGTTACTCTTTGTAGGCGACCAAATCCACTCAGGTTGGTCCGCAAAGCTCGACTGCTCTGGCAGGAACAGGAGGCAAGAAGCACCTAAAACAAGAGCAATGACCCGCAAGGCCGGTCGCCAATGAGATGGTTTTCGTTTGATTCTTACGCGATCTTCCATGATCACCTCAGTGCGCGGACGGGAAAAAACCTCGCTCGCTGGAATATTTGGCTACAATTTCGGCGCAAAACTCTGCGCGATCCTCATACCTTTTTAGGAATCGGCAGCAATCCGCGAAAGAATTGGAGAACTTTGCGGATTATCGTAATTTTCCAACCGCTAGCGGGAACTAAATTGCCGAAGTACATATCAAACGCCCGGACTCTGTAGATGTGTTAGTGTTGCCCTGAAAACGGTGGCAACATTGCGGCACGGCTTGGAGTCCAACATTCAGATTTACGTCGGCAATCGGCGTAATCCTATGATCTTCCTCAAATTAGAGCTAAATATCGGGGAAAATCAGGGTAATATTTGCATGGATGGGCACCGCTAATTACAACGGAATATCGAGGTATTATCAGTTTACCTTGCGTTCCACCGAGTTTAATTTTGCCTGGGATCACCACAATGCTTCGATTTGTAGCAAACCTTTCTGAGTTGTTTCAATTGCCTCGCGCATCGGTCAGAAAATCGACACGAGATCAGGGGCTTAAGTATCAAAACCTAGAGGCTCGGCATCTGCTTGCCAGCATCACTTACAACCCCGTCAATGACACCGTCACTATGCAGGCCGACGCCACTGACGATGTCGGCCAGGTTTTTGCAAGTGGAACTGACGTTATCTTCGAACTGAGCGGTACCGCCGACTTCACTTTAGATACCACGGTCAATCCTCTAGCTGAAATTAGTTTTTTCGGCGGTGACGGAAACGACAACTTTGGTAATTTCACCTCGTTTGTCGCGATTGCAAGAGGAGAAGCAGGAAACGACGATCTCAACGGAGGAACTGCTGGCGACCAACTATACGGTGGAGATGGCAACGACACCCTTCGCGGTTTCGGCGGCAGTGACGGACTTCATGGAAATGCTGGAGATGATACGATCCTCGGTGGCGATGGCAATGATTTCCTCTACGGTTTCACCGGCGCGGATTCCCTTTACGGGGAAGCTGGAAATGATGTAATTATCGGTGACGCCGGCGATGATGTCATTTACGCTGGCGATGGGGACGATGACGTTTACGGGAACGATGGCAATGACATTATCAAAGGTGAAGCTGGCTCAGATGACCTTTTTGGTCAGGATGGAGACGACTACATCGAAGGGAATGATGCCAACGACAACCTCTTTGGCGGAGAAGGAGAAGACATCATCCGCGGAGGCGAGGGGAATGACGACATCTACGGCAACGATGATGACGACAAATTATACGGTGAAGCCGGCGACGATACGATCGTCGGGCACGAAGGCAACGATCTAATCTTTGGCGGAACCGGTGAAGACACAATCATCGGCGCTGATGGAGCAGACCGCCTCATGGGAGGCGATGACAACGACAAACTCTACGGAGGTGCCGGTGACGACTTCATCAACGGTGAAGCAGGCGACGATAGTGGCATTGGCGATGACGGGGATGATGTCATCGTTGGCGGTGCCGGAGTCGATTACCTCGACGGAGGTAATGGAATGGATATTCTACAAGGCGAAGAGGGCAATGACTCATTGGTCGGCGGGGCAGACGACGACCAAGCCTTCGGTGGGGATGGAGTCGACTTGCTGTTAGGAGGCGACGGAAACGACTTCCTTTATGGTGATGCGGGCGACGACCGAATTTACGGGGAAGACGGAGAAGACACCATCTCTGGGGGCACTGAAAACGACATTCTCTTTGGTAACTTTGGAAATGATTTAATCTTCGGTGACGCTGGAGATGACATTGCTTATGGTGGCGAAGGAAATGACACCATCTACGGTGCCGATGGTGCCGACACGCTGATCGGAAATGAAGGCGACGATCTCCTTAACGGACAGAATGATGGTGACGTAATCTTCGGCGGCACCGGAGACGACACCATCATTGGTGCTGCCGGCGACGATTTCCTTTATGGTCAGCAAGACAACGACGACATGTACGGCAATCAAGGTGTCGACAAACTCAACGCTGGAACCGGAAATGACGATCTCCACGGGGGTGACGGTGATGACAGCCTCTTTGGAGGCGAGGGGGATGACAATCTATACGGCGAAGCGGGAGCAGATACGCTCGTCGGTCAAGATGGCAACGACGGCTTGTTCGGTGGGATCAATGTCAATACACAAGACATTCTCTTCGGCAATGACGGGAAAGACCGTTTCTTATTCTCAACCTATGACTATGTTGCCGATGCGACTGGCGAAGACGCCGAAGTAGAAATTCGCAACGGTAACGTTACCTGGACCAATCTTGAAGTCGAAATTCTCGACGACAGTTTTCAGATGCTCACCGCCAGAACTCAAAACCCGAGCCTACTTAAAGGCACGATGACGGACGAACCGTTGGTCTTTATCAAAGATTTCGCAGTCGCTTCGGCAACAGAAGTTGGGACCAACTCTTTGGAATCTGTGACAAATCAGGTTTACGATCCAGCGACTGGACAGATCGTCCCGATCACTGTCCTCGAACGACAAATCACTATTGGGGAATGGGACGAATTCGATCCTGCCGTCAACCAAGATTACATCGAGGGACTCCCTCAGGTCATGGCCTATACTTGGGCTGGGCCAAATGCTGTTCCAAGTGTCCTGCCGAACGATTCTTCATGGTGGGCTCAGTGGCGACTGCTGAGCGGTTGGACAGACACCTCGCCAACTCCGATTCAGTTCTATGAAATCTCGGGCGATAACAATTGGTGGTACTTGAAAACTTCTGAATTTGCCGCCGATGATAGCACATTCAATCCTGATAAAGACTGGGCAACCGGCTGGTACCTTTACTTTGACAACGATCCTGCGGCCGACGCCGACAAGGCCAGACTGTTAAACAAGATGAATAAAATCGATGAGCTATTCACGAAACTCGAGATTTTCTAATCGCTGATCGGCATTTTAATCAACAAAAAGCGTAGCAAGATTTTGCTACGCTTTTTTGATGCGCCACCTCCGGCATCTAATACCCAACCCATGCCACACGCCTAAGAGATCACAAAACATGACCGATTTGAGATGATTGACCGCCTAGCTTACAATTTCGAACGTTTTAGTTGAATCAAGTTAGCTAACTTCTTCGGAGTCAAAATGAGCCATTATTATTTCGCATTACCAATCGGCCTTGCGTTGGCATTCTTCACCGCGAATCTATCGGCCGTTCTCCAAGAGGCCCAACCTCCCCAAAAAGTCGCATCGGTCGAAGGGGTGACTGAATACAAATTATCCAATGGCGCACGAGTTCTCTTGTTTCCCGAATCATCCAAACCCACAATCACGGTCAACATGACGGTCTTGGTCGGCTCTCGTCACGAAGGCTATGGCGAAGCGGGAATGGCTCACTTATTGGAGCACATGGTTTTCAAAGGAACCCCGACATTTCAGGATATTCCAACTGCCCTCCGCGACCACGGCGCCAGTTTCAATGGAACCACCAATCGTGACCGCACCAATTATTTTGAAACGCTACCCGCCAATGATGAAAACTTGGAGTTCGCAATTCATCTCGAATCAGATCGACTCGTAAACAGTTTCGTTAAACACGAGGACTTGCAATCTGAATTTACCGTCGTCCGCAATGAGTTTGAGCGAAGTGAAAACAGCCCCCAAGGCGTTCTCGCCCGGCGCGTGATGGCGGCCGCCTATGAATGGCACAATTATGGCAAAACGACGATTGGCAATCGATCTGATATCGAACGAGTTCCAATTGATAGCCTGAGAGCGTTTTATCGAAATTACTATCAGCCCGACAATGTCGTCCTAATCGTTACCGGCAAATTCAAAGAATCGAAGGCGCTCGAGTTGGTTCAGAAACATTTGGGTTCGATCCCTCGGCCCAAACGCGAATTGAGATCAACCTACACCGAAGAACCCGCTCAAGACGGCGAACGAAGCGTCACCCTTCAACGTGTCGGTAAAGTTGAATCATTGTTGGCAGCCTACCACATGCCCGCCGCTGCCCATCTGGACTGGGCGCCGCTGCGCATCTTGGGGAGTGTCTTGTCGGAGAGTAAAGTCGGTTTACTGGAAGAAAAACTGGTTGAACCCCAACTCGCGACAAGCGCTTCGGGACGCGCAGACACAGCCCATGACCCGGGTCTTTTTATGTTCTCGTTGCAACCAACTGAGAATAACTTCGACGAATCCAAAAAGGTCATGCTGAACACAATTAACAGTTTGGGCTCAGTAAAATTCGATTCCAAATCAATTCAACGCGCTAAAATCCGGGAGCAACGGAGTTCGGAAAGATTGATGAATGATGCCAATCGCATTGCATCGTCTCTCAGTAGCGCTGCGTCACTCGGTGACTGGCGGCTGCTTTTTCTTCAAAGGGATCGCTTACAAGCAGTTACCGCGGCAGATGTGCAACGAGTCGCTAAAACCTACTTCCCTCAGCACAATCGAACCGTTGGCGTGTTCCTCCCCACCGACGAACCCAAGCGAATGGAAATACCTGCTGTCGATTCAATCGCGGCCATGGTCAAAGACTACCGTGGAGGCACCGCCATGACCGGTGGTGAGGAATTCGATCCCAGTCCAGAAAACCTTAACGCTCGAGTAAACGCAATCGACATGGACGGCCTGAAAGTCGCCATGCTTCCAAAGAAAAACCGGGGCGAAACAGTCAACATGACGCTTACCCTGCATTACGGCAATCAGGATTCTCTCCGCGATAAGACAACCGCGGCCGGCATGATTCCCCGCATGTTGCTCAGCGGGACTAAGTCGATGAACCGCCAAGCCCTCGAGGCCAAGATGGCAGAAATGGGAGTCCGGATCAGCTCTGGTCGTGGAAGGCGTGGCGGAAGAGGCGGCGGGGCAGGGGGCCTGACGTTTTCAATTCAGGCGAAACGCAGTTCGATTGTTCCAGCAATTGAATTACTCGGTGAAATCCTCCGTGAACCGATATTTCCCGAAAAGGATTTTGAACAAATGAAATCCCGATCATCCATGATGATGAAACGATTCATGGGTGAGCCTCAGATGTTGGCCTCGAACGAATTATCCAGAACTCTCTCTGGCTATGCTGACGACGATGTCCGGTATGTTCCAACTCCCAAAGAATCGCTCGACCGCCTTGATCAATTAAGCATTGATGATTTAAAAGACGTCTATCAATCTCAACTTTCCTCCGCCAGCGGAGAAGTCGCGATTATTGGAGAATTCGATGAAGCCCCGGTGCTTCAATCACTCGCTGGTATTCTCAACGGATGGAATTCGGAAACCGAGTATCAACCCATTGAACGTGAAGTCAAATCAGAACGCAAAGGTAAGCGGATTGAAATTGTGACTCCTGATAAAGCCAACGCTACGTTTACCGCCGGACTCGCATTTCCAATGACAGAATCCGACGTTGAAAATGAAGCACTAACGCTGGGAAATTATATTCTGGGCGGCAGCACCCTGTCTTCAAGACTAGGAAATCGCATCCGACAAAAGGAAGGACTCTCCTATGGCGTCAGTTCTTCGGTCTCAATTCCATCTCGTGGCAATGACAGTCGATTTACGATCAGTGCGATTACCAATCCCAACAACATGGACGCCGTAGAAGCGGCAGCGATCGAGGAATTGACCCAATTTATTAACGACGGCCCAACCGCTGCGGAAGTTGCCGATGCCCAGACAGCCTGGTTGGAACGTCAAAAAGTATCTCGCTCCTCGGACCGATCGATCGCGGGGAGTATGATCTCCAATTTGGAGTTTGACCGAACGTTCGACTACACGAAAGAACGGGAAGCAGGCATCGCAAAACTGACTCCCGAAAATATCCAAGCCGCATTTAAAAAGCACATCGACCCATCCAAATTAGTGATCATTCGGGCGGGTGATTTTCGAAAATAACCGATTCACAGACCTCACTCACGGAGTGGGAATTCGTTCATCATTGCCAACCAAAAAACGCCCCGAGGAATCCCTCGGGGCGTCGGCATATTTATCGAATATCACTGTGTCGAACTAATTTTACGACAGTAATGAAACAGCAACTTCACGTTCATTTGCGTCCCGGCATTCCAGTTCTAGATGCTCCGGGAAAACCGTCTCACTACCGACGATGCGGATGTCAAGTGTTCCTCGACCCTCCAGTTCAGCCAGTTCTTTACGTTTTTGGTTGTTCAAATACGAAGATACTTTATCATTTACCCGAACCGAGATGCTCGCGATATTCTTGTTCTCGGTTGCTAACATGAGCATCCGCAACACATCGAGAGCCATGCTCTCTTCCGTCTTTACATTTCCGCGGCCTGTACAACAGGGACATTCCTGATAGAGGCTTCGCTTGAGCCCTGGCTTGATCCGTTGGCGAGTCATTTCAATCAACCCAAACGGGCTGATTCGCAAAATCTTCGTTCTTGCGCGATCGCGTTTCATGGAATCTCGCAAAGTCCGTTCGACCCCTCGACGATGTTTATCTCGACGCATGTCGATGAAGTCATTAACAATGACACCCCCGAGATCTCGCAATCGCAATTGCCGAGAAATTTCCTTCGCCGCTGCCATATTCAAACGATAAGCCGATTCCTCAGCCGAATCATCTGTGCGGAAACTACCACTGTTTACATCAATAGCGACCAAGGCTTCGGTCTGGTCAATTACGATGGAACCACCGTCGGGCAGTGGCACTTCGCGAGCATGGATTTTGGCAATCTCCTGCTCGACGTTGTATTGATGAAACAGGGGGTCATTGCCGGAGTAAAGCTGTAATTTGCTCGAATGCCGTGGCATTACCAATTTCAAAAATTCTTTGGCTCGCTCGTAGGCATCTTCACTGTCGATCATGATTGTATCAATATCCGAGGTCAAGATATCTCGAATCGTGCGAATGATCATGTCGCTTTCTTCATAGATATCAATCGGAGCCGGCATGGTAACGACGCGTTTTGAAATTACTTTCCAAAGCCGCAAGAGATAGGCCAGGTCACGTGAAAGCTCTTGGCGAGAGCGTCCTGCACCAGCCGTTCTAACAATAAACCCAAGCCCCTTTGGTGGCTTCAGGTCATACAAATATTCTCGCAGTCGCTTACGTTCCTCTTCGTCCTCAATCTTGCGGGACACACCGATCCGACCGAGAGCCGGCATGAGCACGAGGTAGCGCCCAGGGATGCTGATATAGGTAGAGAGCGTCGGCCCCTTATTGCCGATTCCCTCTTTGATTACCTGAACGAGAACCTCATCTCCTCGCTTAAAAATCTCCTGAATCGGAGGCTTTATACGTGGCCGGAACCCACCGTGCGACGGCGGACGCCGTCCTCTTCCATTGGCATTTGCTGCAGCAGCCGCTTCCTTCTCTTTCCGCATCATCTCGTCGGGATCGTATCCCCCTTGCTTAAAATAGCGGGGCTCCACATCGCTGATATGCAGGAAACCGTTTCGGCCAACGCCGAAATCGACGAAGACGGCCTGAATGGTCGGCTCCAGATTGACAATTTTTCCTTTGTAGACATTGCCAACGAAATTCTCTTGGCTTTCTCTTTCTACATAAAGTTCCTCGAGCCGATCATTTTCAACAATCGCAATCCGATTTTCCTCGGATTGCGACGCATTGATAAGCATTGTTTTTTTCATTTGAATTCATTCTTTGCTGGCGATCGATTGGAGAACCTGAAAGGGACTCAAACAATCGAATCGCGTGGATTTGATTTTTCTGACTGCCACTATTTGGCAGCGATGGGTTGGCCGCTCCTACAACAGGAAGACCGGTGGCACTCGACGCCGTCTGCTGGTTCACCAATCGCGAACCGATAACATTGTCCAACCGCCCAACTATGTGACCTTTTTCGCTGGAATGGGGACGGCTGACTTCAGCCACGCCCGACTCTATGTAACCAAGCGCGAAGTAGTTTCTTCGCAAATTTCGATCATCCCAACGGTTAACTAAGAACCCGAACCCACGTAACTCGCTGTTACTGAATCGGATTTGAAAAACAGACCTGAAAGATCGCACCGCCTTGAACGCCGATGATCGCCCGCTTGCAAACAGGGACAACCAAGGCATTTGGCAATTGGAGCTTGAAAAAAGACCATCAAAAAGATCGGGCGTCGAATCGGCAATTATGCCGCGACGTAAAGAACTCGCACCGGCCGCCAACGCGGCAGTTTTGGAGAACTTAATCTTTAATGTACTGGTCAACATCAAACTTGCATTCCTTCTCAGGTAAACGCAAACTCGATTCAACGCTCGCTCAAATTTAGAATTTCAGTGACACGGCAGTTTTAAAACCAATTCGGTCAAAACAAATGAGATCGGAACATGCTCGGTTGAAACAAACTCGGTTTGCCTCACCTCGCCCAACCTCTACTTGCCTAACCACTACTTGTGTCTCCTGAATCCGCGGTAATAGGAAACCCTGCTACCACCAGTTCTTCCAAGGCAGAGATCGCCTGCTGAGCATCGACTCCAGTCGCTTCCAGTTGGACCCTTGTCCCCTGTGTCGCGCCGAGTGTCAAAATATCCAACACGCTTTTGCCATCTACCCGGATATCATCTTTGATTACTTCAATCTTACAGTCGTACTTCGACGCGGTTGAGACAAACAAATACGCAGGGCGCATGTGCAAACCCTGTGGGTTGCTGATTGTAACGATCGCTGATTGGGACTGTTCCGACATCTGTAATTTGAGCCATCTAAGGTTGAATCAATAGTTTGCCAAACGATTTTAGGAAACAAACTGATTGTTATCAGCTTCTTCCAGTATCTGCTGGATATCCTCGGAAGTCCGCGACTGCTTAAGGAATCGGCAAAAAGTTTCATCCTGCAACTGCTTGGAAATATTTTCCAACGCACGAAGATGGTCATTCGGCTGGTCAGGCGGAGAGATCAGCATGAAAAAAAGCTGTACCTGCTCTCCGTCAAGACTTTGAAAATCAACCCCTGTTGGGCTAATGCCAACCGTTCCAACCGGTTGACTTACACTCGGGTGTTTTGTGTGTGGAACGGCGATTCCTCGACCGATCCCCGTGCTTCCCAACTCTTCCCGTTTCAAAACTGCTTGAACGATCGCTTCGTGATCGTCTCCACCAAGCTGCCCAGATTCGACCAAGCTGGCGACTAACTCGCGGACGACTCCTTCTTTGTCAGTAGACGTTAGCTCCGCTCTGATCGCTTCCGTTTTCACGAAATCAGAAAACTTCATAAATGGTTCCTTTTGTATGTTTGTTGTCTTGCAGGCGATGAATTCACTTCAAGCAAAAAATTTACTCGGTTAATTCCTCTGGAATCTTGTGGTCTCGCCCACGATGACTAATAAGTTTTTCTTTATGTTTTTTTAATTGCTGTTCCATTTTGGAAACCGTGCTGTCTAAAGCAACAAGCACATTCGAGCCGGTGTCGGAGGCAAAAAAATCATTGGCTTCTTCTGCTGAAACAATGATCTCCACTTTCGGAGCATCCGTGTGCTCCAAATCCACCAAGACTTGTATCGCTGTTGTCCGATCAAAAAATTTAGGGAGCTTAGAAACTTTTGCCTTCATCGTTTCCTGAATCTCATCACTCATATTCCCATGCCTGGCAGTAACTTTGATTTCCACCCTAACCCCCATTTCGGAATTTTTATTGGCTACACGAGAGGATTCCTCTCGAGGTTGTGTTCACCGTCATTGTAGAGCGATCGAGAATTTTGGACAAATCCAAATCTCATCAGAGCCCAAAATTCATAGAGAATAGATGGTGAATTCTGGAAACTCACCTGAATTCTGAAGACTCCCAATCACCGCCTTCAACGGTCGGAATTGGCACCTCTGGACAGGCCCCAAAGAGGAAAAACACGCTGGGAAAACCTTAAAACGTCGCAAATAACTGCATTTTCACGGCAATTCGTGAAATTTCGGCATCCCACATCAAACCAACAAAGAGGAAATTTGGGAATTCTCCCAAGCCAACTGACCCCGTGTTCCAATACCCGCGATCAAAAACCTGAGGATCGCAACGAAGCTGTAAAACAACCGTAAAACAACCGTAAAACCCGTTACAAACCTTCTATCGTTGGAGCGAGGGCTATGGAAGCTTCGTGAAAATTGCTGGGACGCTCGCCTTTCGCACCGCTTCGTTAAATTTCCTGATCCCTTGGTCAACCACCGTCTTTTGCTTGGTGAGCAAGTCGTCAATTTCTTGAATCAACTGATTTCTCACGGCAATCGACTGCCGAGTCGGCCGATGATCGCCAGCACTGGCGACGCCCACGAGACCACTCAAACGGTTATTAAGCCGAATTGGATAGTTTAGTGGATCCTGGGGGCTTTCGTTTTTTGTTTGGTAAAGCGCTTGTTCGACATTCACTAACGCTTGATCCAAATTCTTGGCTTTCTCTACCAGATCCTCGTTTCCGTCCCCTTTTTCAAGCCTGCTTTGAAGACTCTTGAGTTGCTCACGGATATCGCGAGTATTTTTGATTGCCAAGTGAATTTCGCTCAATTTATCCCGCACGCCAATGAGAAAATTGAATTGCGACTGGAAGTCGGCGAGTGTGGCCGATGACCTTGGATCTTTCTCGATCTTAAAATCAATGGTTTGATTGAAAATCGTATTTTCTTCAGAGGTCAGCGTTCCATTATCCGTAGATGACTTTGAGACTGTCAACTTCGCTTGGTAAACTCCCGGAACAGCAAGGGGCCCTCTTGTGCCTCCACCCCAGAGCACCATTCCCTCAAACGTTTCGGCCCCTGGATACCTCATATCCCATCGCAACTCATTGACGCCCGCTTCCACTTTTAGCTTCTTATCTTTGCGTTCGCGGTCTGGCTGGGTGCTAAAGGTTTGGATCACGTCACCGGACGGATCGATCAACTGCAGTTCCGTTTTCATTTTCTTATCCGGCACACGTTTCGCGAAAAATCGAATCGGCACCCCGGCCAGTATGTTCTGCCCAGCGGTTCTTCCGGGGGAACCGCTGCCACCGCCACGCATTCGAATCGTCGGGCGCGTCGCCAACAACTGAATTTCTTTTTCAAACAACTCTGACGTCCATTGATGAATTGGGGTTAGATCATCCAGTAACCAAAACGATCTCCCCTGCGTCGCCACGATCAAATCTCCATTCTTGATGGCAAGATCAGTAATCGGAACAATGGGCAAATTGCATTGAAACGCACTCCAGCGACCGCCGTCATCAAAAGAAATGTAAAGCCCCGATTCAGTTCCTGCATATAACAATCCCTCGCGAGCAGGGTCGGCTCGGATGACTCGGGTAAAATCCTGACGGCCAATCCCGTCATTGATCGCCGTCCAGGTCTCACCATAATCTTCTGTTTTGAATAGATACGGTTTGAAATCATCAAGCTTGTATCGCGTCGCGGCAACATAAAGGCCCCCCGGCAACGTGGGGTGCGGTTCAATAGAATTGATCTGTGCCCATTCCGGCAATTCTGGTGGCGTAACATTCACCCATTTCTTTCCACCGTCGCGAGTCACGTGCAAGAGTCCATCATCCGATCCCGCCCAAAGAACATCTTTCTCAATTGCAGATTCACAAGCCGCGAAGATCGTGCAGTAGTATTCAACACTCGTATTGTCTTGCGTGATCGGCCCCCCGGACGATCCCAACTTTGACGAATCGTTACGTGTCAGATCGCCACTGATCCTTTTCCAGCTATCCCCGCCATTGGTGGTTTTGAAAAGCACATTGCCTGCGGTGTACAGCACTTTTGAATCGTGTTTCGAAAAGAAGATAGGAAAGTTCCACTGGAACCGATACTTCCCGTCACCCGCCCCGTGTCCCATTGGGTTATCAGGCCAAACGTGGACATTGCGCGTCTCCTGTGTGCGGTGATTTACCCGGGTCAAATAGCCACCGTAAGAACCGCCGTAAACAATCTCGGGATCTTCGGGATCGGGCGCAAGAAATCCGCTCTCACCTCCCGCCGTCGGGATCCAATCCCGTTCACCAATACTCCGGCCACTCGTTCGACTTAAAATACGAACGGTCGAATTATCTTGCTGGGCACCATAAATCCGATAGGGAAAATGATCATCGGTAGTGACTCGATAAAACTGTGCTGTCGGTTGGTTTTCATAAGTCGACCAAGTTTTTCCGCGGTTCAGCGAGATCTGAACCCCTCCGTCATCGGCCACTGCCATGCGTTGGGGATCATTCGGAGCAATCCATAAATCATGGTGGTCGCCGTGGGGCGTTGAAATCGATTCAAACGACTTTCCGGCATCACCGGATCTCCAAAACCGAACATTCAGGACGTAAACTTCGTCAACATTTTTTGGGCCCGCATAGACTCTCGTGTAGTACCACGCTCGCTGCCTTAATTTTCGCTCCTCGTTAATTCGAATCCAGGACGCACCGCCATCATCACTTCTAAAAAGACCACCGTCACTGGACTCAACCATCGCCCACACACGATTGGAGTCGACGGGCGATACGGCAACACCACAAATCCCAACGATTCCCTGAGGCAGTCCTTCGTTGCGAGTAATTTCAGTCCACGTTTCGCCACTGTCGGTACTCTTCCATATACCCGACCCCTCGCCTCCGCTCTCCAGACTGTAAGGAGTTCGCATGATTTTCCACGTGGTTGCAAAAAGCACATTTGAATTTTGTGGATCAATAACCAAATCGACTGCGCCTGCCTCTTCATTGACAAACAACACCCGCTTCCACGTTGTGCCTCCATCGACGCTTTTGAAAACACCACGCTCCTGATTAGCGCCGAACAAATGTCCAAGTACCGCCGCGTAAACGATGTCCGGATTGGTCGGATGGATGCGAATCCGAGGAATGCGTCGGGAATCTTCTAAACCCACCTGCTTCCATGACTTCCCCGCATCGACCGACTTCCACACCCCATTACCATGAGAGACATTTCCGCGCACCGTGACCTCTCCGCCACCCACGTAAATAACATTTGGGTTGGAGGGGGCGACTTCAATCGCACCAATCGATCCCCCAAAAAAACCGTCCGAGATATTCTCCCAACTTGACCCAGCATCCTCGGTCTTCCAGACACCACCTCCTGCGGCACCCATGTAATACAGCATCGGATTGCCAGCAATTCCTGCCGTTGCCGCCGACCGCCCCCCGCGATACGGGCCGATAGATCGAAACGATAACGATTTAAAAAACGATTGTTGTAAGTCTTCTGCAGGGACTGGCTGAGCCTGAGCAAAATTCCCGGAACTCAAAACAAGACCCAGTAGGGTGACCAAAACGAATGTTAAGTGTTGAAACATAATGAATTACCAAATCCAGTGAAATAATTTCTCGGCAGCGATCGATACAATTTCCCGTATCGCCCTCCATTGTAATCTAAGCGGATTGACTGGCGCAGATTTACTGAGAAAACAGCGCGATACCGCCGCTTCAGTGCCGAACGTGAGCCCAATCACCAATACCCTGAGCCGTTGCTCCGAGGAGGGGCAGCCGATCGGAACTCACGTTCCAATAGCCGTCAAAATAGGATCTCGCAAATCAGGATCTGGCAAATCAGGATCTGGCAAACGTCTGAAATGAATAGTCGAAACTGTTCTTTTCATCTTGCTGAAAATGCTGTTCCTCGACGAGTGTCCAATCATCCCAATCGATTTCGGGCAATTTTGTATCACCGTCGACTTCCGTGTGCACCCGAGTGAGGTGGATTTCGTTAACAAACGGAAGTGCAAGCCGGTAAATTTCCGCACCTCCCGTGATAAACGGAAGATCGTCTTTGGCACACAATTCAATCGCTTCCTCAATTGAGTTGGCGACTAACCCGCCCTCACAAACAAAATCAGCTTGACGCGTAATAATGACCGTTGTCCGGCCAGGCAACAAACGGCCAATCGAATCATAGGTTTTTCGCCCCATGATAATATGATGGCCCATCGTCAACCGTTTGAATCGCTTCAAGTCGGCAGAAATCTGCCAAGGCAGATCTCCGTTGACTCCAATGACTTCGTTCTTGGCGGCGGCCACGATCATCGCTAACTTTTTCATCAACCTCACCCGTTTCGATACTGCAATCGCTAAACGCAACTAAACTGCAACCTTGCCTTTGATGTGAGGATGAGCTTCGTACTCCGATAGCTCAAAATCCTCAAACTTAAAATCAAAGATTGATTTTACATTGTCATTCATCGAAAGTTTCGGCAATGGCTTAGGCTCGCGCGACAACTGCAAATCCACTTGCTCGAGATGGTTCGAATAGAGATGCGCGTCTCCGAGAGTGTGCACAAAATCACCGGCTTTCAATCCAGTGACCTGAGCCACCATGCAAGTCAGTGCCGCATAAGAACCAATGTTAAAGGGAACTCCTAGAAAGACATCGGCGCTTCGTTGGTAGAGCTGACAAGACAACTCGCCATTGGCAACATAAAACTGAAAAAAAGCATGACAGGGGGGAAGTTTCATTTTTGGAATCTCAGCCACATTCCAAGCACTCACGATCAAGCGTCGCGAGTCCGGGTTGTTCTCAATACCATCGATCACCTGTGAAATCTGATCGATCGTCGCTCCATCTGCCCCCAGCCAGCTTCGCCACTGCGACCCGTACACCGGTCCAAGCTCACCATTCTCATCCGCCCATTCGTTCCAGATTCGAACGCCATTTTCCTGCAAATAGCGAACGTTGGTATCACCACTCAAAAACCAGAGTAATTCGTGAATAATACTCTTAAAATGCAGTTTCTTGGTGGTGATCATCGGAAAAGTATCCCGAAGATCAAACCGCATCTGGTAACCAAAAACGCTTTTCGTTCCGGTTCCGGTGCGATCGGTTTTCTCAACGCCTTTGTCGAGAATATGTCGAAGAAGGTCTAAGTATTGTTGCATGACCATTTTGTATGGGTTGAAGTTGAAGGATTCAAGCCCGGCAATTCCTTCTAGGCTGACTCACCCTAAAAAACATCTGAAATTGCCGCGATTTTGACGACTCCACCCCCGATATTTGATTCCGCTCTTCGGGTCAGCTCGCTGGGATCATATCATCATTAACGGTGGAATTTTCGGGAAACCTAAAAAATCACTCGCGCCCACTCCAGATTGGGAGCTGCTCTGCCGGTTAGCCATTTGAGATCTACCATCAATAATCATAAATCATCTCCCATGCCATCTATCCGTTTGGCGGACATTAGCCTGTTACTGGTTGCCCTCATCTGGGGCGTCAACATGGCTGTCATGAAAGTAGGAATCACGCTGATAGACCTATTCGCGTTCAATGCTGTTCGCCTAACCCTCTCCGCAATGACCCTTGGCGTATGCGTTTTACTGGAAAAACGCCGGCGCGCAACCGAACCGAGCACAAATCCCACCCCCCACGCCAATCGCTCCACTGCAAAAAAATGGGGGGTTGTCATGGCGTTCGGTCTTCTCTCTGGCGGCTTCTATCAGATTTTGTTTGCGATCGGAATGGACCGCACAACCGCCGGTGACACAGCGCTAATTATGTCGTCGATTCCGATGTGGACCGCAATACTCGCTTTCATTTTCCTCCGCGAACATCTCGAAAAAATATGGATCGGTCTAACGATTACCTTCGTCGGTACGCTCGTCGTCACACTTCAAAGTGGTGGTATCGACTTTTCAAATGAAAATTTGATCGGAAATTCAATCATTCTTATCGCAGCACTGGCGTGGTCGACGAGCGTCATCATTAGCCGCCCACTGATGAAATCGATTTCGCCCATTCAACTTGCGTTTTATGCTACCCTTGGCACCCTGCCGATCCACTATTTAATGGCGTGGATTACCGAGTCCGAAGGGTTCGGGCACCTGAATCAACCCTCGATTTTATTTTGCATTGGTTACTCAGGAATCTTCTCAACAGGATTGGCCTATGCCATGTGGAATTATGGCGTTCATAAACTGGGAGCATCCCACGCCTCGGTCTACCAAAACTTAGTGCCTTTGGTCGCCTTAGCCGCAGCTTGGATCTCGCCACTCAATGAAAAAATCACAGTTGTCCAAATAATCGGCGGGTTTTTGATCATCTTTGGGTTATTGGTCACGCAAAAGTTACGGACGCCTTCGGACGAAACACAAATCAATAAACTTCAGCGAAAACCTCAAATTCTGAAATAAAAACAGTGCTATCAATGCGGCAATCAGAATCTAAATATTTTTTTCGATTTTCAGCTCGAAAATTTCCGATGACAGCAAGCAGACACATGCTTCTCGTTAACGACGCGATACTCATTCGCAGCTCTCCTAGAACCTGACTCAGGGTTAAAAAATGCCACGGTTTTCTATCATCATTCCACTGATGGGCGACGAACGCTTATTCGATCAAACGCTGGCTTCGATCCTACGAGACCGATCGCCCTCAAGCGAAATTCTTGTCATTCATGATGGAACATACCAAGACCCTCACCAGCTAAGCGACGAAATCACTTTCGTATCCACCGAGAAGCGGTGCGATTTGATTGCAATGTTTAATCGTGGGGTGAGCCTTTCGTCCGGAGATTTTATCACGTTCATTCGCCCCGGAATGGAGCTCTCCCAGGATTGGCAATTGACCGTCGAGGACGCTTTCCAAAAACCACATATCGCCAGCGTTTCACCGCTGATCACAACTCACTCAGAGCCTCAGAAAATAGTCACCGCTGGTGTAGAGGCCGGGATTGGGTTTCAAAGGAAAATGACCGCCACACGCTGGCGCAATACTCCCACAAGAATAAAACGCGTTTCCCCACTTGGCCCAACATCCTGGGCCGCGTTCTATCGTCGCTCTGCAATTGAGCAAATTCATCCCATTTCAGAAAACCTCGACTCTGTCTTTTTCGATCTTGAGATTGCGATGAGCCTTCGAACGATCGGGATGGGAACCGCGTTCAGCCCAGAAACGACTTTGGAAGTCGAACGAACCGGCTTAATCACAAGAGAGCTGAAACTGGCTCATGGGCAATCTGCCCAGCGAACGTATTGCCGGCATTCCATTGCAGGTGCCTCCATCGTGAGGACAGCCCTCTTGATCGCCTGGGATCTAATCAATGCCCCGTTGCAACCTTGGCGATTGCGGCAGGCGGGGGGGCGAATTTCTGCAGTCTTACGTCGGCGAGAGGACCGTGAGTACAGTGCTCATCTGAAAAAAATCGCTTCTGAAAATCAACTTCGAATCCCCTTTGAATCGCCGATCCAATCGGCACAGGACAGCCGTCTAGATTCGTCGCCAGCACGTCGGGCCGCGTAACTAAAGCATGGGCAGCAGATGCCAATTCAAATCCCATCGGCAACAAATTGGCTTCGAACTTCCCATTGGTCCGTGAAATATCCCACCATGATGCGGTTTTCTTCAATGAGATGACCCAGCGTTGTCGGTGCGTATCTTTCCGCCGGCGGGTATACTGGGAGAGGTCAAGTTTGAACTGAATGTCAAATTTGAACCTAGTGATCTCTCAATTTTTCACCTTCCAACTTTGCTTACCGCCCGACTCGCTCGGACTGTAAAAAAAACCGGCTCTCACACGGAACAGAAAATGTATCTTCGATTGGCCAAGCGAATGTTGCTAGAAACAGACAAACGTTTGCTCTGGAAACTGGCATGGAACATGGGCTTCAAGGGCTGGCGAAGCGTTCAGAAACACAAGAAAAGATTGAAGAACGGTAAATTCTTCCCGCCCTATCTCTACATTTCGATCATCAACAGTTGCAATCTTCGGTGCACCGGTTGTTGGGTCGATGTCTCGTCAAAGCAAAGTAAAATTGATGTCGAGGCAATGAACCGAATGATCGGCTCGGCCAAGAAACAAGGGAATTCATTTTTTGGGCTGCTCGGCGGAGAACCGTTCATGCACAAAGAACTGTTTGAGATTCTCGAAGCACATCCGGATGTCTATTTTCAAGTGTTCACTAACGGACACTTTATTACCGATGAAGTCGCCAAACGACTTCGCAAATGCGGTAACGTGACGCCTTTGATCAGCGTCGAGGGAACAGAGATCATCAGCGATCAGCGACGCGGAAAAGCCGGCGTACTATCAGCCACCATGGCCGGACTTCAGAACTGTCTCAACAACAAGGTAATGACAGGCGTCTGCACCAGCTTATGCCAAACTAATTTCGAAGAACTCCTTTGCGAAGAATGGGTCGACCGCCTCATTGAAATGGGCGTGCTCTATACGTGGTATCACGTTTACCGGCCAATGGGGCCCGACCCCGCCCCCGAACTCGCCTTGACTCCCGAGCAACAACGAACCGCAAGACAGTTTGTGGTAGACATGCGTTGCAAAAAACCGATCATTGTCATTGATGCCTACTACGATGCTGATGGCAAAGCACTCTGTCCCGCGGCCACTGGTTTCACACATCACGTCAACCCTTGGGGCGACATCGAACCGTGTCCGATCATCCAGTTCACCAAGGAGTCCATTCACGATGAACGGCCGCTGGATCAGGTATTCAATGAATCAGAGTTTTTAAGAGATTTCAGAAAAACTGCCGCCGCAAACACCCGTGGCTGTATCGTCCTAGAGCGGCCAGATCTGATTGAATCCCTCGTAGAAAAACATGGCGCCAAAGACGCGACGGCGAGAAAGTCAGCGATCGCTGAATTGCGAGCAACACAACCACATCCGTCTCAGTATTCCCCAGATTTAGAACCCATTCCGGAAAAAAGCTGGGCCTATCGCCTCGCAAAAAAAATTGCTTATCATGACTACGGTGTTTATGATCAACACTTTGAAGCCGAGAATTGGCAAGACCCAGAAAAAGCCAATCCGCCCCAGCCGGATTCTGAATTAGTACAACTCAAATAAAGAATCATGATTAAGCCGCAACGTTTTTACACGGTTCAAATTTGTGGATAATTTCTCAATAGCAATAGTAGTCACCATCGTCCTATTAGTCGTGGGCGGTATCACGTATTCGATCCTTTACGAGAAAAAGCGGAAACAGAAACTGAAAGAGACAGCCGAGGAGATGGGGTTAACATTTTCCCCCGACGGCGATCCCCATCTACTCACTCGTTTTTCAGATTTCAAACTCTTCAATGTGGGTCGAGGTCGGCGAATGAGCAACCTGATTCAGGGGGACAGCGGCGAAGTCAAAATCGCCATCTTCGAATACAAATACACGACCGGAAGCGGGAAAAACTCTAAGACCCGGCACCAGTCGGTCGTGTCACTTCACTCTCCCGACTTAGTTTGTCCAGATTTCACCATCCGCCCCGAGAACTTTCTTGACAGAATCGGCAGTGCACTCGGCTTTCAGGATATTGATTTCGATGATCACCCAGAGTTTTCAAGTAAGTTCGTTTTGCAAGGATCTGACGAACAACAACTGAGACAGTATTTCAATCAAGTAACGTTGGATTTCTTTACTGCCAGACCAAACATTTGCGTGGAAGCTCAATCGGGAACGATGTTTTATTATCGCGTCAACAAGCGAATCAAAGCCGATAAGGTTAAGGATAACCTCAGCGAAGCTTACGAAGTATTTGGCATGATGGTGGATCACGCTTAAGCAACTGGATACCGTTCAAAGGCCACTGTTAGCAAAACCCACCGCCTAGATATCGAGATCATTTAACTGATCAACCAAATCATCCAAGTCATCCTTGCTGTGCTCCGATTTTTCTTCCTGTCGCCGGGGGATCCCGACCGTCATCCCGACCGCATCGCGACCAACGGCAATCAGTTGCTCATCTCGCTCAAGTGCCGCGAGTTCCTCTGCCGATTTCCCGTCAGCGGGCGCTCCAAACAACTGCGATAAATCAATTTTCATGCTCGCTACAGCATCGCTTGAACCTGCAATCGCAGGGGTTTTATGCTGCGGAAACATAATTGCATTCTCGGGACAAACGCGACTACATGCAGGGCACCCCTTGCGGCAATTATCCGGTTGCTCAACGAGAATAGTATCTACTGAGTCGACGCCGTAAACACCGAACAAACAAAAATCGATACACTCCATACAGTTCGTGCATCGACTGTAATCGATCACAGGATACCACCGCCGACCGCTTGATTCCTCCACGCGATTTAAGATCGATGGCTGATCCAGGCCACTCCCATTCAAAGCCAACGCTGTATCGTTGGTCGGGCTTGTCATCCGCTCTCCGGCATCCTTTGAAAACCCGCCGTTGATGATGTCACCCAAGCCAACAATCTGAACCGCGTTCTCCTGATGTATCCTCTTGACCTCATCAATAAAATCTTCAGCCCGGTTACTGATTTTCAAATCAAGGCAGTAAATTTTGCGGTTCTTAAGCGATCGCGAGTCGATCACCCGATCCTTACCGTCTTCGTCACCCGCTTGCTCAGCGTCGCTATCG
>JAPKBL010000234.1 GCA_028823415.1 Mariniblastus sp.
GGCAATGGTGAAACAACCAACCGCGATGCTGTGGGTGCCCGTGTCCAACTCTACCTCAAGAATCAGCAGGTTCCCCTGATTCGGAGTGTGCGCGCCGGCGATGCGTTCCTGTCTCAATCCAGCGGCTGGCTTCATTTTGGACTTGGTCCAAACGCCAGTATCGAAAAGTTACTGGTTCGCTGGCCGGGAGGAACACAAGAATCAATTTCAGGTATCGAACCGGGCGAGCGTTTCCTCGTTACCCAGGGAGTCGCCGCCGCAAAATCATGGAGTCCGCCGTCCAACCGCAAGAGCCTCACTCCCTTGCCCCCCGTATTCCCCGATCCTGAACCTTCCGCCCGGATCGTGCTTTCGGCACGGTTGTCGCCCCCTCCGGTCTATATCCAATCCGAAAACGGTGTGTCCGAACTCCCGGCTGATCGTTTGAAGGGACCCTTGCTCATCAACCTCTGGGCGAGTTGGTGTGCCCCCTGCATCTCTGAGCTTCGTGAATGGACAGCGGCCGAGTCCAGAATTCGCTCAAAGGGACTGCGCATACACGTGCTTCACGCTGATCCTGAAAATACTGTTGCTGCCAGGCGGGCATTGGCCAAACTGAAATTCCCTTTTGACGCCGACAACACGACCTCCCAAACCGTTCGCAACCTTGATCTCTTCCAACGCTCACTTCTCGACCGATGGCTGCCCATGCCGGTCCCTGGCAGTTTCCTCCTTGATCGCTATGGACGCGTGGCTGTTGTCTACAAGGGCCCGATCAGCGTCGATCAACTCCTTGCCGATGTCGATCTGCTTGATGCCGACCCGAAACTTTGGCGTGACCATTCTGTGCCGTTTCCCGGGCAATGGGTTGGGCCTCCTCCAGATGTCGACCCACTTCGAGTCAACAGCCAGTTCGTCGATCACAACGAGATTGCCGAGGGTCTGACCTATCTCCAGCGACATGTCGCAGTCGCGGAAACAGTTCCTGGAACCAGTCGAAAGGAACTGGCCGATATCCATTTTATCATTGGGATCATTCTGCAGGAACGCAAGAATACCGAAGCTGCACTTGAGGCATTAGAGAAAGCACGGGTAATGAATCCACAGGATTTTCGAATTCTCAGCGAACTCGGTTCCATCCTGATCAAATTGACCCGCTATGAAGAAGCACTCACCCATCTGAATGCTGCACTCAAGATTAACGCTGGCGACGTTCAACTCAAGCGATTCCTTGGAAAGGCCCATTTCCAATTTGCCAACTCCCTCCGTAACGAAGGTCTAATTTCCGAAGCCATCGCCAACTATCAGGATGCCCTCCGCAACGACACCAAACAACTCGATGCCGCCAATCAACTTTCCCTGCTCCTGAGCACCACGTCGAATGCAGCGCTACGAAGCCCGACCGAAGCTCTTGCATTGGCTGGGCGCCTTTCCAAGATCACCCAAAACAAAAACGCCAAATACCTTGATACCCTCTCCATCGCCCACGCTGCGAACAAGAACTTTGAGGCCGCCGCCGCCGCTGCCCAACGGGCACTTCAAATCTGGGAACAATCCAATAAACCCACCGCCGCCGCCGCCACTCGTTCTCGCCTTACACTCTACATCGGCAAACAGTAGGTTCGGTCTGCTGGTTTACCGATGATTGGAGAGAAACCTCTTGATACTTTCATCTACTCTCCCCGGCGAAGAGGAGGCATGCTAACAGTTTTCGCATGAAACCCGGTCATTGATAAAATCAATGGTTGTATTGACTGAGTTGATAGTCAGCCAACAACCAGCACAGCTTCGATTGTAATTATTAATTGTTTTCATGCTCGCCCAAAGCTCTGAAAATGGAGCTTTCGGCGCTAAAATCGGATTCGTAACTCCTCTAGCCATCTTCTGGCTCTTGTTTAAAACAATCAATTAGATGAAGGAAAACTGGTGGATACTGGATGATCTACAAAAGTATTCTGAGGCAATTAAGAATATCGAAAGACTGATGCCCATACAAAATCGGAAAAGAGAAGCAAAAGGCAAAAAAGAGGGATTGAATCATTCGTTATACGCACCACTGAAGTGGAAACAAGTGCCGCACAAACAACTTTCGTATGAAATTTAAATGCTGCGAGGCAGACATCATGATCAACGGAGTCTGCGCGGAATTGGGAATTGGAAACCCCAGAAGCTGAAAGACCCGAAGCATATTTGGTTTATCCCAAACCATGACGCTATTTGGATTAAACAATCGGCCGAGTATGCCGTGAAGCGAGTAATGACCAGGCATCAGTCAAAACATATCGGGGAGATACCAAAGTAGGATACAACGCTATTTGTACCCGAAGCTTGATAGCATGTTCGGAGCTCAGACTATGATGATTGACCTGTACATTGTGCTTGCACAGGGAGGTGTAGGCATTCCTTGGCAAGGTGACGATAGCTGGGGAGGTGAGCATGGTAGTGGAGGCGGCGAGGGCAATGCTATTTGCTGGATGATTTTTCTCGTTATCTTGATTGTTTTGTAGCTCAGGGCACCAAGCGGTGCTTACGATGATGACTGATCTTTTAATCTTCTCTGTAAGCCCTTTCACGAGTCAGAAATGCCCTAACACAAAACCCCTACGAAAATCTCTTTGCGAGGCCGCAGATCCTCGCTTCTGTTTGGAAGCTAGCCATTGTGACTCAATCTACTGCCAGAATAAATCATGCTCAAAAAATCGTGTAAGATAAAACATGGTTCAATTGAAAATGAGTCTGTTAAAAATGTGGTTCAGGTACATGGGCGACGTAGATTCCCCGAAAATCCTTTTGGAGAGTTACTGGCCCAGTTATTAAACCAAAGGGGCCGGTTTGTAGGTTGCGCTGCGCTTGGCCAAGCGGTAGATTTTGGATTCCCGAAGCTGATTGTGCTATGAAAATAAAAAAACAACACAAACAAAGTGGCTTTACCCT
>JAPKBL010000130.1 GCA_028823415.1 Mariniblastus sp.
TCAAAGTAAGCTCCTCAAAGTAAGCTCCTCAAAGTAAGCTCCTCAAAGTAAGCTCCTCAAAGTAAGCTCAAGAACTGCCCGCGGGTGACGGTTCGACGGTTTCTCGCAATCTTGTACGCGCTACCTTTCCGATCGCAAAACAAGAGAGCAGTCCTGATAGACGCCTCCTTCTATTTATTATCATTCCGAATAACAATAAACACTGGATAGTCGTGCGTTCAAGCTGAGGATAATTCAGTGTGTAACTCCTGTTCCGTATTGTTTGTTTGCCTCGGTAATATTTGTCGTTCCCCCGCAGGGGAGGGACTGCTGCAGCACTCGATTGACACTTACAAACTGCAGGGCACAATAAAAATCGACTCCGCCGGTACCATTGGATACCACTCCGGCAAACCCGCGGATCATCGCATGCGCAATGCGGCTCTCAACCGCGGTATCCCATTACTTAGTCTATCCAGAAAAATCACTGTCGAAGATCTTCACTCATTCAACCTTATCATTGCGATGGATCGGGAAAACCTGGCAGACATTCAACGAATGGCTCCTCATCCGACGGCAAAATTAAATCTGTTAAGCGACTTCCTTGGAGACGACTGGCCATCTGATGTTCCAGACCCCTACTACGGAGGGGATGACGGATTCGAATACGTTCTAGACATGATTGAAGCTGCCTGTCCTTCAATCATCGATTCTATTTCTTCATTAAACGATCCTGACCAATAGGACCCAGCGGATTTCTATGGCCGAGTTTGAAACAGCGTTACCCTTGCCTAGAGCAATTGAAAACGCCATCTCTCAGAATCCACGCTTCGCTTCGCCATCAAATCCTTCTTGCGCCCTCCATTCATTTGAACGTCTCAGTGGCGGATGCATCAGCAACGCCGCTCGGATCACGCTTAGCGACGGCCAGCGATATTTCGTCAAATACAGCCCACACGATTTGGAGATGTAGGAAGCCGAACGAGACGGACTCGATGCCATTCGAGCAACCCAAACACTGCGCATCCCACAAGTCATCGGAATTGGTAAATCTCGATGCGGCAACTCTTTCTTAATCCTCGAAGCAATTGAAGCGGCTAATGCCAGTTCGATCTCAGAAATTGAATTCGCTCGTTCTCTCGCACAGTTGCATCGTAAAACACAATCAACTCGGTTCGGATATCCTCGATCCAATTTCATTGGCAGCACGATTCAGGTCAACACCTGGGCCGATGATTGGCAGACATTCTTCGTCGAAAATCGGCTACGTCCCCAAATAAAGATGGCTCAAAATCACCGGCTCACCACGCGTTTGTTCGACCGATACGCAGGGCAACTGCTTTCTAAAATCAGAAACATGATTAACGACCCCTCGCCGCCGGTTCTCATTCACGGCGATCTCTGGGCGGGTAACGTGATTGTGGCGAAAAACGGACTTCCGGTGCTTATTGATCCAGCTGTCTCCTATTCCAATCGAGAATTGGAATTTGGCATGACGACGCTGTTCGGTGAATTCGGAACCGATTTTTACGACGCCTATAACGAGTGCTGGCCACTCTTGGATGGCTGGCAAGAGAGAGTCAAACTCTATCAACTCTACCACCTCTTGAACCACCTCAACCTCTTCGGGCGCACCTATTTCGAAGCATGCATGAATACGCTCAAGCGATTCGCCTAGTTTTGACTCTTGAAACGCCCCGGAAGTGTCCCTCCTAAAATTACCCTGCGATTTCGTCTTGGAGATACTGAGCATTTTTGCTTAAAATCCTGCAGTGCCTCTTACTTGGCACTCCTCGGCTTTCCACAAGCCATTCGTCAAACCAATTTGTAACTTGCATTTCTCTGTATTGGTCACTTTCTATGCAATTCACCTACCAATTTCTGTTACAAGTTTCAATTTCCATCATTGCCTTAGGGCTACCCCATCTCTCACTCAGCCAGACTGCCTCTCAAGAGACCAACCACCTTCAAAAAACCAACGACAAGACGGTTCGATTCGCGTCATTCAACATCTCGTTCTATCGCTCCGAGGCCGGTCAACTAAAACGAGAACTATCGGACGGCAATTCTAAAAACCCAAAAAAGATCGCCGAGATTATCCAACGCATTCGACCAGATGTGATTCTTCTCAATGAGTTTGACTATGACGCCGCGGGAAAAGGAATAGACGGATTTCAAACTAACTATCTAGCGGTTTCGCAAAATGGCAATCCACCCATTGATTACCGCTATACATTTTCAGATGCCGTGAACACCGGCGTCGATTCAAAACTGGATCTCGACGGCGACGGATCCAAAGGAACCGCAAATGATGCGTTTGGCTTTGGGAAATTCCCAGGACAATACGGGATGGTCGTACTTTCCAAGTTTGAAATCGCCAAGCCTGAGATCAAGACCTTTAGAAATTTCCTTTGGAAGGACATGCCTTCGCGGCTTGTCCCACGAAACAAAGATAAGCAACCCTTTTATCCTTCCAGCGTAATGGAGCAATTTCGACTCTCATCGAAAAGCCATTGGGATATCCCAATCCGGGTTGCTGGGAAGACGATCCATTTTTTAGTGGCTCATCCAACTCCTCCCGTATTTGATGGGGCCGAAGATCGAAACGGTTGCAGAAACCATGACGAGATTCGATTCTTCGCCGACTATATCGCCGAGGGAAAATCGGACTACATTTACGATGACTCGGGTCGCAAAGGAGGCCTGTCCAATACTGACTTATTCGTTATCGCCGGTGACATGAACGCAGATGAAAACGACGGTGACAGTACCGAAAACGCTGCCCGACTTCTAACGAATCACCCCCGAATCAACCACACAAATCCCCCCAAGAGCTTTGGAGGAAAATATTATTCACTGAAGCAAGGAGGCGTGAATTTGAACCAAAAAGGAAACTCCGAATTAGACACAAGCGACTTTGGAGACACCAACGTCGGTAACTTACGCCTCGACTACTGCCTTCCCTCGGTAAACCTAAATGTAAAATCTAGCGGTGTCTTCTGGCCCAAGCCTGCAATCAACGGGGCAAACCTAATCGACGCAACGGACCATCGCTTAGTTTGGATCGACATTCAACTCGATTAAATTCTCTTGCCTTCAGAACTTCATCACAACCACACCTGAACACCATTTCACCTTAACCAAACCCAAGCTGCTAAATTCCCATTGATTTGGCGTTGTTAACGACGCAGCCGGTAACGACGCAGCCGGTAACGACGCAGCCGGAGACGAGACTGCGAATCATAAAACTTCACAATTGGACAGTCTGCTAACAAAAAAAGCCTCGCGGTAAACCGCGAGGCTTCTATTTATCATTAATTAGCTCTTACTAATCAAAACTCTCTACACTCCAGTTTTACGCTTCCGGAGCATCCATCGATTGTCCCTTTTCACCAGCTTTTTTGCCGGTTGACCCTGTGTCGTCATTTTCTCCGACTTTCGTCTTCTTAAATTCCGGATCTTCTGTAGGGCCATTTTCACAGCCGCAAGCGATCGCAAGGAAGAAACAAGTCAATAATAAAAAACACTTCTGCATCGTAAAACCTTTCATGGTTTCAAGTTTTTAGAATCCGTTGTCGTTTGTTATAAGAACTTCACCGTCTGCACGTCCAGCCAACTGAATAATTAGCGTTGGATTGACTGCTTCTGAGATCGAGTGAGCAGATCCATCAGCAAACGCCCAGTTAATAAAGTTACCAGCGTGACGTGAACCGAATACGTACCAACGACCATCGTAGTCCGGATAAGGGTTTCCAGCCAAGTTCAATGTGTTCCAGTGAACGCACTGAGGAGTCGATGTCCATGCGAAGCATGCATCAGTACCAAAACCAGTAACTTCACCGTAAGAGATAGTGTTAGAAGTACCATCAGTCATGGCACCCATCTTGACGCCACGATTCCACTCACCGAAGACACCGTAGTAAGGCGACCAACGAGGATCGGTACCGGCTACTGGATCGTAATCCAATCGGCCTGAGCAACCAAGATAGTTAGTGATATTGTGATGGCTCGAGATAGGATCTCCACCAGCATCATTCATCCACCAACCGTTACCACGACCACTCAACAAGAAGAAAGTTGAAAAGTCACCGCTTCCACCGACTTTACGTCGAGTTTCAGCTTGGTCAGAAGGACACTCGAATGCTGGAATTTTCGCTGAAGCAGCAAATTGATTGATGTCAGCTGAACTCCAGTAAACATCGGGAACCTTGTACTCTTCGAAGTAACGAGAAACGTTGTTCTGCTCCATGAAAGGAAGAATAGGAACTAACATTCCACCCCACTGGTGACCAGTGGTAGAAGTAAACAGGGCGTCAACATTCGCATCGTAATCTTCGCTACCGTTCCAAGCCTTTGGGAACCTCTGGTAGGCCGACTCGTAATTGAGCGTTGCCAATGAAATCTGTCGCAAATTGTTCATACAAGTTGTACGACGAGCTGCTTCACGAACCTGCTGTACAGCAGGAAGCAGCATCCCGATGAGAATGCCAATGATGGCAATCACAACAAGAAGTTCCACCAAGGTGAAACCAGAGTTTCTTCGATTTTTCATAAACCACTCCAAAAAACATAAAAAAGAAAAATTACCAAATTTCCGTACGACGCCGTGGCTAAAAATAACATTAATTAACGGCGTCGATTGTTCATCTTTAAAAGAAAACTTAATTTCTTAGTCGACATCATAGTGTGCGTAGACTCCGATTGTCAAGTAACGAACATTAAAAATCAGCGTTCAATACAGTTAAGTCGTAACAATACAAGCCTAACGATCACTGCTAATGGCACCAATGGGCTAATTTCACAGTAAAAATATCCATCATGGCAGGCCTTTAAAGAAGGAAACCCGACCATTAAGCGACACCAGATTGTAGTTTTTTTTTCTGGGAAGCGGTGGAAACAGGGCCGCAAACTGATCGCAAAAACCCCAATCCCCCAAAGACGAGGTGGTTTCGTGACAAATAAAACGAAATTAATCTCCCCAGCAGGGCTTAGAATATCCAGAAAAGGATAATTCTGGGTTGGTAAGAATAATTCGAGCGGGAACGGTGCATTTCCTAAAAACGTCGTTCAACCGCAAAGCTTTAAGCTTAACACTCTCGGTTGTTCGCTTGGACTCTTTGGCGTCGAGAGCGAGATTGCATTACTTACTTGCGGCCATCTCCATGTCCTCGCCCCGTTTTGCCTTCTCAATCCAAGGATCCATGTCCTCAAAGACCTTGCCGGGATTCCCTTCGAAAACACGGCCAATCAATAGATTAGTCACATTTTTTGCGTGCTCGGGGTGAGCTTTCATGAACGAGCCAAAGCTGAATTCTTTCGTGTAGAAAGCCCGGACCAGCTTGCGTATCCATTTGACACCGGATTCGTATTCTCGCGTCCACTTCCCAAGTTGCCGAGCTGAGGTATCCCCGGAATGGAGGCCTTCGGCAACCGCTTCACCAGCCATCACGCCAGATTTCAAGGCAAGAAAAACGCCTGATGAGTAGCACGGATCAATGAAGCCGCCGGCGTCACCGACCAATACCCATCCGTCACCAGACTGTTCTTTCACGGTGTATGAGAACTCTTTGGCTACCGCAAACTTACCCCGTAATTTCGCGTCCAACAAACGTCGTTTGATTCCAGGGCAATTGTTGATTTCCGTTTCAAACGTCTTTGCCGGCGATCCACCACGTTTCAGTAAAAAGTCGTTGTCGCCCACTAAACCGACGCTGACAGTGCCATCGCCTAACGGTATATACCAAAACCACGCGTCTTTGCTCTGCGTGTGCAGGATACAAGTTACTTCGGGGTTTCCCCCGCCCGCGCGAACCGCACCGTCGTAGTAGCCCCAAATCGCAGCTTTTCGAAGATCTTCGTAATACTCCTTGATCTGCAAACGATTGGCCAGCAGCGATGACTGCCCGGAGGCATCGATGATGACTTTCGCCGCAACCTCTTGTTGTTTCCCATTCTCACCTTGGAGTGTAACTAAGTGAGGTGACTTCTTGCGAACATCGATATCTAAAACCCGAGTACCGTCGACGCAGGTTGCGCCTCGATTAAATGCGGTCTCAAAAAGCAAATGATCGAACTTAGCGCGGTCGACATGCCAAGTCTCGTTACAGGGTCTCGAGTCGTGATCGGCGAACACAAAGGGTTTGGTTTCCCGGTCGTTACTGCTAACAAACTGAACGCCGTGCTTCTTCGTGAACCCGATGCGGTCCAATTCATTGACAATTCCGAGACGCTCGAAAACCCAATAAGTCTCCGGCATCAATGATTCGCCAACGTGAAAACGAGGCATTTTATCGCGCTCTACCAGCAACACTGACAAACCTTGTTCAGCTACGATGGCCGCTGCGGTCGACCCACCCGGTCCGGCGCCAAGCACAACGCAGTCATAGCTTCGATTCGAAATCATCGTTTATTTCCCATTTCCCAAGCAAATCCAACAAGCCCGTCTACCAAATCGCCATGGTTGACCCTTGCGGTTTTAAATCGTCCGTTGCCTCGCCATTAATTATCGTCATCAAAATCGCTGAGACTAGACTCAACACCCAACATTTAACGAAATGACAATAGATTAGCCGATTGCGCCGCCTGACCACCCCCGTCAAGGTTCCCGAAAGTCCAATTTCCGCCGCCCTCTACTCTAAAAACCGAGATTGAGGGAATCCGTGTAACCGGTTCACACCCAATTCCCATTCAAATAGGACACAACCCTTCCATCTGGACGTTTTATAAGGTGTGATAATCAACAAAACTTCGAACAAATCCTAGATTATGAACTCTACATCTTATTCAACAAAACAAACTCAAATACAATTTGGCAAACCATTGGCTTGCTTTTCCCTGAGTCGTCCCATGGATTTCTCGCTGGCTGAATCGAAGCCTCGCTGGCTGAATCGAAGCCTCAACTGATCACTTCTTATTATTTTCACTACCGGAATCCGTAAATGATCACTTTTATTCGCCCCATCGCGAATCAACTTCCCGCTCTCGCTTTCATCCTGACCGGGTTTGTTGGCTTGGGTATCACGTGCCATTCTCCCTTGTCTGCACAAAACATCGGTACTGATAGTTCCCAAACCAAGGGCTCTGCGGAGAGTAATTTCATCTCCAACGCACGGCAATTGACTTTTGAGGGCAAGCGAGCTGGCGAGGGTTATTTCAGCCCCGATGGCTCGTTGCTTGTTTTTCAAAGTGAGCGACGGATCGACAATCCTTTTTTCCAAATCTATTTACTCGATTTCGATTCGGGCGATGTGGAACCAATCTCACCCGGTTACGGAAAAACAACTTGCGCCTGGGTTCACCCCAATAACAACCTAGTGCTGTACGCGTCGACGCAAGCTGACCCAAAAGCCAAAGCAAAACAAAAAGAAGAAATCGAATTTCGCGAATCCGGCCAGGCCCGGCGTTACTCTTGGGATTACGATGAAACTTACGAAATCTTTTCGTACGATCGTAATTCAAAAGACTATCAACAGCTGACCCACGAGCTTGGCTACGACGCCGAAGGATCTTACTCTCCTGACGGAAAACTGATTGCCTTCGCGTCCAACCGCAATGGCTACTCCCAACCGCTCACCGCGGAACAAAAGAAAAAATTCGAAACCGACCCTGCATATATGATGGAGATTTTCATCATGAATGCTGACGGCACGAACGTCCGTCAGCTTACCGATGTCCCCGGATACGACGGCGGGCCATTTTTCTCGCCTGATGGAAAACGTATTTGCTGGAGACGATTTTCTGAATCCGGCGTAACCGCTGAAATCATGACAATGAACATCGACGGGAGCGACCAAAAACAACTCACGAACATCGGAGCGATGAGCTGGGCGCCGTTTTACCATCCCTCTGGAGAGTATCTGATCTTCACGACCAATCGGCACGGGTTTGGCAATTTCGAGCTCTACCTTGTCGCCGCAGATGGCAATTCGCCCCCGGTTCGCGTCACCGACACCGACGGTTTCGATGGACTCGCTAGTTTCACCCCCGATGGCAAACAGCTCACCTGGACCTCAACCCGCAACTCCAAAAAAGAATCACAGATTTATCTAGCCGATTGGAATCACGAAAGGGCATCGGAGGCACTTTCGGCCAACCGAACTTCGGAAAACCAATGGTCACCTGAGGAAAAATCAGCTTTCGATACAGGTCTAAATGCCGCGCAACAAGCGAGCGCCGGATTCGACCCTCGCGATATCATGAGACATGTTGATTATCTCTGTCGCAAAGAATTGGGTGGCCGCATGACCGGCTCCCCAGGTGAACGCAAAGCAACCGCGTACGTCGCAGCCTATCTCGATCATCTTGGGCTTAAACCCGCTGGTGAAAATGGAACCTGGTTTCAAAAATTCGACTTCCCCAACGGCGTGAAAATGGGGCCCAAGAACCAATTGAAACTAGCCATCGAGGCAAACTCCGAGTCACTCGAAGTGAACAAGGACTGGAGACCACTTTCGTTTTCCGGCAATCTCCAAATCGATCCGACTGAAATCGTTTTTGCAGGCTATGGGATCGTCGCTCCGAAGCAAGGCTCGAGTGAAGAATACGATTCTTACGTTCACCTTGATGTGAAAGACAAATGGGTTTTCATTTATCGATTCCTTCCTGAAGATGTCTCGCCCGAACGACGTCGGTTTTTCAAAAAACATGCGGAGCTTCACAAAAAGATTTTTCACGCAAGGCAACAGGGCGCCAAAGGAGTGATCGTTGTCAGCGGACCGAACTCACAGGTTCGCGAGCAACTTGTACCATTGCGAAATGACTTTTCACCGAGTGGATCAAGTATTGCAGCCATCAGTGTTACCGATGAAGTCGGGCAGAAAATCCTCCAAGCAGCCGGAAAAGACATCCAAGACCTACAGAACCAGTTAGATGACGGCTCGCCGGTGATGGGGTTCAACCTCAAAGGCAGTCAGCTTGAGACAGAAATCGATATTGAAAAAATCACCGGCAAGGGCCGCAATGTGATTGGCCGACTGCTCGCTGGCGATTCCCCAAGCAAAGACGCGATAATCGTCGGTGCTCATATTGATCACCTCGGTGCCGGCAAATCCGGCAGTAGCCTTGCAAAACAAGACGAGCAAAACAACATTCACTTCGGCGCAGATGACAACGCCTCCGGCGTGGCCGCCATGCTCGAAATTGCCGAGTACTTAGTTTCACAACAACGCTCTGGAAAACTAAAGCTCAAACGAGACGTCATCTTCGCTGGCTGGTCTGGTGAAGAACTTGGACTGTACGGGTCCGCCAACTACGTCAAATCGCTTCAACCAACCCAGGCCCCCGCCACTCAGGATTCGTCTCATGACTTTGTTCTCGGAGTTAATTCCAAAGGTGAAATCTTACTTAACGGAGAAACGGCGAAAACTGACGAAATGAGCGAGTCTTTAAAGTTCATTTCCAAACACTATCCCGATTTTGAAATTCAAGTCTCGGCTCATCCCGAGGCAAAACCAGAAGTGGTCAACGACCTACTAAAGATGGTTCGAAGTCATGGTGTCCAAAAAGTCACACTTATCAAGAAAGATCCGAAAGAGGATTCTTCTCGGCCAAACACCGGCATTGTCGCCGCCCTGAATATGGATATGGTTGGGCGATTAACAGACCAGCTTGTCTTGCAGGGCGTCAGCAGCAGTAGCATCTGGCCTTCGGTCATCGAATCCAAAAATGCAGTTGTTGGCCTGCCAGTGACACTCAGCAATGAAACGGACCTCCCCACAGATGCCAGTTCGTTTTATCGCGGTGGAATTCCAATTCTGTCAGCCTTCACCGGATCGCATACCGATTACCACACTCCTCGCGATACACCGGAAAAACTCAACTACCCCGATGCCGCAAGAATCGCGAGACTGATGGGCCTGATCACCAGATCACTTGCCACGACAGATGAAACTCCCGACTACATCGAACAATCTTCAGCACCACAAGACGCGCCCAAAGGCGGGCTTCGCGCCTATCTTGGCAGTGTTCCTGCTTACGGCGAGGACGTCGTCGGTGTCAAACTCTCGGACGTGACCAAAGGCGCACCAGCAGATACAGCCGGCATCCAAGGGGGCGATATTATCGTCGAACTGGCGGGAAAAAGCATTGAAAACATCTACGATTACACCGCGATTATCGACGCCATCAAAATTGGAGAAGAGACCACCGTTACGGTTCTCCGAAACGGAAAGCGGGTCGAATTGAAAATCACGCCCAGTTCGCGGCAATAGAGGGATCGAGAGTTAGCGTTCCACCAACAACAAAGCGAGAGACGGTGCCACTGGATTTTGGAAATGGCTTTTTTGACGAATGCTGAATTGGAGAACTTTGATCCAACGAGGACTCCTCAAGCTGCTTTGTTGCCACAATAAACGCAACTCGAAAACTACTGATGAGCAAAAAAAAACGAAAACCTAAATTGCCGCCAACCGCTCCGGGAGCCCCGAAACAAAAACCGAATGCCGGCAACAAGGCGGCCGCATCGTCCGACCGCCGCTCCGAATCCAATGTTTCAAGATATATTTCGTTCGGCCTCTTATTGGGCGTGATCGCAATTGTTGGCCTTCTGTTTTACGAGGTGATGGCCCATTTTTTGATCCCTCTCTTCCTTTCAGCAATTCTCGTGGTCGTTTTCAGACCCATGCATCGCTGGATATTGAAAAAATTGGGCGGACGGGAATTGCCCTCAGCTGTCTTGACGACTCTATGCGTACTTCTCACGGTGCTGGCTCCATTGACGGTCATATTTTTCATGGCCGTAATCGAAGGAAAACAGGTTTACAACGATTTTAATGCAACGAAAATCACCGATGGCTTTTACCAAATCCGTTCCGATTTCAAACTGGATATGCCTTGCAAAGACGAGCTTCGCAAGATTGGGACAGAATTAGCGTTCTTACAAGCGTCATCATCGTTCTCGCCGACCGAAGAAGACCGCTTCCAACTTGGTCTCTTTGAAATCGAAGAGTCAGGAAAAAAACTAGCTCACGCAACAGCGCGAAACTGGCCGACGCGTGGCGAAATTGACGAGACACCCCTCGAATCCCGTTCAAATTGGGACTTGTTCGCAACAGATCTTACGGAAGCGAGAAACCTTCACCAAGCCATTCCAGCGGTTTCCATTGAGTCCGGTGAAAGTCGCAACCAAGCCATTTATAACTACCACGAGAAAATCACCCAAACGGCCAACCATTTCAATCAATTCGAAGTCGAATTGCTCGGTGGCAAAGCGAAAGCTTGGTTGGTCAAACTGGTCAATCCATCCGATGAGGAATCGGAATCCTACGCCCATTCGGTCGTCGGTTTTTTGCAAGACAAATTACTCCAATTAACCGGTGCCGGTGTCAGCTACGCGGGCAATTTGCTTGCTGGAGGAGCCATTATGGTAATCGGACTTTACTTTTTCCTACTGGATGGTCCGCGTCTGATTGAGGCTTTTAAAGGCCTGTCTCCGATCGATGACGAACACGAACAAGAACTCGTTGCCGAGTTTGGTACGGTAAGCCGAGCTGTCGTCGTTGCGACGCTTGCCTCAGCACTGGCTCAAGGCTTGCTGGCGGGAATAGGTTTTTACTTTGTTGGATTCGATTCGGTTTTCTTGCTTACCGTTCTCTCGGCAATGTTGGCGATGGTTCCTTTTGTGGGCGCTGCCGCGGTTTGGATTCCCTGCTGTTTCTATCTTCTTTTCTTCGAGAGCAATGTTACCGCAGCGGTGGGATTAGGAATTTATGGAATCGCTATTATTTCCATGGCCGACAACGTCATTAAACCCTATATCTTGCACGGTCAATCGAACATCCACCCACTCCTTGCACTCCTCAGTGTTCTCGGAGGTGTGTCCACCCTCGGACCCATCGGCATCGTTATCGGGCCAATGGCCGTTGCGTTCCTGCAGACACTCCTCAAGATTCTCCAACGTGAAATGACACACCTGGATCAAATCTCAAAAAATCCGGCGCCACCTCCAGCAGATGTCGCGGCGCCGCTAAACGTGGACTAGCGAGAA
>JAPKBL010000131.1 GCA_028823415.1 Mariniblastus sp.
AAAATGAAAAATGATAACGTTTCAAGACTGAAACGCTTTCGCATATTCTTGTCGCAGAAGAGATTGGGGAGGGGCTGCTAAATTCAGCGGTTATCCAGAAGGCGAAAATTGTATTTTAGCTATCCCAGAGACCGATTGAAGTTTTCTATTTCGGTGCCATTGGAGAACGGATACCCGAGTTTCTGGAATTCTATTGACCATGTCTTAGCAAATTCGTTATTTTTTCGAACCCGGGAAAGATTCAATTTAGCTCGGAATTGTTGATGAGATTTAAAATTATATGTAGACAATCTGTGTCGAGTTGCCAGCCCATCGCCCCCGCTGTTTCTTTGATTTGCCAGGCTCTTTTCCCACCACAGAGCGAGGATGTAATTCCGGGTTGGTTGATAGTCCAATTGATTACGATCTGGGCAATAGAGTGCCCTGTTTTTACTGCGATTGGATCAAGCCCATCTAGCAGTCGTTGGGCTGACTCGAATTGCTCATCTTGAAAGATGGAGTAGGTCAAACGTTTATCTTCTGCAGCGAATTGATGCCCGCGTCGAATTTTCCCAGCGAGTAGCCCCTTCATTAACGGCCAATAATTGATCACGGAAACACTGTTTGAAACGCACCATGGAATCAGTTCTGAATAAGTCTCACGTTGCAACATATTGAAAGGAGGTTGGATGGCCGCAATCGGGCAAACGGCATTGAACGCTTCTATTTGGGGCAAGCTAAGGTTCGAGACGCCGGCGGCACGGATTTTCCCGCTTTGGATTAGCTTGCTGAAAGCCATGGCGGAATCACCAACAGGCACGTTGGGATCGGGGGCATGAAGATAGAAGAGATCGATCGTTTCGAGATTCATCCGATCGAGGCTTTGCTCGCACTGGGCGATTAGTGTTTCCGGACGACCATCGTAATGCCTGACAACTTGCGTGTCCCAATGGATTCCTCCTTTGGAGGCAATCACCAGACGCTCGCGATCTTGGGCGATCGCCCTCCCAATGAGTTTCTCACTCTCGCCGGTGGCACCGTAACAGTGCGCTGTGTCAATAAAGTTGATGCCGGATTCAATTGCTGTCTTGATGGTCGCCAATGAGTCGGCTTCATTCACGCCAAGACTGGTCATGCCGGCGATTGGCCAAGCACCAAAGGCGACTGGCGAGACATAGATATCGGTGTCCCCAATTTGCCGGAGGTCAGTATTAGAAGCTGGATTTGGCATTGATACTCATATCGCGGACTCGTGCTACCCAATAAAAAAAGCCCAAGGCTGTGATGCTACACAGCCTCGGGCTCTTAGTTCACTAAAAGTGACCCCTACGGGACTCGAACCCGTGTTGCCGGCGTGAAAGGCCGGAGTCCTAGACCACTAGACGAAGGGGCCGTTCTCGTGATGCCACCTTTATCGGCAGAACCGCGAAGGAACTAAAATAATCTGTTGGTTTACTTTTCGTCAAGGGCAAGCAGGTAAGTTGCTAGTCATTTCCGAATCTTTATAGGGAGAGCCTATTTTTCTCGGGTTTTTGCATGGAAATACCCCCTCAATATATCCAAAAAAATGGCGCAAATTCCATCGGGAGCCGTCGAGAAAAAAAGTCGTCAGAATACGACCGTGTGGTGATTGCTTTATCAAGACGGTCGAGACTGGTGCCAATCGGAGGGCTATTCAACCTCGGCGGTTGGCTCACCGATTTCCATGTTCTCTTTTTCGGCCCGTTTAATCGCATCGTAGACTTCTCTACGATGGACCGGAACCTCTTTGGGGGCTTCGATGCCAAGTCGTACTTTGTCGCCACGAATTTCTACGATAACGATCGTGATGTCGTCGTTAATGACGATGCTTTCGTTTTTTTTCCTCGAGAGAACTAACATTCCCGCATTCCTTTGTTTTTGAGATTGATCCCATCCAAATCAGGGGACCAAAATATGCTTTTTATGACTCCAACGGTGAGATTGAACATGAAAATAGAGACTAACCTCACTTTTTACTCTACGCGGTCTTTTAGGATAGTCAACAAAAACCCAAACCCTTTTCAACGGTTTAAGGTTAAAACCGCCTTCGATTCATGCTTGCTTCCGTTTACTGACGATTTTTAGGGATTTGCACGCAATTAGTTTTATTGAAGGCCACCATGCGACACCTGATTTCGCACGGTTTCCCCCGGAGATTTTGCCAGTTTGGAGAATCTTTAAGTCGATGTAATTGTGTGTTATTAAACACAAAAATTGGGTCTGTGCAGTTTGGCTTCTCAGCAATTTAGAAACAGAGAAATTTTAGACCCGAACGAAATCTAGAGGACTCTGTCTAAATTTGAGGCGTCCCAATATCCAGATTTAATCGCTGAGCTATAATCGAATGGAAACGAAGCCACGGGGCAGAATTTTCTCACCATTTGTAACAGCAATTTAGGCTGAATCCAGATGAAGACAGCATCCTCAAAAAATAATAATTTCACCATTCGAACAGCGAATCTGACGCTGCCTTTAGTCAAGATGATCGTGCAAGATATTGTTGTGCTTTCGAAAGAGGTCAGCGAAACGAGAGAGCGGCTTGACTACCTTGGCGGCGGGCGTGGAGGAGGGACTCAAGACGATGATTACGCGCGAGAGTTGGATTCGATTGAGCAGGCGACTGAACTTAAATCAGACAAACTTGGTAAGTTTGTAAACGAGTTAACTCAGCTTCAACTTGGCGCCGCTCAGGTCAACCAAGGCTACGTTGACTTTCCGGCAATGCGGGAAGGGGAGTCGGTCAGTTTATGTTGGCATTTGGGTGATAAGGAAGTGTTGTATTGGCATCCTGCCGATGAAGATTGTCAAACGCGTCGCCCTGTGGATCTGCCCTTGATCCGTCAATCTGGCGATCGAAGTTATTCTAATTCGTAGTCTCTGTCTGCCTTAAGCGGCAGGGTTCGCAGCGCTTTCAGGTTCGATCATGTTGTTTGATACCCACGCTCATCTTGAAGATGAGCAATTGTTCCCAATCCTAGAGCAGGTGCTAGAGGATGCGTCCTCTGCTGGTTTAGTGGGGATCACGGCAATCGGTACGACGGCAATGACCAGTCAAAAGTGTTCGCAGCTCGCTCAGGATTATCGCCAGATACACGCGGCGGTCGGTATTCACCCCAACCATTGCCAGGATGCGACTGAAAGCGACTGGCAAGAAATTCTTGCACTATCGAGTCGTTCAGACGTGGTTGCGATTGGAGAAACCGGTTTAGATCGCTATTGGGACTACTGCCCAATTGAGAATCAAAGACGCTGGTTCGCCAGGCATATCGAGCTGTCCTTCGAAACAAAAAAACCGCTTGTGATTCACATGCGAGAGTGCGAGTCAGACATTCTTGCCATGCTCGATGAACACCAGCGTGGCGGCAGAGTGATCGGGATTATGCATTCATTTGCCGGTTCATGGGAAACCGCTAAGCACTGCCTTGAGCTAGGGATGTATATTAGTTTCGCGGGGATGGTGACGTTTAAAAAGTCGGACGAACTTAGAAAGATTGCCGCTCGAATTCCAGATGATCGGATCTTGATCGAAACCGATGCACCTTACTTAACGCCGCATCCTTATCGTAGTAAGCGACCCAATCAACCCGCTATGGTTTGCCATACGGCTGCCTGCCTGGCCGATGTGCGAGGCGTCGATCTCGATTCATTTTCAGTTTTGACCACGGCCAATGCGAAACGCGTATTCCGTTTGAAAACTTAGTTCACTGAACATCCCGTCGCCTGCGAGTTTCCGAGACCGAAAGGTCGGCTTACTTCCTCGTTATTTCATCTTGGCTTCAGGGTCGAGATTGAATTCGATACTTTGTTGTACCTTGCTTGATTCATTTCCGAAGTTGTCGACTACCCAGGCCGTCGCGTCGAGTCGCGGCGTTTTGAGTTGATCCACGGGGTAATGCCAGGTGATCAGTTGCTGATCGTTGGCAGAAACATTTGCTTTCAGGTCCGTTGGGGATTCGCTCCAATGGCTACCGTCCCAGTATTTCTTAGTTTCCTGATTTTGAAGTTGAAGCATTATTTCTCGAATCGAATGATCGTCCTCGGCCCTGCCCTGGACCCAATTCGCTCGATCATCTAATTCCACAGGGGCGGGAATGATGGTCACAATGGGACTCATCGAGATCTGCCGGCTACTTAATAAATCTCTTTTGAAAAGGCGTTTCTGGGGAGGGCTTAGATCCTCAAGTGCATTGTTTAGCTCGTGAGGGTCTTTCGAAAAATCATAATACTCTTTGTCGCCATTGATCCACTCGACGTAAATTTCGTTGTGATAACGTAACCCACTATAGGCACCGAGGAAGTTCCTGCCTCGATTTCTTTTTGCTTGCCAATTCTCAATAACGACCGGTTCTCGCCAAGTCTCTTCCGTGGTTGCTTCCGGATTCTTCAAGAGTGGTGTGAATGACTTTCCGTCTAAATATTTGGGAATCTTCGCCCCGGCGAGTTCGAGAATCGTGGGACACAAGTCAATGTGTCCAAGCAAATGTCCAGCTTTTTTACCGCCAGTGATTCCAGGCCCCGAAACATAAAGCGGGACGTTGGTGCGGATGCGATAGGGGTAGATTTTTCCGTAAAGACGGTGCTGGCCAAGTTGATAGCCGTTATCCGAGGTAAAGAAAATGTAGCTTGATTAGCCAAACCGCATCGATCATTTCCTGGTCAGTCCGATAGACGCCAACCGGGTTTTGCGAGTGGCCTCCATTTTGGTTGTCGCGATTGGTAAACCGGTAGGTTCCCATGTAGCGTCCACCGTTGGACATGTAGAAATCGAAACTATTGTGATGATATTTGCCAATCAGCATGGTGCGGTAACCGGCGTGCCGCATCCAAACACCCAGTTCTTCCTGCTCGTGTTCCTGTCGCAAAAACTCGCTGTAGCCACCTCGAAACGAAAGGGATAATGGATATTCTAGAATATTAACTCTCACACCGGTGCGATGCGCATACTGGCCTCGAAACAGGGCCGCTCTAAAAGGGGCACAAAACGGTGTCGTTACGTGAAGATTGGTGAACGAAAGGCGCTCGTCGACTAACCCGCCGATGTGCGGGTATAGTTTCAGTAGCTCAGGGCTAAACATCCGGTAATCGGCGTCATCAAGATGATGTTGGGGGCCGTTGCCTGAGGGGATTGTATTTCTGCAGAGGTGGGAGCCAGCCAGACGTGAATCAGCAGCAGTGCACCGCAAAGATTGAAAATGCCCCTTCTCAAGCTAAGCTCTTTAACGCAATTTGTGTCGCTTTGAATTAACCAACAGCGGGCAGGTGGCCTAAATTCAGATCACAACCACCCGTTCGACTGAATCTTCAGTGGACACGAACACTCGGGCTGCTGCGTCCTGATTCTCTTAGGTCCGCAGCTGGTGTTCGAGACATCACTGAACGACAAATTAGCCGGGCAGGGCCCGTCAGGGATGCTTGCAGCGTGCGAAACCGAATTTTCGATGACTGGGCGATTGCCGAATTTACGTTTCCAGAGCTTGGGTCAGTTAGCTCGGAAGTATCAATGCTGTTAATACCCACATTTGACCCGCGCCGGTCGCCGCCATAATTGTTCCCAACAGAATTAGATAGGGAACAAGATCGCTGTCAATTTTTGGGATTTTCACTGTCTGCTACCGCGTGTTTAGAACTTGTGAGTGGTTATTCAAGCAGGCCCGCATGATTTCTCATGACGAGGTGGCTATCAATTTTTTGGACAAGATCGAACGCCACGCTGACCGCGATCAAAAGACCGGTTCCACCGTAGAAACTGGCGACCATGTAATCGACACCGAGTAACTCTGAGATGATGGTTGGGACGACGGCAATTAACGCCAAGAATCCTGCACCGACATAGGTAATCCGTTCAATTACTTTCTCGAGATAATCCTCTGTTCGGCGTCCAGGACGATAACCCGGAATGAACGTTCCGTTGTCTTTCATGTTGTCCGAAATTTCTTTCGGATTGAACGTGATCGCTGTCCAGAAGTAACAGAAGAAGTAGATCATTCCGATGTAAACTAGGTTGTACACCATCGACGTTGGGTCACCGAGAAGTCCTCCGAGGCTCAGGGAGATGCCGCTGAAAAACCCTTCCCCGCCGCCTAACATTGAGAGCAGAAACGGAGGGATCATCAAGAGGCTTTGAGCGAAGATGATTGGCATCACACCCGCCTGGTTAACACGTAGAGGCATGTACTGTTTTGTGCCGCCGTATACGCGTCTTCCGCGCACATGTTTCGCGCTTTGCGTTGGAATTCGTCGTTGGCCGAGGGTCACGAAAACGACTCCGACGACCACGCCGACGAACATCATCACAAGCATAATTATTTTCTCAAGACCGATACCGGAATTGAATCCGTTTAGCTCGAAAGATGCGTTACTCAACAGACTCATCAAAGCACTCGGCATCATCGCGACAATGCCAGCCATGATCAGAAGGCTAATTCCGTTGCCGATGCCGTATTCATCAATTTGTTCACCGAGCCACATCAGGAATACGCTACCACTGGTCATGATCAAGATCGCGACCATCTGCCAACCGACCGTCAGCCTCCCACTGGCCGCCATTTCAAACGCTTCGTTGGTCATATTTTCCGCGCCGGTTCCCGAGGGATCACGCATAATTACGAACCAGAGGTAACCCGCACTTTGAATTAGGCAGAGCACAACGGTGAGATATCGGGTGTACTCGTTAATCTTTTTTCGTCCTGCCTCGCCCTCTTTTTTGAGTTCTTCGAGAGGTTTATAGACGGTACCCATCAACTGCAGAATAATCGATGCAGAAATATACGGCATGATTCCAAGGCCAAAGATCGTGGCCTGATTCAATTGACTGCCGCTGAAGACGGAGACTTTGGCTAAAAACTTAGTCAGGTCTCCGCTCATGTTCTTAGCGAATTCAGAAACGGCTTCTTGATCGATCATCGGAAGCGGGATTTGCCATCCGATTCGATAAACCGCTAGAAGGGCCAGAGTAAACAGGACCTTGTTCCGGAGTTCCGGAATCGTAAAAATGAGACGGAGCTTCTCTAACATAGTTTCGTGTTCCTGACGATCCTTCTACAGTTTGCCCGACGGCGAATTTGCCAAAGCAACCAACGATCGGATTGCTCCGAATCACTTATTCGTGGCAGATCTCATCTTATTCTTAACGACAGCCTTCTTTTTTGGAAGCTCAACAACGGTTCCACCCGCTTTTTCGATCTTCTCTTTGGCTGAAGCACTAAAGCGGTGAGCATGTACGGTTAGTTTTTTCGTGATCTCACCTTTACCCAAGACTTTTAACTCACCGTACCGATAGTTGGCAAGGTCTTTCTCACGTAGCGCGTCAGGCGTCACTTCTTCGCCAGCAGCGAAATTTGACTCCAAATCTGCGATGTTGACTTCACCAACCTCGACCGCCCATTTGTTGTTAAAACCACGTTTTGGAATTCGGCGAATCATCGGCATCGCACCACCCTGAAAGGTAGGATGCTGGGAATGACCAGCGCGAGATCGTTGACCGTTATGGCCGCGACCGGAAGTCTTGCCCAAACCGGAGCCGGTTCCACGGCCAATTCTTTTTCGCTTTTTGTACTTCTGAATGCCTTCGTGTACGTCGTTTATATTCACAGTTGGACTCCTCGCAGACGCTCTACGTCGTCCTTTGTTCGTGCATGTTGAAGAGCTTCAATGGTGGCTTTAACAAGCGTCACTGGATTGTTGCTTCCGAAGCTCTTGGTCAAAATGTTCTTAACGCCGGCTGCTTCACATACCGCGCGAACCGCAGATCCGGCAATAATACCAGTACCAGGACCGGCGGGTAGAAGCACTACGCGTGCGGCACCAAAACGTCCGTCGATGCGATGCGGAATCGATCCGTCAACCATGTTGACATTGACCAGCGTTCTCGATGCCTGCTTGTTTGCTTTTTCAACACTCGGTTGAACTTCGTTTGCCTTTCCGTAACCCCAGCCCACTTTACCTTTGCCATCGCCACAGACCACCATCGCCGCAAAACTGAATCGGCGACCGCCTTTTACTACGGCAGCACATCGTTTGATCTTTACCGTTCTTTCAATCAAACCGGAGCTAGGCTTGTCCTGATCTTTCCGGTTGTCTTTTCGGTTGCCTTTAGCCACTTTCTACCTCGATGTTTTCATAATGAATCTGCCTAAGCGAGATTCATTCTAACAGTTCGTATTAGATTTCTTGTTTAAATTCTACCCGCAAGGTGCTGTTTCAAACCAGCGGGAGCAGACCGGATGTCCGGCGATTGCTCCGTTTTCTATCTCACTAAAACTTCAATCCACCTTCGCGAGCTGCGTTTGCGAGTTCCGCTACGCGGCCGTGGAATTTGTAAGGTCCGCGGTCAAAACAGGCTTCGGTCACCCCGGCTGCGATTGCTCGCTCGGCGATCGCTGTACCGATAATCTTTGCGGCCTCGCAGTTACCACCGTAACCAATTTGCTCAGCGAGCGTCTTGTCACGCGTACTTGCTGAAGCGAGCGTTTTGCCAGCATCGTCGTCAATCAGTTGGCAATACAGGTGTTTGTTACTGCGGCGGACACTTAACCTTGGGCAAGTGGCATCACCACGCAGTTTCTTGCGCACACGATTTGTGCGACGCCAACGCTGCTGGTTAACTAGTTTTTGTTTTCTCACCGAACTATCTCGCTTTAATTTTATTTCCAACCGAAAAACCGCCCAACCCCATCCAGTAATCCATTTACTGGAATCTTGGATTACTGGGCTGATTTACCCGCTTTAAGTTTCACATGCTCGCCAACGTATCGAATTCCTTTCCCTTTATAGGGCTCAGGTTTTCGAAGCGAGCGAACCTCTGCGGCGAATTGGCCGACTTTTTGCTTATCACAACCCGTCACATCCACGTGTGTCTGATCGGGGCACGTAACGTTGAGTCCTTCGGGAATGTCTTTTACGAGCTCATTGGCTAGACCGACACGTAACTTCAGTTGTTTGCCAGCAATCTGGCAGACATAACCAACGCCTTGCAACTCCAGTTTCTTCTCGTAGCCGTCTTTGACGCCGAGGATCATGTTTTGCACCAAAGCGCGAGTCAGTCCGTGAAAGGCTCGTGAGCTTTTATCGTTTCGCCCACGCGAAACTTTCACGATACCGTCTTCCACAGCAACCGAAACTTCCGGTCGATGCCGGTAGCTCAATTTGCCTTTGGGGCCTTCAATATCAATGTTACCATCGGTCACGCTGACGGTGACACCATCGACGATCGAGACAGGTTTGTTGCCAATTCTTGACATGGATCTTTTCCAACAATTTGTTTTTGTATTAGAACCGCCGAATCATCAGCGAGTTCTGGGCCAGATTCGGACGAGTTTCCCCGTTTGAATTCGGCTGACTCATTTCTGGTCAGGCGAACCTCTTACCAGATTTCACACAGCACTTCGCCGCCGACTTTTTGCTGGCGGGCTTCACGGTCACTCATTACCCCTTTACTGGTGCTGAGGATCGAAATCCCCAAACCATTTAGGACCGGTCGCAAATCGCGTGCACTAGAGTAGACCCGGCAACCGGGTTTACTGACACGTTTTACGTGGCGAATTACTTTTTCGCCGCTCGGTCCGTATTTTAAATCAATCTGTAGTTGGCCAACTGGTTCGCCTTCTTCGGCTTTCCAGTCCCATATGAAGCCCTCTCGTTTGAGCACTTCTGCCACACCACTTTTGACCTTGGAAATTGGCATTTCCACGTTTGGCCGTTCCACGCTCACCGCGTTGCGGATGCGAGTGAGCATGTCGGCAATTGGGTCAGTCATCATAGTCGCTTGTTTCCCTTAACTTGCCTTTACCAACTTGCCTTGCGAAGACCTGGAATAACTCCCTGATCAGCAAGGTTGCGAAAGCAGATTCGACATACGCCAAATTTGCGATAAACCGCACGGGGGCGGCCACACAATTTACACCGTCGCTCACGGCGAACCGGGTACTTCGGTCGAGACGCTTTAGCGATCTTCGATTTTCTTGCCACAACAAAAGCCTGTAAAAAAATTCTGTTTAAGTAAGTTTGATTGAGTCCTAGGACTCGATCACCTATTCTTATCGAACCCACCGCGGGCTCTAAATCTATCGTAGTATCTAGTCTTTTTTGCTGGAATCCTTAAACGGCATTCCAAACATTCGAAGCAACTCACGTCCTTCTTCATCGCTTTGGGTTGACGTCACAAAGACAATATTCATCCCTTGTTGCCGGGTAAATTTATCCGGGTTCAATTCAGGGAAAACTCCGTATTCATTGAGACCCAGGCTGTAATTACCTCGGCCATCAAACGCCTTCTCGCTGATTCCGCGAAAGTCACGAACTCGTGGAAGCGCCAAAGAAATCAGGCGGTCCATGAATTCAAACATTCGGTCTCCCCGCAACGTGACTTTACAGCCGATCGCTTGACCTTCCCGAAGGCGGAAATTTGCAATCGACTTGCGCGCCTTGGTAATTACCGGCTTTTGACCAGCAATTAACGTCATTGCCGCGTTGGCATCGGCGAGTTCTTTTTTGTCTTGGGTGGCTGAACCGACTCCCATGTTGATCACGATTTTTTCCATGCGTGGCAACGAAAGTGCGTTCTCCCGACCGAATTTGGTTTTCAATTCGGGAAGAATAGTTTCTTTGTATTGTTCTCTAAGTCGAGCCATGGTTCTTACTTTTTCTGGTAAGCCGTTGATAATTCCAACGGCTGTTCGTTTGTTTGTCTCTACTTGCGTCGTGTTGTGCTAAGGGCTTGTGCCCGTTGAATTTCGATTGCCTGATCAGATAACTTCATTGGCCAGGCTGACGATTTTCATATAATTCTTGTCGCGAAGTTCGCGGGCGACCGCACCGAAAATACGAGTGCCTCGCGGGTTTTTGTCCTTGTCGATAATCACTGCCGCGTTACTGTCGAACTTGATGTAGCTTCCATCTTCCCGTCGAGTACCTTTTTTGCACCGAACGATAACCGCCCGAACGATCGCTTTTTTCTTAATGTCGCTGCCGGGAATAACGCTTTTGACGCTACAAACAATCACATCACCGAGTCCGGCGGATCGTCGACGCGAACCTCCGAGAACTTTGATGCACATGATTTCTCGTGCACCTGTGTTATCAGCGACCGCAAGTCTGGTTTCTGCTTGAATCATGATTCGTCAATGTAAATGAGGTGGTTTTATCTGTCGTTGGCAGGGTCGGATTTTGTTACTCGGACGCTGCTGTTTCTTTAGTCGTAGTTTCCGCGGCAGGTTCTGCCGTTGCGGAATCATCACCATGATCCGCTGATTCTTTCAGTTTCCGAGCAGCCTTCATGGCCGTGACGTCAACTTCGTTACTTTTCTCGATCACGCTAAGCAAGGCCCAACGTTTCTTTTTGGAGATTGGTGCGGACTCGATAATCTGAACCGTGTCACCTTCTTTGGACTCATTGTTCTCGTCGTGCACGTAACATGTCGTACGATCACGATAGATTTTGCCGTATTTGGGGTGCCGAACGAGCCGCGCAATCTGAACGATTCGCGTCTTGTTCATTTTGTCGCTTTTGACACGACCGGTTAAAATTCGTTTCGGCATTTGTTTATTCCAGTTTCTGCTTACTCTTAATAATTTCGTTTTCGAACTCAGTTCGCAATCGGCCTACGCCTCGCTACCGGCAGTGGCGTTAGCCACCTCGATTTGTCGCTGTTTCTGAATCGTTTTAATCCGAGCAACGAGTTTGCGATTCCGTTTCAGTTCCGAGGGAACATCCAAGCGATCGGTTTGTGCCTTAATTCGCAACTGAAACAAATCCTTGCACGCCTCTCGGAGGACGGCTGACATTTGCTCGTTACTCATTTCCCGTAGTTCTGATAGGGTCGCCATGATCAGTTCGCTTT
>JAPKBL010000132.1 GCA_028823415.1 Mariniblastus sp.
ATTCAAATCGACCGGCATTCGCCGAACCGAATAATCCTCCATCACGACTTCCATGATGGCATTGATTTGCGTAAGCCGAGCCTGCGTTGCCGAAATTTTCGCATCGGTTGTTGCCGACCGCAGGACACCCAACGCCATCGTCGAGAGCACGGTCACAATTGCAATCACCAACAGCAACTCAATCAATGTGAAACCACATCGACCGGCACCGCCAGGCTTGATTCTGTTTCTTGGTTTATGTTTCATGATCGAAGAGCCGTAAGGAGGGAATGAGAAGAGTAGGCCGGTGGTTATTTCACTGCTGGACTGTCGAAGGTGCCGATCAGGTATCGATCCAACATCCCGTCACAGAAATTACAGAGGTTGTCCGAAGCGTATTTGTCGCTGGCGAGAACCGGATTCACGAGGCCCGCAACTGTCTGGACACCCCACTGGGTTGGGTTTGCAGGAGGATTGTCAGGGTCAACAGGCAACTGATCCAAGCCCCAGCTAATCAGCTGAAATGATTTTGGATTTTCATACGATCGGTAAGGCGTGCCAATATTGTTTTGGACATAGTACCCATCGAACGAAGTCCCGTTGTTGTAACTACTAGCATCGATGTACAGAAAGGGTGCTTCGGTGTTGGCCTGTTGAACGTAAGATGCAACCAACCCATTCTTTACTAACTGAGATCCTTTGAATTCATAAAACACATCGCGCTCAATGGTTGCATCATCGTAGGCCGTTGGGTACGCACCGGGTGCAACACCATTAGTGACTGGATATTGCTTATTTTTCAGCATCCCAGAAAGCCAAAAGACGAGATCCTGCCCTGAGGCATGATCAATGTTCACACCGACGTTTTGCCACCACAAATCGATTCGGCGGTTGGCACCACTCACCACCTCGCCCTCGCGATTGTTGGGGGCAATCCGATTGATGTATTTCAGAAGCGCGGTCCCGGGATTCGCAGAGTTGCTAATTCGGACCCAACTTGGTGGATAAAACCCATGATGTGTTTTGAAATTCTCAAGCGACTGCTCGATCTGTTTCATCTCCATCAAAATGGCTGTCCGCCGAGCGGACGACATTGCAGGAATGACCGCGGCCATCAACATGCCCGCTAAAATTGCAATGACCGTGATAACGACCATCAGTTCGGTCAGGGTAAAACCCGATCTTAATCGACCGGATTTTGATCGGAAGCGGCGTTGATTAGTCATTTCATTTCTCCGGAAGAGTTTCTCAATAGGTTGGAAAAGCGGGTTGGATTCTTGCTATACGGTCTTGCTATACGGAATCAGGAGCCAATGCAGTTCATTCGGGCAAACGCTCCAAAATTTAATTACTTGTTACCAGTCAAACCTGAAATGATCGCGATCAGGGGCATGAACAGAGATGCCACAATGAACAACACCACCAGACCGAGGAAAATGATCATCAACGGTTCGATCATCTTCATCATGCCTTCGGTCAATTGCTCGACTTCTTCTTCGTAGTAGTCGGCGACCTTGTAAAGCATCGTGTCGAGCTCACCAGTCTCTTCACCGACCGCTACCATGTTGACGACGAGATCTTCGACGACAGGCTTTTTGTAGTTCAAGAAGTACCACGCACCGCCGATCAGTGACATGAAACCACAACCGTAAAGCACAAAGAACCACATGTCAGGTTTCACAAACAAAACGGATAATGGCGGCAACGAAACGCTGATGATAAAGAAGAATGCCGCCACCGGATGGAAAGACGGGAACGAGTTCGCTTTCATCGGGTTGGCAATCGTGTCGCCTTCGCGAATCGAATCGGTCACCTTACTGTAAAGTTTTTCGTACATCGCATTGCCAGATGTTTCACGCGTAATGGTCAATCCCTCGATGATCGGAACACCCGAAGCAATCAACGCTCCAAGGGTTCGCGTGGTTCGGGCAAGGTTTGATTTCTCAACCAATTTCCCCATCACGGGCAGCTTGAGCAGGAACAGGTGCCAACCCATGCGACCCGCTCGAAACTTACAGACCAATGAGATAAACAGAATGACCGCAATCGGCATCAACGGGAACAGGAACCACAGGTTCACAACACGATCTGAAATCGCCATCAACAACTGCGTCATCGCCGGCAATTCGATCCCAAACTCGAGAAACATTTTCTGGAATTCAGGAATAATCTTGAGCATGATGAAAGTCAAAATACCGATCGTGAACAAGACGACCATGATCGGGTACATCATCGCACCAATGACTTTGTTTTTCAGGGACTGAGTCCGCTCTTTAAACTCCGCCAAACGGCGAAGAATTACTTCGAGCGATCCACCCGCTTCACCCGCCTTGATCATATTGACATACAGTCGATCAAAGACCTTGGGTGATTTCGCGAGCGCCTCGGAGAGCGATGCTCCACCTTCAATTTCATCGCAAACGTCAATCAGACCGTTTTTCAAAGCACCTGGCTTGGCTTGATCTTCGAGAATTTTCAAACTTCGCAGAATGGGCAATCCCGCGTCTTGCAAAATCGACAGCTGTCGGGTGAAGGTCACAATTTTTTTACCGCCGGCACCACCGACAGCAAACGATTTGCGTTTTTTACCAGACGACGCCGCGGCACCTTTTGCCTGCTTTTGGACCGCAATTTTGGTCACAAAATAGCCCATCGATCGAATCGTGGCCTGAGCATCATCTTGCGTGGCCGCTTCGATGATATCTTTGATTTCCTGACCCTGTGGGTCCATCGCTTCAAACTGATAAGTTGGCATTTTCAGTTTCCTTTTCGACTTAGGTCGACTCGTTTGATTGCTCGAGTCTTTTTTTCAGGTCGTTCGTAAAATTAAATATTAAAAATTCAAGTTATGCTGCTGTTTTCTTAAGCGTCGAGGACCGTCTCTCGAACCACTTCTTCTGCCGTCGTGGTGCCGTCAAACGCTAATTCAACTCCCATGTCACGCAATAATCGCATCCCCTTGGCCTCCGCCTTATTGCGGAGATCATCGGTGTTGCAATTGTCATTGATCATGTCTCGTAATTCGTCGTCCATGATCATTAATTCGAACAGTCCGACGCGCCCCTTGTAGCCAGTATTACTGCAACTGGCACACCCGACTCCGCGAAAGAAACTTTTACCTTCGCAATATTCAGGTTTCAGGCCGAGTTCGAGCATCATCTCCTCGCTGATTCCGACATCTTCACGGCACTCAGCGCAAATCCGCCGGACAAGCCGTTGAGCCAAAATTGCCTCGACCGTCGCGGTGATCAGGAACGTCGGAACGCCCATGTCTTTCATCCGCGTAATGGTGCTGGGAGCATCATTTGTATGGAGCGTGCTGAAAACCGTATGTCCGGTCAGCGATGCCTGAACGGCAATCTCAGCGGTCTCGATATCTCTAATCTCTCCGACAAGAATCTTATCCGGATCCTGTCGCAAAATAGCGCGCAACGCTTTTGCAAACGTCACATCAATGTCGTGATTGATTGGAATTTGAATGATGCCATCGATTTCGTACTCAACCGGATCCTCGGTTGTGATAAGTTTATCTTCGATCACATTCAATTCAGAGAGAGCCGAGTAAAGCGTCGTGGTTTTGCCCGAACCTGTCGGACCAGTGACCAGAATAATTCCGTTTGGCTTCGAAATTACCGCACGAAACTTTTCCATGATATGTGCGTCCATCCCGACGTTGTTGAGGTCCAGCGAGACTACCGAGCGGTCAAGCACTCGACAGACAACACTCTCACCAAACATCGTCGGCAACACACTCACGCGAAGGTCAACGGGGTGACCACCGACCATCAATTCGATTCGGCCGTCTTGAGGAAGTCGGCGTTCCGAGATATTCAGATTCGCCATCACTTTGATTCGCGTGGTAATTGCGAACGCGAGGTGGCGCGGGGGCGGAACCATTTCGAACAACACGCCGTCCGCTTTGATTCGAATTCGGAACTCGTCCTCAAACGGTTCGAAGTGAATATCACTGGCATGATCCTTAATCGCCAACAACAACACCATGTTGAGCAGCTTGCGAACCGGAGCACTTTCGACCAACTCATTCACGTCGGAAAGGTTGATGGGGCCTTCCATCGCGAGAGCTTCCGTCGCGCGCTTCAGATCGTCATCGTTTTCCAGATCACTGATGATCTTTTCGATGCTCTCAGATTCTTCGTTAAAGTATTTATCAATTGCTTTCAGGATCTGAGATTCAGTGGCCACCAGCAAACGAATGTCGTGCCCCAAAAAACGTCGCAACTCGTCCTGCATCGAAAGGTTTTGCGGATCGCAAGTCGCCAGCGTCAATACATTCTCATTGAGTTGTAACGGAATCACGCGGTAGAGCTGCGCCATTGCCTCAGAAACCGATTCCCGAGCAGCATCGGGAGGCACGACCCCTTCGATGTCGACATGGTTGAGACCGAATTGCTCGCCAAGAGCCTGAATCAACGCGTCATCGGAAACCAAGCCCATATCCTCAGCAACCCGACCGATCAGTTGACCTGGATTTTGAGCCTGCTCCTCGACGAGCATTTCCAGCTGATCGTCGGTGATAAAACCTAAGTCGACAAAAATTTGACCGAGTCGTCGGACGGCCATAGGGCACCTAATTAATTAATGTGTAGTTATTGATTTGTGTGTTTCAATGTTGCAGAGCACGAAGCCAAACTTCCTCTAGTAATCATCCTCTTCATCCATCTCCAGATCACCCTCGCCCAACGGCATGCCTTCTTCCATCTGCCGACGTGCGGTCGCAATCCGCTTGGCTAACGCATCCGGATCTTGGGCTTTTCCGAGGGCATCTTCCATTTCAATTTTTTCATTGACCCAATGCTCAAACAGACAATCATCCATTAGCATCATGCCGAACTTGGCTCCCGTTTGAATCGCTGAATTGATTCGGAAAGTTTTGTTCTCGCGAATCAGGTTAGCCACGCCCGGTGTCACCACGAGCGACTCGAATCCGGCGATTCGACCACCGCCAATGCGAGGCAACAAGGTCTGGGCCAGCACGCCGATTAAAGACGTTGAAAGCTGCGTTCTGATCTGCTCCTGAAGCTGACCGGGAAACGCATCAATGATCCGGTTTACCGTTCCCTGAGCACTGTTAGTGTGCAGCGTGCCAAACACAATGTGCCCCGTTTCCGCAGCCGTAATCGCAGCCTCGATCGTGTCGAGGTCACGGAGCTCACCGACGAGAATCACATCCGGATCCTGTCGCAACGCTCGCTTGATCGCTTCGGAAAACGAAGGAACATCCACACCCACTTCACGCTGGTTGACCGTCGATTTTTTGTGGTAGTGATAAAACTCAATCGGGTCTTCAATCGTAATGATGTGGTGATCAACCCGCTCATTGATGAAATTGACCATGCTCGCCAGCGTCGTACTCTTTCCAGATCCGGTCGGTCCAGTCACCAGAATCAAACCACGAGGACGCATGCAGAGCTTGGTAAAGATATCCGGAACACCCAGAACCTCTGGCGGCAGCATTTCATTAGGAATCTGCCGCAACACCATCGCAATGTCGCCACGCTGCTTAAAAATTGAGACTCGGAATCGAGCCTTATCTGCGTAGGCAAATCCAAAGTCGGAACTACCGACCTCTTGCAACTCACGCTGACATCGTTCGGGCGCGATGCTCTTCATCAACGCTACCGTATCCTCAGATTCGAGGACTTTCGTTTCCAATTTGCGCAATCGACCATGCAGACGAAAAACCGGCGGCTGACCGGTCGTGATGTGAATATCGCTCGCCCCCTGCTTTACGCAAGCCTCAAGCAGTTTGTCGATAAGTACAGTTGCCATAAGTCTTTTTCTTTAACGTTTCCTAGTTTCCTAATTAACCGATTTCCAAATGGATACCGCGTCACTCAAACTCCAGCATTCATCTCAGCAATGAATGTCGGTTCTTATTGTTTCCAGTTGCTTTGCGTTTGGATCAAAGGGCGTGCCTAAATCCAAGCACGGGGAGCGTTGAGTTGGGACCAAGACAGGGATAAGTGAATTGTTCGTGGCTTTTCGGGAGAAGAGGAGGGAATAGTGATCTTCTTAATAACTGAATAACTATAAATCCGAAGATCGCCCTTATTGTTCGCATCTACCCTCTCGCCGTCCAAAAATCCTCCTATTTTGTCACCGAAGCGCCCTAAAACAGGAAAAAACCACCCATAAGGACCACCCTAAACATCTTGCTCTGTTCGCTTTGCCACCCGATAGACTTCGTCGAAAGTCGTTTGACCCTTGAGTACTTTGTCGATTCCATCCTGATAGAGCGTGGTCATTCCAGCTCCCATGGCGTAGGTCCGAATCTCTTGTGCAGGCGAGTTGGCGTAAATCATCTCGCGAACCTTGGAATCCACGATCAACATCTCGTAGATACCAATCCTTCCTCGAAAACCTGATTTTTGACAGCTATTACAGCCTTTCCCGCGCATGAAAGTCGCTCCCTCGAGCTGCTCCGGCGTCAAACCCGCCTCCTTAATCGCAGCCTCACCAGGCATATGCCTGGCCCGACACTTCGGGCAAATCGTCCGCACCAACCGCTGAGCCAAAATCGCCACGACACTACTGGCGACCAAATATCCCGGCACACCCATGTCAATCATCCGCGTAACAGCGGTGGGCGCATCGTTCGTATGTAGCGTACTGAAAACCAAGTGTCCAGTAAGACTGGCTTGGATTCCCATTGAAACCGTTTCGGCATCTCGCATTTCACCGACTAGAATGACGTTAGGAGCCTGACGCAACATCGAGCGAATGATCCGGGCAAAGTCCAATCCGATGCGGTGCTTGACTTCCACCTGGTTAATCCCTGGCAGGTAGTATTCGACAGGATCCTCGGCAGTGATGATCTTTTTGTCGGGCCGATTGAGGCCGTTGAGGGCAGCGTAGAGCGTCGTCGTTTTTCCAGAACCGGTTGGGCCGGTCACCAAAATAATTCCATTGGGGCGACGGATCAGCGTGCTGAATTTCTTATACATCTCCTCAGAGAATCCGAGTTGTCGAACACCAATTCGAATGTTGTCTTTATCGAGCAATCGCAAGACGGCCGACTGCCCCATGCTCGTGGGGATGATACTGACGCGGAGATCGAGCTCTTTCTCACCTACATTGACCTTGATCCGACCATCCTGAGGACGCCGCTTTTCAGCAATATCGATAGAAGACAGGATCTTAATGCGGGAAATAATGGCACCCAACTGACGTTTAGGCAGCCGATCCCGTTCGTGGAGCACGCCGTCGATCCGATAGCGAATCCGAACACGATCCTCAAACGGTTCTACGTGAATATCGGAGGCCCTTAACTGAACCGCTTCGGTAATCATGAGTTGAACCAGACGCACGATCGGGGCACTGGACTCCTCGTCTCCCTTCCCGTCGCTACCGCTGTCGTCATCCACCGTTTCGGTAAAGTCGATCGCCGTATCGGTAAATTCTTGCAAAATCGAGTCAGCCGATTCACCTTCGACCTGCCCATACATTCGGTTGATCGCCAACGTGATACTAGATCGCGTCGCCAACGCGACGGTTACATCGCGATTAAGAATGAATCTCAATTTCTCAATGGTATCGACGTCACCCGGTTCGCTCATCAAAACCTTCAGTCCACCGTCAACCTCACTCATCGGCAGAACGATGTTCTCACGAGCGACCGCTTCGGGCATCAGCTCGATCACCATCTCTGGAATCTCAACCTCGCTGAGGTCGACATATTCCATGCGATTATGTTCAGCGAGTGCACGCATCACTTCTTCTTCGGTCGAATAACCGAGTTGAACCAAAGTTAGCGCGATTGCCCGGTCCGTCTGCTTTGCAAGATTCTCGGCGTCGACGACTTGGTCTTGGGTGATCGTGCCGGAATCTAAAAGGAGTTTTACAAATCCCTGAATTTTGTTTGTTGCCATATCTCGCTGAGCTTTCGATTCGCAGCCTGTTTCGTTTTCACACGAAGCAACCGCGACGCCTTATTTCTTATCTAAAATCAACTGTATATTGATCCATTTTCGTCATCCTTGTCAATCAAATCCCCATCCGGTTAAGCTCTCGGATTGATCAAAACTTTTGATACAGTCCCCTAAAACCCCAAACGGACATTGGAAATTTAGACCGCATGGAGCAATTATAACGGTCTCACGAGCCCTTAGCCTCAATTAATCAAGGAATAAGCTCAATCAAATACGGTTTCTTCGCACCAAAAACGCTCTGAAACGGCTTTTCTCATTAATTCGCCAGATTACGAAAATCATCTCGGGGAAGGGGAGCCTATTTTTTTTCTTCGATCGGCATTTTAAGCAGCGAATGTGGCCGCAACTCTCCTCCAACCACGCCCAATTGGCGAGCTTTATTCCAATAGCCGCTAGCTAAAACCCGCATCGAATCCGCTTCATCGTAATAACCGGCTTCTTCCAAGTCTGCGGTGATTCCGTCGAGCTTCCTCGCAATGGATTGGCAAAACGACCTACCGCTACTCTTTGGACGAGAAGATTCCCTATAAGGAAGTGGGGTAACCAATTCGTGATTCGCATGAGGCTTGGCGTGTTGCTTCTGCCATCTTGCCGGTAAATCGACCTTTGAATTTTCGCCGAGTGATTGCTTATTCAGTGACTGTTTTTTCCCAGCTGAGAGCCTTTCCAATTCGAGGGCAAATCCCTTGCCGACGACTTCCGGATCGATAAACCCACTAAGCCCTTCAGCCACGCCACCCCCAATTCTATCTCGCAAATCCTCAATTTCGGCAATCACGGCCGACCTGTCCTCAGCCTGAGCCTCGGGCCGCGAGGAATTTTGCTGAGCCTCTAATGTGCCGATAAAGGCCAAAAAAAGTAACATTTTCGAGCCAAAAATCACCTGTGAGGTTTTGGATTTCAGCAGCATAAGTCTTTCCTTATTCTCTCTAATTTTATCGGTAACAGACGCCACAGCGTGAGATGTCCGAAAAATTTCGCTTTCCCGACATGATGAATATAAGGAACGACCGTTTTTTTCCGAAACCTCAATTTGAACGGACCATTGTCCGAGTTTTAAGAACGCCAGCATTTTCACCGATCAAAGCCAAATCAATGCGAACGAATTATTCGGACTTCAATCACTGCACATCGGGCAGAAAAGCCACAAAAAATTGACATTTTGCTCATTCAACGAGTATCTTAGAAATAGACATATGTGTACCGTACGGAGAGCAAATTCCCGTGCGTCGAGTTTTGTATTGAGACGATTTCCCCATTGAGGCATTCATGGCCATTTCCAGTTCATCGAACTCCGTAAAATCGGCTTTAGTATCCGGTTTCCAATCTTGCCTGACAAATACGACGATTAAGGCAATCGTCGCCGGAACAGCAGTGCTTGCGCTTGCCGCCTGCTGTCAGCCTGCTTTGGCGCAGTTCGAGTCAATCCCGATGAACCCCCGATACGCAACTGAACTACCTCGATTCGACGCCGACGAAGACCAGGAAGCTGATACAAAAAAAGCAAATCGAACAAACGAAAAAAATCAGCGTGATGACCTTTCCAAGGTTCGGGCACTCCTGAGCAGTGGCGGAAGCCCATCGGACGACCCGATTGTCGAGCAATATTTCAAAGGCTACGTGTTTCCATCGATGACCGTCATTGATAATCGCGTACTTTCGCAACTCGGCAACATGCGTGCAAAGTTTCTCAAAGATTTCTTTGACCCAAAAATCAGCCCCGCTGCTCGCAAAGCGCTGATTGACTTGACAATCCAACAGGCTCGCGAAGCCTACCGGAATAATTCGCTTCACCCAGCGGCAAGGCTAAACATGGTGTACTTGATTGGGATGCTAGACCAATCGCCTGCTGTGCGTGTACCGCCTCAATATCCAGTACCATCCAGATCCGCCTTCAATTCACTCAGCGACATTTTAAAATCTGCCGACTTACCGCAGTTCATAAAAGTTGCAGCGCTCGCCGGAATCCAACGTCACGTTGAGATTGATCAAATCACGCAAAACGGACAGCTGACTGATGTCGACAAGACTTTCCTCAGCGAAAAAGGAAACGAGTACATCGACGCGCCGAACAAAGACGACCTGAGCTACTGGCTGAAACGACGAGGCATGCAATTACTCGGCGAACTGGGTTCCGCCACATCTCTAAAAAAAGCCGTCGCGGTAATGCAGTCTGAAGACACAGGATTTTGGGTGAAATTCGATGCGATGGAAGCCATTGGGAAACTCGATCTCGTGGGCAACAACGCCGCCGAAAACCTCGAAGCGACCAAGGCTATCGCCGAGTTCGCTTCATCAGCGCTATTGCAAGAATCCGAGGCTATCGAAGGGGCGATTAAACAGCTTGTTTACGACCAGATCTTATTTCAGGATCTCGATTTGATCGCGACTCCTACGGATTACTCAAGCGGGGCATCCATCGCCAACTCAAGTGGAGATGGTGGGGCTAGTGGAGGCGGTGGCGGTGGCAATAGCGGGAAATTCACCGGCGGCGGAGGCATGGGCATGGGCATGGGTGCTGGAGGCGGTCTTGGAGGAGGAGGCTTGGGAGGGGGAGGAGAGGATGCCCCCACCAGCGAAATTCTCGAACTCCCCGTTTACCAACTGAACATTTTTCGACGACGAATTAAATCGATCGCATTCACCACATCTAAAATCCTTGGCGGTGCAGACGGCACCGGCGGCATGTTCAAACTGGTGGACGAGTCCGGAAAAGACCTAATCAAAAATATTAACGGTGAATTGACTTCTCTCCTCAAAGAATCCAATATCGGCATCGTCGACCTCGATGCTCGAAAATCCGCTGACGAGGACGAAGATGTCGAGCCGAAAAGTGTCGCCAATCAACTAGCCGAATTGTGCGACGGCTCGAGTAAAAAAATCGACAAGATGCTGGGTAAAGAAGCCCCAGCCGAAGCAGATCCTCTAGGTGCCGCTGCTAACTAAAATTAGATTGCCCGTTGCTGACAATCTAAAGTTAAAACAGTTCTCTCCAAAAACCTCCGATTTCATCGGAGGTTTTTTATTGCGCGTCGGGAGACGAACCACCGCAAACCTCCGTGAAATCCCCTTGATTTGGTGTTTGCAGCCAAGCCAGATGTTGCCGATTTATTTTGCAGCTAAACCGCAGGCGCTTACGAATCGGAAATGGCAACGGCGATTTTGCCTTGCCAGAGAGCGGCTCGAGTACAGATTGCATCCATTGCCAAGTAGCCACCCACCAAAGTGCCCGTGAAGAGCAGATCGCCGATCAATGTCGCCCGATAGAATGGTAATCCAGCCGCGTAACAACTCGCCAACCCCGACCAACTTGCAGGATACCATTGGCCAAACCACCACACCACGCCGTTGGTCAATGCAAAGAAAACCGTCGACATGACCAACGAGGCAATCGCAAATCGCCCGACCTGGCCAGCGCCCATCCGCGTGCGTGCCGATTGGCCCACAGACGATTTTACCCAACACCCTAAACCGGCCGAAACCGCGAGGCTAAGGTAAACGCTTGTCATCAATCGCCAGTCATAAACGCCAATACTCAAATCGCTGATCGCCATGATTAAGACCAGCGCCAGCAAGGCAATGGACGAGCGGTGAAAAAAGAAAGCACTGAATAAAACCAAGGCAGCGACAGGTTTGACATTCGGCCAGTCCAGTAACCAAAACCGACTAGCCACGCCGATGGCGACGACAACCGCAAAAAAAGCAATTTGAATCCATCTTTCTTGATCCCAAGCTTGAAAGAAAACCGACTTTTCTGATCGAGGCTGTTTCATGATTCAAAATCCCGCTCCCTACGCGGGGCGGTTAGCAGTAAAACGAAGGGGGGAAATAGAGACGCCAGTATAACAACCCAATGCTGATTCGCTATCCGAGTAATGACGAGTCCCGAAATTTACCCCATGGCAGGT
>JAPKBL010000133.1 GCA_028823415.1 Mariniblastus sp.
GGCGTCCTTCTTTTCTTTAAAAGCTACTTGCTCTTGAGAGCAGGAGGTACACAGAAGAATCAACGGTAACAACAAAATTAAATTTCTCAATTTGGAACAATTCTTACTCGAGAGGTATTTCAATCAGGGATAACACGACGTTTCACCCGTATTTGAGGTAGTTGTCAAAACTTGTCAGCAGACTGTTAGGCTAAAATCTGTTTAATCACTTTCATCGGCTCGACACCTGTCAGGCGCTGGTTGAGGCCTTGATAGCGGCGCGTGAAACGCTCGTGATCGATTCCCATGCAGTGCAAGATAGTTGCGTTGATTTCATTAATATGGACCGGATCTGAAATCGGGTTGTAAGAATACTCATCGGTCTCGCCAAGTTCGACACCGCCTTTGATTCCGCCCCCGGCCATCCACATGCAAAAGTTTCGGGGATGATGATCGCGGCCGTACCGTTCTTTAGTCAATTTACCCTGAGAGTAAACAGTTCGGCCAAATTCACCGCCCCAAATCACCAAAGTATCTTTCAGCATTCCACGTTGCTTAAGATCGGTAATCAAAGCAGCACAGGCCTGATCAGTATCCATGCATTGATTGCCAAGCTCGACCGGGAGGTTCCCGTGGGAGTCCCATCCTCGATGCATGATTTGAACCATTCGCACGCCACGTTCGACCAAACGCCTCGCTAACAAAGCACTTTGGGTGAACGATCCGGGCTTGTCGACATTGGCGCCGTAAAGCTCTTTCGTCGCTTGCGTTTCTTGACTTAAATCCGTCAACTCGGGAACACTCGTTTGCATTCGATAGGCCATCTCATACTGCGCGATGCGGGTTTGAATGTCAGGGTCACCAAACTTTTCATAGCCCTTTGCGTTGAGTTTCCCAAGTGCGTCGAGCATCGCCCGTCGGTCACTACGATCTACCCCGGGCGGGTTGTCCAAATACAAAACCGGTTCAGCCCCAGCCCTTAGCACCACCCCGCTGTGCTTCCCGGGCAAGAAACCCGGCCCCCACATTCGGCTATAAAGTGCTTGAGCGTTGGAGCCAGCTGGAAAGTTGGGAACCAAGGCAACGAAGGATGGCAGGTTATTGGTCTCCGCGCCCAGTCCATAAGAAATCCACGAACCCATACTCGGTTTACCAGACACTTCACTCCCAGTCATGACGAACGTACACGCCGGATCATGATTGATCGCATTGGTATGTACTGTTTTAACGACCGCGATCTCGTCGACAATTTTTGCTGTATGCGGGAGCAGCGAACTCACCCACCGGCCGCATTCCCCATGCTGTTTAAATTCATACTTGGACGGTGCCACCGGAAATTTCGCCTGGCCACTGGTCATTGTCGTGATTCGATCACCCAAGAAATCTTTGGGAAGATCTTTTTCGAACTGGTCAACAAGGTTGGGCTTGTAGTCCCATGTATCTAACTGCGAAGGGCCGCCATTCATATGCAGATAGATCACCGACTTGGCCTTGCCCGGAAAATGCGGCAGACCAGGTAGTGGCGGATGCACTCGGTCCTGATTCACCGAACCGATCGTTTGGGCATTCAATTGCGGTGCCATCATCGATGCCATCGCAATCCCGCCAAATCGAAGTCCGACATCGCCAAAAAATTGACGTCGAGTTTGGAGGACCTGGTGGTCGAACATTGGGTCTGTTTTTTTCATAGCTCTCTCTAGTTGCGAACAATCGCTTCGTCGAGGTTAAGTATTAGGTTAGCGACGAGTGTCCACGCGGCCAATTCCGCCTCATCGACCCCCGCCGGCGGTTTTGAATCGCCAAAATTAATCGCCTTTTTTGCTTCCTCGGGTGCGGCTTGATACTTGGCCAGTTGGCGTTTGAAAAACTCAAGCACGACTCCGGATTCCGTTTCATCGGGCTGGCGGGCAAGCACACTTCGATAGGCAAACTCAATCCGAGATTCGGGGGTTTTAGCGGTCTCCATGATCCGGTTGGCAAACGCGCGAGCCGCCTCAAAATGCTGAACGTCATTCAATAACTGCAAAGCCTGCAGAGGGGTATTGGTTCGATCGCGACGAATGCACGATTGTTCACGCGGAGGCGCGTCAAAATTTTCAAGCATCGGATGTGGAGCTGTCCGTTTGAAGAATGTATACAGCGTTCTCCGGTAAAGATCGTCACCCTTGCCTCGTTTATAGAAACGCGTATTGGATCCTCCAAACCCAATTGGTTCCCAGATATTCGGCGGTTGGTAGGGGTTTACCCCTTTGCCACCCATCTTGTGTACCATCAGACCACTAATGAACAAGGTCTGGTCGCGAAGCTGTTCGGCATCGAGCCGGAACCGGGGGCCTCGCGCAAGTTGCTGGTTTTCAGGATCAGCTATCCAGCGAGCCGGCGGAGCAAGGCTCTGCTGCCGGAAGGTCTGACTGGTGACCATCAGCCGCATCAGTTGTTTAACGTCCCAATCATTCTCCTGAAACCAGACCGCCAGCCAGTCCAACAGCTCCGGGTGTGTCGGCAACGTTCCCTGGGTACCGAAGTCATAACTGGTCTTCACTAACCCGATCCCGAACACTTGTTGCCAAAATCGGTTGACCGCCACTCTGGCAGTCAATGGATTCTCAGGCGCGACGATCCATCGTGCCAAATCAAGTCGATTGGCTCGCTCCCCCGCCTGCTTCATCTCAGGCAGGGCTGCCGGTGTTGCAGGTACTACCGGTTCACCGGGAACATCATACTCACCGCGAATCATTACAAAACTATCACGAGGCTTGGGTAGATCGCGAAACACAAACGTCGAAGGAATGGCTTGGTCATAATCGACCCGCTGTTTCTTCAACGCATTCAACTCCGCCTGAATAGCGGCAAATGGCTCGCGTGTCGTCGCGCAAACATGGGCCACGTAATAATCTCGCAGACGCTTGACTTCCTCAGGCTTTCGCTCTTTTTCTGGACCTTCTTTAAGCCACTGGTTTAAATCTCCAGGCGCCCCAGGAGTATCTTTTCCCGTCTGAGTTTTTCTCCAAGCAGTCAACGAGAGTGTTGGATCGGTGACCCGATCCAAGCGACCGACGACTCCCATGTTGTCGAAATAGGCGGTACCACCATGAACCGTAAACGCGTAACCGTTGACCTTGTTAGCGGCGGTGAGTCCGACATCGGATGCATCAAACTCTAGCTTCACCCACTTGCCCGGTTCAGGCAGGCCACCAGCGGGAAACCGCTGAGATGTATTCTTCGCACCCCAATCAATCAAATCTGCACCCCAGATCGCTCGCTGATTCCAATTGTTCGTTAAAAACTGAACCATAATCTCCTCGGGAGGATCATTGGGATCGAGGAACACATTGAGAAAGAACTTACCACCGTCAGGCGCCGTTAGTGGCTGAGCCCCTTTGTCATAAAACGTTTGCGCGAGACCAGCACCAACCACTTTCAAAGCCTTACTGCCACTGTTGACCGGCTCATCAACCAATGCCGCTCCAGGCGCATTCACTGCGGCGCCTGCAGGAAACGCATCCTCAAACCAGATGTGGGTCGTTTCTTGGACAGGCGGGCGTGGATCGAGTTCCGCCGGATCCGAGTAGGCGACGGTGGCCGCTTTTTCGTCGATCGACTTTTGCAGTGCCGCCTCTTGATCGACGAACGCTTTGATTTTTGCATCGTAATCAACTGGCATCACTTTAACGACCGGCTGTGTTAGCAGTGCATTACCGTCCATGGCCGGATCCGCATTGGAATTGAAAAATGCGTACAACGAATAAAACTCTTTTTGCGAAATCGGATCGTATTTGTGATCGTGGCAAACCGCACACCCAGCTGTCAGGCCTAGCCAAGCCTGAGCCGTCGTACTAGCGCGGTCGACGGCGTAGCGAAAGATAAACTCTTTTTGAATGCTGCCACCTTCACCGGTGGTCACATTGCAACGATTGAATCCGGTCGCAATCAACTGATCTTGGGTAGGATTAGGCACGAGATCGCCGGCAAGTTGATCGATCGTGAATTGGTCGTAGGGGAGATTTTGATTGAACGCAGACACAACCCAATCCCGATAGGCCCAGGTTTGACGTTCATTATCCAAGTGCATGCCGTGAGTATCGCCGTAGCGGGCAACGTCCAGCCAGTACCTTGCCATCTCCTCGCCGAACCGGGGAGATACGAGATAACGATCGACCATCGCTTCGTAGGCTTCATCTGATTTGTCATTCAGAAACGCGTCGACCTCGGCAATCGTCGGCGGCAATCCGGTCAATGTCATACTGACTCGTCGGATCAAAGTTGAGCGATCCGCTTCGGGTGAGAGATTTATTCCATCCGCATCTAGAGCCTGTTTAACAAAATAGTCGACTCCGTCACCCGCAGGTTTGACCGGTCGCTCAAAGGCCCAGTGTTTTTGATACTTGGCTCCCTGCTCGATCCAGCGACGCAGTGTCTGCTTTTGCTTGTCGGTCAGTTTCTTTTTTGATTCTGGCGGTGGCATGACCGCATCAGGATCAGTCTCAATAATCCGCTGCCACATCTCGCTCTGGTCGGGCTGGCCGGCAACGATTGCCGCTACGTCAGCCGCACTACCGATGGCTTCTTCGGGAAGATCAAGACGCAAATCGGTTTGCCCATCGCCCGACCTTCCACGATCACTTCCATGGCAGGCAAAACAATTCTCCGAAAGAATTGGGCGAATGTCTCGATTGTAGGAAAGCTCCGCTGCAGGCTCAGCGTCGGTCTCTTGCTCTCCGACGGCAGCGGTCGCGTTTTCAGCCACCATCATGAAGATCGAGACTATTATGCCAAGGAGGGTAGATACCCGCATCGTCCACCGTGTTGGCTTGAAATCTTGTCCAAGACGATCGTTCGTATGTGTTCTGTTTCGCATCTGCGTTCGATTCAAATGGGTCATCGAGATTACTTCCTACGGCCATCATATCTCAGATCACTCTGGATAGCTTGCAAATCAGCCGCCTGACTGTGTAAAAAATTCTCGCGAAAAATAAAAGGGATTAGTTTACTACCACGAATACACAAGGTTCAAAATCGAACATTTCGTTTGGTATCTCGCAGATGCTTTTTTTTAACAACCTATTTTTCTTTGGCTAATTCACCCTCAAGTGCTGCACGCTCTTTTTCGTACTCCTCCTGATTTTGCTCGATGAACGCTCGTGCTTCATCAAGTCGCCGTTTTGTATCGTCCAGCCGCAATGCCTTCTGAACCTGTCCGCGGAATCGGCGTTTATTCTCCATCGCCTTTCCATCGAGGCTTCCGATGAACTCAGCCGGTACTTCTTCCATCTTCCAATCGTCACTCCGCTGGGTCGCAAAAGGAAGATCATTGTGATCGGTCGTTTGGAGATTCCCCATCGGATTGCGGCCCCAAGCATAGCGATAGTGAATTGGTTTTGGCACGTGAGGACTGGTCAACACGATTGTCTTTCGATCCGTTTGAGGTCGATTGTTTTTATCTTTGCCCGTCACTAACCAGCTTGCTTCAGCCGGTTGAAATCGTCGATCTTCCCCCGCGATTGAGAAACCAACGATATCTCCATCGTCCACGGCTTTCACCTGAGCGTCCATCTTGAGCACAATCTGATCGCCATCGATTTTCATCTCGGTAAGCATTGGCGGTTTCCATTTGATCGCCCGATCCATACCGTACTGTGTCGCCAATGCCCAACGCGCAATCCGCTCGCCTTTGTTCGGCAGAACAGTAGTTGGGAACAACCAACGACTGTCGCGCGAGAACTAGGACGAAGACGAAAAGTGAATTCCCGGCTACGCCTCCTTCCAGGATTTGTGTGTCCCCGTCTCTAACGCTTCGTTGTCTTTGGATGACAGGTGGGCGTCCGCCGTTAAGGCCACTTGCCAGGGCGTAGGACAGTTCCCAGGTCCCTTCCGTTTTCCGGACTGTCTCGACGTGATAATCGTAATGCCCGTTAATGCCGCGAGATGAAATGGCTTCGCTCAGAACGACGCAATGTGGACCGTTGAAGAACATGTTCGATTCAGGATCGGAGTCCTAAAAATCGGTGGTTTTTTACTCGCCTCCAAAACCTGGCGGCTCCGAAGAGTTGTTGAACAGACGCTTCCAAGTATCAATTGGCCCGTCAAACAGCTTCGGACGATGAAGCCGACGCGGTTTAGACTCGATACTCATTCCGGGAGTAAGACGGCGACAACAGCGCGACTCACTAGTATGAGCGAACGCTCCCGATTCCAGTTGGCAGTCTTCGGGACGGCCATCAACCTAGGGACTCTCTCACCCTTCAATTAGGCAATTGGAGGGTGAGACATTTGTCGAAAGCCGCTCAGTTACTAAAAATGGAATCGACTTCACCACCGTCCTTGCTCATTATTGCCGTGAACGTAACCGCATCGATTTTCCCATTGAGAAAGTGAACGCTACCGTCACAAAAATTGACATTCGCGCCGCCGGGATGGAAGCTAAATGTCTCTTCGTTTGGGCCACAGTTCACGATATCCCAAGTGCAGCCAGGAGGTCCGCCTCGCGGGTAAGCATTGTTGTTTACAAGTTTATCTACGTTGAACGCGTTGTCTGGATCTGCCCACGCCCATGACCGGCGATTTGCGACAGTGCCGTCGTCCATGTTTTCAGGCTTGACCACCATGAATCCACCTGTACCCACATCGTATCTACCGGCGTCCTCGGCAATCGCCACCGTGTTACTTGTTCCATCTGTAATAGAAGCAATTTTTCGACGCGAGTCGCCATTCAAAGCGCACTTATACCGAGGTTGATTGGAGTTTCCGTTGAGCCCAGGCCGGACTGTGACTGGAGCCGAGTAGTCCGTGAATCCGTAGCCCTCAGCATCGTTAGTGCCCGAACGTTGGGTTGATGGACAAAGAAAGGTTTCAATGGAGGTTTTAGCAGCCTGTTGGTTGGTGGCAGCAGCCGTCACGGTCGTCGCAACGTCGTATCGGTATCGTACGTTGAACAATTGATAAACATTGTTCTGTTCGATGAAGGGTAGAATATGAGTCTGCACCGAATGAGACGCGTCCCCAAAGCTTTCAAGAACCTGACGATCGGTAAAGAATACGTTCTGACCAGCGTTCGATCCAGTTCCTCCGCGTTTCGCTTGACCCGCAGAGGGAAACTGCATGTGGGCCGATTCGTAATTGTGAATTGCCAGTCCCATTTGGCGCATGTTGTTTGCACACACAGTGCGACGTGCGGCCTCGCGCACCATTTGAACCGCTGGAAGCAGCATTCCAATCAATATGCCAATGATGGCGATAACAACCAAGAGCTCCACAAGTGTAAAACCACGTTGCGAATTCAGAAATCGGTTTGTCATTTTCAGCCTTTTTTATAAGGGTTTGAGTCGGAAATGTTGGAATCGAAAAAGCAGATCAAGGAAAAAACTTGATCAAGCATTCAGTGTTTTGGCAAAGACAGCGAAATGACCGACAGCGAAATGGAATCGTGAGGGCCTTAGCAAAGACGAGTCGCTTTGCTTTGTTGGAAAGAAGTTCGAGGTCGTGAAATCAGGCCTAAACCCGCTGGAGCAGGTTTATTTTCAACATCGGTCACGCCGAATCTGTAGATGTACCTCAAGTGAACCCCGATAAAGACGGGCTACCTGCAGTTGAAGATTTGAGTTTTGAAAGTACAGCCTTCATGATGGTGAAAGTCTACAAACACCTTGATTATTGTCAACCGACTTGTCGTTCAAAGAGTAGTGTGGCTAACCTCACACACTACGGTCAGACCAAGCCAAGCCTGAGCGGCTATACTCGCTCGATCAACGGCATAACGGAAGATAAACTCTTTTTGAATACTGCCACCGCCATCAGATAACAGATCACGCTGGATAGCTTGCAAAACCGCCGCTCAGCCGTGCAAAAACCCATCGTGAAAAATAGACAAGTGACAGTTTACCACAAGCAATACACCGGATTCAAAATCGAACTTTTCGTGTGGTATCTCGCAGATGTTTCCCGCTCAGACCTATTTTTCTTTCGCTAACTCAGCCTCAAGTGCTGCACGCTCTTTTTCGTACTCCTCCTGATTTTGCTCGATGAACGCTCGTGCTTCATCAAGTCGCCGTTTTGTATCGTCCAGCCGCAATGCCTTCTGAACCTGTCCGCGGAATCGGCGTTTATTCTCCATCGCCTTTCCATCGAGGCTTCCGATGAACTCAGCCGGTACTTCTTCCATCTTCCAATCGTCACTCCGCTGGGTCGCAAAAGGAAGATCATTGTGATCGGTCGTTTGGAGATTCCCCATCGGATTGCGGCCCCAAGCATAGCGATAGTGAATTGGTTTTGGCACGTGAGGACTGGTCAACACGATTGTCTTTCGATCCGTTTGAGGTCGATTGTTTTTATCTTTGCCCGTCACTAACCAGCTTGCTTCAGCCGGTTGAAATCGTCGATCTTCCCCCGCGATTGAGAAACCAACGATATCTCCATCGTCCACGGCTTTCACCTGAGCGTCCATCTTGAGCACAATCTGATCGCCATCGATTTTCATCTCGGTAAGCATTGGCGGTTTCCATTTGATCGCCCGATCCATACCGTACTGTGTCGCCAATGCCCAACGCGCAATCCGCTCACCGACCGGAATTTTTAATTGCGGATGATACCACGATCGCCGCTTATCAAAGCTACTTGCAAAGCCAATGTTTTTATCGCCCGACTCATAAAGATCAAGAAACGTTTTGTACTGAGCCTCGCGAATATAAATTCCGTCGTTGAATGTTTTCTCAAGATAGTTATCGCGATCCTGTGGAAACCCCTCGGTGCACAATGAGATGATCCCAAATGGCAAGTCATCATCGTCAAAAGCACGCCGCCACGCGGCGATCATCTCCCCAAAGATCTGAGAATACATCGCTGCACCGGCTGATCCAGAACCGAGTGCGTTGTTGAATCCCTGATGGAAAATCACCCCTTTCACATTCAGCCCAGAAATTGGATAGATCATACTGTTAAAGCAAGTCGCCGGGCGGTTGTGATCCATCGCTGGGCCTGGTCGAAAATCAGTGGGAACCGTTCGATCTTTCGGGATCTCCCTGCCCTGCTTCTCCATATTCTTGACCCAACTGTAATGATTCTTGACCCGGTTCTCTAAATCCTTTTCAGAATCCCAGTCTGCAATTTTCTGGTCCCATTCAGAGAGAAGGTTATTCACCTCGGTTGTCTTGATTTGCTTAAGCACTTCCGTCGGTGTCCACGTTTCTACCGTCGTGCCTCCCCGTGATGCATCGATCACACCAATCGGAACTTGTGAGGCCATGTGAACACGCCGAGCGAACGTGTAACCGATGGCTGAAAGATCTCGAACTGTTTCAGGCGTGCAAACATCCCAATCGCCTTTGCGGAAGTGACGACCAAACCATGAACTCCATTCGTGCAGACGAGGAAACCCAACTTTTTCAGTCGGACCATTTTGAGCCGGAACCGTCAGGATTCTGATGTTCGGAAAATTGGCAGAAACGATTTCGAGCTGGCCATTGTCGACCCGATCGATTGGATGTTCCATATTGCTTTGACCGCCAAGCACCCATACGTCACCGATCAAAATGTTGTCTAGAGTCAGAGTGCTTGAGTCCCCTTTGACAATCAGTGATTGCGGCTGACTGTTTGCCGGCATCGCGGGGAGCGTAACCTTCCACTTTCGATTCGAACTCGCCATTGCAGCTTCACTCTGCCCAGCAAACGAGACTGTCACGTTTTCACTTGGCTTAGCCCATCCCCAAATCACAATCGGTTTATCCCGCTGGATTACCATATTGGTTTGGAACAAATTGTGAAGGCACAACCCTTCGCTAACCGCCGGAACATCAATCACGTCTTCCTTCGGCATTTTCTGAGCGTAGCCGATGGTCGAGCAGAGGAGGACAACTAAAAGGCTGAAGACGAAAGATCGATGCATATGATTAACCACTTACAAACTATAACGATGACTAATTTATTCTAACTAATGAAGATGGGTGACTGGCGAAACCGCTCAAGAGCCTGGGAGGCGGATTCAACGGATTTCAGCACGTACAAGCGTGCTCTCTATTTACCAGCCTCGTCTTTGAGACCATCCATTTTACTGGCGACGGCGCCTTTGGGAGCCTTCGGCCAAGGCGTCTCGCCCGGTTTCCATTGAGTAGGCTGTTTCGCCCGGACTTTGTTCACCACTGTGATCAACCACTCGGGAACATCTTTTTGCTCTGTCAGTCCATAGACATAAGGCAACGGTGGGTCCATCAAAAGTGGTTTATCTCCAAGCGGCGGACGCTCATTGCCAACAGCGGTAACGCGCGCTTTCAGCTCTTTCACGAGTTGTGGATGCTTGGCAGCAACGTCGATCTGCTCAGCAGGATCTTTCTTGATGTTGTAAAGCGCGTCCCCCATCAGTTTAAAATCGCCGCGACGAATCGTCGGCAGTCTTACGCTGCCATCAACGTCAAAGACGATTTCGTTCCGCTGACTCTTGGCTCCTTCAAACAGCATGGCCGTCATGTCGATGCCATCAATCGGCTGCTCTTGTTTATGCTTCCCACCGGCAAGCGTAATAAAGGTGGGATAAAAATCGGACACGAACATCAGTCCGTCCTTTGTCGTTCCTGGTTTGGTGTGACCGGGCCAACGCAGAATCGCCGGCTGCCGAACCCCACCTTCAAACGTCGTATTCTTGGTGCCACGAAACGGCTTACTGAATTCTTCCAGAACCGGCCCGTTATCGTTTGTAAAGATAAATAGCGTATTGTCCCGAAATCCATTGTCGTCGATGGCTTTACTGATGCGGCCCACAGCTTGATCCAAATTAGCCAACATCGCGTGTCGGATCGCAATCGGATCGTCTGCATCACCTTCGAACCCTGGCGGAGGGTTAAGCGGACCGTGCACGGCATTGAACGCGACGTACATGAAGAAAGGACGATCGTCCTTCTTACGTGCTGCAATCACACGTTCGGCTTCGGCAGCAATCAGATCGGTCGCATAACCTTCTTCTTGAATCGGCTTTTGGTTTCGGTGCCAGTCATAAACTGCAAATCGAGCCGGCGCGTTGTGGACGATGGTTTTGGTGTAGTAGTCGATTCCCCAGCCGTAGTGCCCATACTGATGTTCGAACCCCTGCCCCATTGGGAGGTGCTCCGGCAGCCACTCGCCAAGATGCCACTTACCTAAAATTGAGGTGAAGTAACCCGCCTCCTGGAGCGCCTCGGCGAGTGTTCGTTCATTGGTATCGAGGGCGTGAATCCGCCGCGTAGGTTCACCGCGATCGTTATGGGCCAGCTTCAAATTTAATTTGGCAAGGTAACTCGGCTTACCAAAATCCTCTGACCGCCAGTCACTCCATGTTCGAAACGCGTAACGGCCAGTGAGAAATGCCGCGCGGGTCGGAGCGCAAACGCTGTGCGTGTAAAACTCATTGAGTCGCATCCCCTCGGTCGCAAGTTGACCAATATTGGGAGTCAGGTCAGGATCTCCTCCATTGAACCCTGGCTGATTCCAACCCATATCATCGGCCAGAATGAAAACAATGTTGGGACGGACTTGTTCTTCATTGGTTGATGCGTTGGTGTTATCGGCGAAGCAACTGAAAGCGGCAGCAACCACTAAACAGTAGACGGAATATTTCATTGTGATCTCGTTTTATCTACATACTGCAATGGGAAGTATTCACTAGCGATTGCTGCGTTTTAATGAATCAAAAAGACTGGATAAACATGTTAGCAAAACCCGCGGACTAAAAGACATGATATCATCACAACGCAGGTGATGTCGCAGGAAAAAATCATCCCTCACGAACG
>JAPKBL010000134.1 GCA_028823415.1 Mariniblastus sp.
CTTTTGCAATCCGCCAGGGATTCGCTACGTCAACGCCTCTTAAATCAGTCGGCGACAATTGCGGCAAAATGCTTGACAACCGACAAAATCAATGCCGATTTTGGGCCGGTGAGGATCAAAACCCCTATCAGTCTATCAGCGAATACAAAGATGAAAAACGTTCCCAGTTCAGTCGATCGACGTGCGTTTCTGAAATGTTCTGCCGGTGCCGTATCAGCAACCACTGTCGCATTGAACGGGGGAGGTCTGGCAGCCGTCGCAAATGAGAAGAGAGCCATGTCCAAAGGCAATTCGATCATGGTGAACCACGAATGGGGCGCGCTGAAAGAGGTTGTAGTCGGCGTACCGAATGTTCGCCTCCCGAGCAAGCTCGCGGAAGCGCCCAAAAAGTTCCTGTCCGATTCAGCCATCGAATTCATCGAGAAGAACGCGGGGAAGCGACTCGAAGACTTTGACCCAGAACTGGCAAAGAAATTTGTCAAGCAAGTCAATGCAATCATAAAGATTCTACGAAGTCGCGGGATCATCGTTCACCAGCTCAAGAAGCATCTTCCATCGGAAGAAGCTTTCCTGGCGGAGATGAACGACTCGGTGTTTCAAACATTCCCACGAGATCCAATGTTGGTGATTGGAAACAAGTTCATCGAGACCGCCATGTACGAGCCTAACCGCAGAAAAGAACGCTTCGCTGTCCGGCGTACCGTCGGTGATCGGCTAAGCAAGAGCAATGCTCGCATTGTCTCAATGCCACAGCCGGAACCATTCCCCGCCAACGAAAACGGCCAATACGGCCCAGGTCCATTTCTTGAAGGTGGTGACGTCTTCCTTCTGGGTCGCGATATTTACGTTGGGAACACGGGCAATGCCTCAAACACCGCAGGTGTGAATTGGTTGCAGAACTATCTCGGTGACGACTACCACGTTCACGAGGTACCGTTGAGTGGTCATTTCCTGCATCTTGATTGCGTATTGGCCACGCCTCGGCAAGGCCTGGCAGTCATTTGCAGAGAAGCATTCGTGGACGGCATTCCCGACTTCCTCAAGGGCTGGAAGTTGATCGACGTTTCCGCAGAAGATGCCGAGGCGAAACTTGGGTGCAACGGGCTTGTCTTGGACGAAAAGACGATGATGGTAGGCGAAGATATGCCGGATTTGGTAAAGGAACTCAGAGCCGAAGGCACCGAGGTCATCACGACGCCTATTGACGGAATCCACTGGCAGGGAGGTGGCTTTCGCTGTTGGCATCACCCGCTGGTGCGACAGAGCACGTTGTAGCTCTCGACAACGGCAACCGAAAGAGGCTGTAAGCACCTGGGACGACGATTGGCACCCTGTTTCGGGTTCGCTCGATTCCGTCGACCTTGGCGGTTCGGTGTGCATGTTGGAAGTTATACCGCACCGAACGCTGGTAAAATCCCTATCAGTCTGTAACACAAATTTATGGAGACCGTGAAGGTCGAACCCGTGAAAAAAAGAGACGCTAGAACAGATCCATAATGCTCTGCAAGATATTCTGACACAATCACCTCGGTCTCAAGAAAAAAAAGCACACCATAAACGAATCTGAAAACCAGAACTCTAGTCTTAGTCGCCGTGACTTTCTCAAAAGAGCCGCCGCTGTAAGCATGGCTTTCACAGCGGCTGCCCAAATCCCAACCTGACAGGGCGGTGCGGCACCAAAGGGCAATAACCGGATTACGGAAGAAAATGCCAAGCCTGAAACGCGGGACTGGATGCTTACAAATACCGACATCACTGCCAACGAGCCGGTGGAGTTGTGGCGTAGTCCGCGCATCGAGGGCTACTGCTCCGAGACGACTGTGGCTGCTGGCGAAACGCTCAAGGTAATGGTGAGCGCGAATCCGGTGTCGGAGTTCAGGCTGAAAATTTCTCGAACGGACTATTACGGCGGAACCGGCGGGCGTTCTATGAAGAACTTCACGTCCATCCAGGGCAAGACTCAGCCCGACCCGGAAATCGGCGAACACCGCCTGCGCGAATGCAAGTGGGAAGCTTCCGTCGAATTTGAGATTCCCGACGATTGGTTGAGCGGCGTCTATCTGGGCAAACTCACGGCCAAGAAGGGGGGGCAATCGTTTTAATCAAAAACAACTATTTATCCTTGAGAGGGGTGCGGTGTTAAATCGTAGGGCTAGAGGATATTTAAATACCAGTAGAGAGGCAAGCAATGAGATAAAGTAGAATCGCCTGCTGTGAGCCTCAGAATTGACAACCGCCAAATCCATGGTCAAGTTAGAAGCTAGTTGTAAATTTAAATTATCAGTTCTGATTCTGACGCATAGCAAATAGCATATAATCAAAATATCAACGGCTGGTGTGACGCAAGCGAACCAATTACGATTTTAGAATCGACACACGCACGTATCGTCATTATCGCAAATGGGAAAATGCATGATTGGTTGCCCGATGAAAAACAGGTTTCCCAGTTGTCAAACGCTGTCGTTCCTTCTGCTACTTTTTGCCTGGAGCACGGCGCTTCGGGCTGATTGGCCAGAGCATCGTGGCAATCTTCAGAGAACCGGATATCGCGAACAACCTCTTGTATCAAAATATTGGGTCCCGTTTTGGAGACTCGACAGTCTGAGTCCACCCAAACCAGCCTGGCCTGCACCGGCTAAAGGAAGCTTGTGGCAAAAGCTCGACAAGATTGATGCGCGCGTCACCGACGATATGGCCGACGTCCCTCTTGTCGTCCAAGATTCCGAGGGGAAGTCTCACGTCTTAATCACCTCCTCGGCCAACGATCGATTGGTATCGGTCGACCCAACGACTGGAAAGATTCGATGGCAATACGTCACCCAGGCCCCCATCCGCTATGCGCCCTCTGTATCGGCAGGCGTTGCGTATCTCGGCTCGGACGATGGCCTGGTACGGGCGATTAATATCTCAAACGGCATTCAACTATGGCAAACTCGCATCGGACCGGCGATGCCATCGATCATTGGGAACGATCGCCTGATCAGCCCACATCCAATTCGGACATCGGTACTCTTTGAAAACGGTCAAGTGTTTGCCACCGCGGGACTCTTTCCAAGTCAGGGGGTGTACTCCGTTGCGTTGCAGAAGACCACCGGTGAAGTCATCTGGCGACGCAAGATCCCGCAATCTCCCCAAGGCTATCTATTGTCCGATTCCGAAAAGGTCTTTGTACCTACAGGTCGAACACAACCGTTTGCTATCAAAAAAACGGATGGAAGCTTTCTCTTTGACTTGCCCTCACCGGGCGGCAGTTTTTGTATGCTGACGCCCGACGCATTTTTTGCCGGCCCCGGCAACAGTTCCACGATTCAGGGCAAAGCGAAACAACCCGGCGCAAAGATGCTCTCTTTTCTAGGGAAACAATTTGCGGCCGGCAACGGAAAAATTTGGACCACCAACGGAACCAACTTGGTTGGTCACAACATGCAAGCCGTTTTGCAGGGTAAAGAATCACTCGCCTGGTCTGTCGATTGCAAGCTGGATCAATCATTAATCGTCTCGGGACAGACAGACAACTTAACTCTATTTGTAGCTGGCGGTTCTCAGATCAAACTGTACGACGCCCAAACGGGACAATCCCGCGGATCCTTGTCGCTAGATGATCCGACTGCGGAAATCAAATATCTTGCGGTAAGCCGATTGCCCGATACGAACCAGGAAGTGCTGATCGCCTCAACCAAATCGGGCAACGTCTTCGCTTGGCGAGGTGCTGAATCGAACCGATCAACAATTTGGCCCCAACCTGTCATACCCAATGAAAAACTGGCTTCCACAAAACGGGTTCCTCTAAAGCGAGTGGAAGACATACGGCAAACACTCAAATCGCCGCGAGGATGGGCGCTCGTGCTCGGAGATAGTAACGGTCAACTCGTCGATGCGTTATTGCAAGAGACCGAGCTGCGGATCGTTTCGCTGGCAACCGATCAACAAGATATTCAGCGTTTACAAAACGAATTTCAAAAGAAAGGCCAGTACGGGCATCGCGTAACGATTTGGCACCATGACATGACAGAACCTCTCCCGTTTTCAAAAGGGCTGTTCAACGTCGTACTGGAAGCAAAACCAACTGGCCTTTTGACGGCTGATCTACTCAAATTTGCGGCAGCCGAATCAGGTTTCCTGTGGCGGGCCGGTCAAAAGGCTCCCATTCAGGCGCCTCGCCTAAACGGGGCGGGCGTCTGGCGACATCAATACGCAAATCCGGAAAACAGTGCCGCAACCGCTGACCAGATCGTGGGGAACGCGACCGAGTTCCGCCTGCTCTGGTTCGGTGGCGTCGGGCCCAGTCGCATGCCGGATCGCCACCTCAGAGGCCCAGCTCCCCTGACCGCTGGCGGCGCGGCGATCATGCAGGGAGATGGCGTGCTGATTGGCATTGATCCGGCCAATGGAACAGAAAGATGGCAACTCGAAATGCCCGATTCAGCGATGCGCTATGTGACTCCGTTTGATGCGGGCTATGCTTGTTTAACCCTTGACGGAAATCGCCTGATGGTTGCCGCTGATCGGGAACTTTGGCAGGTCAATGCCTACTCTGGAAAAATCATCAGCGCAACTCCAGTCGATGACGACGAGACTTGCTGGGGTTATGTTGCCGAGACAGAGGGCTATCTATACGCCTCGGTCATGAAATCCTCGGCCCCGCGCACCGCGACCGATAAAAAGACACGATTCACCTACGTCGATTCTGACTATCGATCCGAGCGACCGCTGGTCACCAGTCGTGAACTGCGAAAATTAAAACCGGATGGCTCGCGCCAGTGGGCGTACTCTGCTGAAGGCGTGATCCTCAACGGAACGATCGCACTCAATAACCAGCAGGTCGTATTTGTCGAAGCACGATCTAAAAACTGCCTCGAGCACGCAACCGATCGAATTCCAATGACGACTCTGATGGAAAATGCATACCTAATACGTTTGAGCCCACAATCGGGCGAAGTCGCTTGGGAGATTCCCTTGAGCTGGGAGGGAGCCAGCAATGTGCTCTACGCCCAACTGAGGGATGACAAGATAGTTCTAACCACCTCCAAAAGCCAAAATAATAAAGCTCACTACATGATTCGAGTGGTGAGCGCTGATGATGGATCGCTGATCTGGGAGGCCGAGCATGAACACGTCAAAAATGGTCTGTTTCACGGAGAGCAGGTTCATCATCCGGTTATTTTACATCGCCCCGACGGACAAGGCTTGCTCGTGGCTGAGCCGTATCTCTATGACCTCAACACGGGCCAACGACAGGTGCCGATGGGCGCCGGGACTGATTGGGCACTTAACCGGCCGGGCCACAGTTGCGGAACATTATCGGGAGCCGGCAATTCGCTCTTTTTTCGAGCGAGCAACCCAACCGTCTTGAATCTGGCAACCGCTGAGTTCACAGCTCTGGCGCCCACGCGCGCGGGCTGCTGGATCAACATGATTCCAGCCGGCGGCCGGCTTCTAATTCCAGAGGGGAGCGCCAGCTGTGTCTGTCAGTATTCCCTGCAAACCTCTATGGCATTTTCACCTATTCGCCCCGAATCGGCTGATCCGGGAATACCTACACTGCCAGACCTGTTCCCCGAAGTGAAGGCCACCGCTGCCAAGCCTCTATATCGCTGGGAGTTTGACCCGAAGGCTACCAACAAACAGTCGATTCAGCCTGCTATTGGCAACGTTTCACTGGAAGCAACGGAACCCCTCAAGTTTTCTCCCAACGGTCTCCTGTTCAATGGAACGCAGTGGCTGGCCCACAACCTGGACGATCCCAAGTTGCCCGCCATGCCCGAGACGATCACGTTAGAGGCGCGCGTTCGCGTTGACGCGTGCCCCGAGTGGACCGGGATCGTCGGTGCCGTCCAGGATAATGGCAGTTATGAACGGGGCTGCATGCTCGGAATTCATAACGACAAATTCTTTTTTTCGTTAGCCTCATCTCAAAGTCAAAAGTTGACCTATCTGATGGCGCCAAACGTTCTCGAAAAAGGGAAGCCAATACATCTTATCGGTGCCTACGACGGACGGACCATGCGTTTGTACGTCAACGGAGTAGAGGTCGCCCAGAGTAACGAACAACAAGGAGGCTTGCTGGTCGATGAAAACAGCTGGCTAACGGTAGGGGCTTACAAAGACGACAACGAGGTGTATCCCTTTCAAGGGGAAATCAAAGAGGTCACCATTTATGAAGGTGTGTTGCAACCGGAACCGAAAAAAACGACCAAAGCCTCTCGTTAAATGTTGCCGTCATACAACCGTCTCGACCTGACATTGTCAAAAACAAATTTTCCGTTTCCTGTTCCGCATACCAATTAAGGTGTGATTGGTTTCGTCCTTTATTTTATATCTCGACAAGCCACCGTCCTGTGGACTGATAGAGATTCAAATCCTCAACGTCTAATTCCTTAATACCTTTATCAGCATTGGTTGGAATGCACATAAAGCTCTGCCACGACCCTGTCCATTGAGCATCCGTAAACCTGAGGTTGCGCATCCGGTCTCAATTGAAGACCCAGCCATAAATTTACCGGTCAACAGGTTCGTTCCAGTTTTTTAACCACACGCGATCGAGCGGAACAACTTCAGTCCGCGTATACGACAGACAATATCGCCACAGCAACGGACGATCCGGCGATCCGAGAATCAAACCAGGCAGTTGGCTCGCGATAGCAAATTTCAGCCGTAAACGAAAAATTCGCCCCGGGAACAATGGCAAGATGCCTTGCTGGAAATCCTCGTCTGCGTCGAGCAACGTGTCAACGATCGTCCCGATGCGCATGATTCGTTGCAGAAACCTGTTCAGTTTGGCGTTTGTGTTGAAGCCCAGAATCTGGATTGTCATTTCGGCCGCCGACTGGCCTTCATCGACTAGATTTCTTATCAGCTCAGAAGCGGATAAAGAATTCCGTTTCCGTTCAGAGGCACGAAACACACTCTCAGCCGCCGCCAGAAAGGCCGTTTTGATATTCTGGCGCCGAATCGTTTCGCGTAATTTGCTGAGTCGGTCTTCGTTAAGCTGCTCGGGCAAGGGACACAAATCCTTCTCGTCGTTCATCCATTTCAGGACCGATTTGCATATCTGATTTCGAATGGCTTGAGTTGGTTCGCCGTCGACTGCCGAGTCGATCAAATCCATCGAGACAAGCATATGTCCAAGGGCATGGAGTTGATGATCGGACAATGCAATGCCGAATGGCTCTGCGATCAGAGGAAAGTCTGCCCAGACTTTGAAGTACTCGGGTCGAATTTCACACCAGTCTGCCGCCAGCAATTCCGTGGTTTCAGATTCGTCCAAGGACACACTCATTCAATTTTTTCTTTGACTGACGGAAGGAAATTGAATTTTTAGTAACAGTTTTGACGCGACAAGCTGAGGGTACTCATTGTAGTGAAAACGATTTCTCAAAACGATCGACACCCTCGTTGTCACCACCCACGTCGGCCAAGACAAGGTTAGTATTCTCAATCGAAGAAATAGAAATACAGCGATTTCATAAATTGAAAACACGAGAGGGCTAAATTCCGCAAGCTGACAGAGCAGCAGCACACTCGCCTTGTCATTCGCCTGCTTCGAAACTCAATGCACGCAAGCCTTCCTTGCTAAACAGATTGGCAAATTGCAAATTACTTCGCAGCAATGCGTAGCTAACCTTTTTTGGCTCGGGGACTTCCGCACACGACACTTCCACCGTGTCCTTGGCAATTTTAGCTTGAGCCCAATACCATTTCCCATCAGCACCGGCTAGTGCGAACCCCTGTAGCTTTTCATTGTGCGCCGCTACAAGGCCGCCGCCAACGTGCGAATATCGTACGGTAATCGTGCCTCCTTGCGCGACATGTGAATCGTAAATCGGACCATAAGCATCAGAACCGAGATTGTAAACGTTGAACAACGCAACTTGCGCGGCGCGATTCCCATAACCCCACTTGTTACTTGGATGAATATTGCCCCCCAGATCGGCGGCTGGCACCATCCAAGCACTCTTATTGTCCAGCATTAGCTGCACGTACAAATGGCGATCGACGTTCGCGTCTCCAATCTGTTTGGCACCAGGCAGCCGCTTCGAAAATTCCGACGCTTCTCGAGTAATCGGATCGTCTTTCGAGAAAGCACAACCTCCGCCGCTGGGCTTTTGAACGAACAAGAATGGAAAGTCACCTTGCCCCCAAGCTTCGCGCCAACCACGAATTAATTCGGTCATCATCGTGAATTGATCGACGCCAACAACTCCACTGCGTGCTTCCCCTTGATCCCATAGCACGCCTCGAATTCGATAACCGGCCACCGACGCAATGTATCGGGCATACAAATTTCCGATTGGCCCACGAGTAGACTCGCCAGCACGAAACGGTTTCCGTGGCGCACGTCCCTGTGGCTTCCGGTTCTCCTTCTTCGCGGCAGCGACTTCTCGCTCCCACGCCAGCGATTTCTCATCGTGGCTCTTCATCAGGGCGTCAAAGTCCGAAGTCTTGCTGAATTCAGCGATCACTGATTTGCATTTTTGACTGTTCGCAAAAGTCTCTGCCGGAATCCAAGCGCCTGACGGAGTTCCGCCGACGGCCCCAACAATTAAGCCGACCGGTACATCTAGGTCACGATGTAGTCGCTCACCAAATGCAAAATGCAAAGCCGAGAACCGCGGTACGGAACTTTGATCAGCCTGAACCCACTTAGGCTTGGGCCCGCCAAACATCAGGCGAATATTCGGATACGGAGCTTTGTCCATCACGGCTTTCAGGGTGGGGTCGTTCTTTGCATAGCCAGACACACTCCCCGCCATGTTGGATTGGCCCGAGCCTAACCAAACATCCCCAATCAAAACGTTGTTAATCTTTTGCGAATCTTGGCCCGCTGTTGCCACCAATGCCTGCGGAGTCGAATTTGCCTTCATCGCCGCGAGTTCCAGCCGCCATGTGCCGTCTTGCGTCGCTTTCGTTCGGACCGTCTGGCCTGAAAATTTTACAGTTACGTCCGCTCCGATGGAGGCAGTTCCCCAAATCGGTACCGTTGAGTCCCTTTGGAGAACAGCGTGATCACTGAATACGCTATTCAGGTTTAGCTGTCCACGCGCTGCGACGGGTAGCGTCAGTAACAGGGCAGCATGAAAAAGAAATGAAAAACAACGGCGTCCGTTTAGACGCAGAGATGGCAGCGTGACTTTGGTATGCATTTGAAATTCGCCTATTGAAGCGTCGATGGTGCGGTGACATTCGTGACTGAACATTGCGATCGGTAAATTCTATCGAAATTCTAGTAAGCCAAGCTGACGTGTGCCCGTAGTTTACCGATTGCCAACGCGAATTCCCACTTTCTAAATCCAATAATCGCATAAAAATTCCCAGCAACTAGCGGTGCAGTTGCTGGGGAGCTTAGATCGTCAAAATTGCTTGGTAGCTGTATTCAGGAAAGCAAAACTAGGCAGTATTGCTAGGCTACTGCCCGCCCTGGCCGCCGTTATTATCTAGTCTAGACCTCCCTTCTCCCCTTATCTACAGATTGACACAAACGGATTTGGTTTGCAGATAATTTTCCAGTGCCGCATGTCCCATTTCTCGGCCCCAACCGGACTGTTTGTAACCGCCAAACGGAAGTGCCGCGTCAAAGATGCTGTAGCAATTAACCCAAACCGTTCCTGCCTTCACCGACTTGGCGAACTTGTGGGCTTTTGAAATGTCCCGAGTCCAAATTCCTGCCGCCAATCCGTACGACGTATCGTTGGCATGTCCGATGATCTCGGAATCATCTTTAAATGGCATCGCTGTAACAACCGGTCCAAAAATTTCTTCGCGAACCACGGACATCTCGGCTGTGGCGTTCTTAAGAACGGTAGGCTGAACAAAATAACCGTCGCCTTCGATGGGACCGCCACCTGCCGAAGCTATTGCACCGGCCTCCAAACCCGCTTTCAAGTACCCAGTAACTCGCTCATGTTGTTCCCGAGAGACAAGCGGTCCCATTTGCGTTGACGCGTCGAACCCATTGCCAACTTTCATGTTCCTGGCAATCTCACTCACGCCCGCAACGACTTCTTCGTAGACACCTTGCTGAACAAACAAACGCGAGCCTGCACTGCAGACTTGGCCTTGGTTGAAAAAGATCGCATCGGCCGCACCGGCGATCGCGGTCTCCAGATCGGCATCATCGTAAACGACGTTGGGACTTTTTCCGCCCAGTTCCAAAGTGACTTTTTTCAGATTCCCCGTGGCAGCGTTGACGATGAGTTTGCCGACTTCGGTTGAACCCGTGAAAGCGACTTTGTCCACGCCGTCGTGCCCTGCAATCGCCGCGCCCGCCGTTTCGCCGAATCCGGTGACGATGTTCAGCACACCATCCGGCAAGCCGGCTTCCAAGCAAAGTTCACCCAAGCGAATCGCGGAGAGGGGAGTTTGCTCCGCAGGTTTCAAAATGATCGTGCAACCCACCGCCAAAGCTGGTCCAAGCTTCCAAGCCCCCATCAAAAGCGGAAAGTTCCAGGGGATGATCTGTCCAACAACGCCAACCGGCTCTCTCAAGGTGTAAGCGTGAAATTGAGCCCCGGGAGCATAGGGCACGTTGAGTGGAATCGTATTGCCTTCAATTTTCGTTGCCCAACCCGCCATGTAACGAAACATGTCAGCCGCAAGCGCAACGTCGGCGGCTTTGGCTACGCCAACCGGTTTGCCATTGTCGAGCGTTTCCAGTTGTGCCAACTGGTCAGCGTTCTGTTCGATCAAATCGCCAATCTTCCAAATGATCTGGCTGCGTTGTGAAGCCGTCATTTTGGTCCACGGACCGTCGTCAAATGCTTTGCGTGCCGCAGCGACGGCCAACTCGACATCGGCCGCATCGCCTTCGGCCACTTGAGCGACGACCTGATCTGTCGCGGGATCGAAAACATCAAACGTCTTACCACTTTTAGCGGCAACCCATTGTCCGTTGATCAACAACTTTTTCGGTCCGCTCAGAAACGGCTGAAGCGACTTAGGGATCGGTGATTTTGTTGGAGTTGACATCAGGTTACTCTTTTGAGGAAGGCATCAGGGACTACAGAACTCAAGACAAAGAATGGCTTCTTTTGCCATTGTAAGATGTTCGCTAAATTCTAGTTCTTCTACAAAGCCGATGGCAAGTAAGGCAATCGCTTACTTTTCAGGGGCCAAACTAAAGCTGCTGGAGGTTCATAATGAGGAAGTTTTATCTCGGGAAATCCAAGAGAACTAGAAAGCTAACTCTTGAGAACCCTGTTTTCGAAGAAGGCGTGCTTCCAGATCAAGATTTCAAAACCAAAAATCTCTTCGGAAAACTATTTCCTTCCCATTCCAAACCATCAGAAATTCCGCGGGTGTTGGGGAGTCGACTGACCAATTGACAATAGTTCCCGGAGTGATTTCCAGCCCCTCAATGGAAATTTTTTCTTCGGCGACCGAGTCAAAACCGACATTCGTGATTTCTAACTCCTGTCGCTTGTCGACCACTCCGTCACCGGTGTGTTCGAACACCGTCAATGAAGGAAACCAGATTCCGTCCAGCTCCTTTAGCGTTGGAGTTGCCTTGAAAATGACTGGATGAACGCACGCTGCGGGGCGAAGACCAACGGTCGAGAGATCGATCAGTCGGACATCGCTTCGAGCGTCCATCCGTGCGGCCACAAACCTCGGCCGGGCTTTTCCGGATCGACCAGCACCCAGGTCGGCTGGTTCGATTCCATCATGCGCCGTGCCGCCTTCGCGG
>JAPKBL010000235.1 GCA_028823415.1 Mariniblastus sp.
GGATTTGGTGGTGGTGGATTTGGTGGTGGTGGATTTGGTGGTGGGGGCAAGTTGCCTACACCGGTTGCTATCTTCCTAGTCATATTGGTTATTGGCTTAAGTTGCGGCATGAGGCATTGGGAGAAGACCGCACGGATCACGCGGACAATTCGAAAGGGGCGCAAAGTTCAAGAAGATGAGTTGCGCCGGCATTCACTTAAAAAAATTAATAATCGAGACCACGGTTTCGATATCGATGTTTTTTTACGTCGTACGGCTAATGCATTCTCAACGACACAGTACGGGTGGAGCGAACAAAATTTGAAGATGTGCCGCGCTTTCATTTCGGATGGCGTTTATGAGAGGTTTGATCTTTATATTGCGATGCAGAAAGCGGAAAACATCCGTAATCGCTTAAAGAACGTGAATGTCGTTAGCCAAGAGGTCGTTTGCGTCACAAGTGATCAACACTTCGATACGATTCATGTTCGGGTCGCAGCATCGGCCATCAGCTACAACGAAGACTTAGACAGCGGTAGAAGGGTTTCCGGGAATAGTGACAGTTCCTCGATTCGTTTTACCGAGATTTGGTCATTTTCACGGCGTCCGGGAGTTCAAACGAATCCTAATGCATCTCTGTTAGAGGGTAACTGTCCGAATTGTGGTGGTCCAGTCGATATCGTTGATCGGGCGCAGTGCCTGCAATGCAAGTCAATTGTCAATTCAGGAAAATACGACTGGGTACTCGCCGAGATCACTCAAGATGAAGAATGGGTGGTCCCTCCATCAATGCACCGCGTTAAGGGATGGCAAGTCATTTCCGGGCGAGATCCAGGCTTGAATTTCCAACACATTGAAGACCGTGCGTCGGTGATTTTTTGGCGTTGTCTGATGGCGGTATACTTTGGTGATCTTGGTTATGCCGCGCCGATATTAGAAAGTCATGCGAAGGCGGTACCAACAAAATGGAACTTGTCATCGGGTCGTTTTTGGTTAACTCCAGCAGTTGGCGTTGTCGAAGTCGTGACATGCGAGCCAGGCTCAGGTGTCGAAGCTTTCGATCGAATTCACGTACTTGTCCGCTGGTCAGCAACGCTTGGCGAAGGCTCGAAGCGTCACCCCCGTTCGGTACATCATCAGCGAATTTATTCCCATGTGCTTATTCTTAAGCGGCGAACCAGTGCACGAACCAATTCTGAACAAGTTTTTTCTTCGTTCGGATGTCAGAATTGTGGAACTTCGATCGATATCGGTAAAACGGCCATCTGCGGTTTTTGTCAAACTCCCTTGAATGATGGGAAACGTGATTGGGTATTGGAAGATGTCAAGCGCTATGATCCAGTTGCGGCGGCACTTCACGATGATCAAAGTCGCCTTGAATCCGAACGGTTGTCAAATGACCCTGGTCTACTAACAGCCATGGCGAAAATGGTAATGTCCGATGATGAATTACATCCTCGTGAACGAAAGTTAATCACTCAAATGGCGAACCGAAGGGGAGTGAAAGGGGAACGACTCGATCAGATTCTTGCCACAGCTTCGGCTAGTACAGATCCTATTCAGATACCTCAATCACCGGAAGAAGGCAGGCTATTCATGGACCAGTTGATTCGCGCTGCATTGATTGACGGCCGAATCACGCGGCAGGAACAGCAAATCTTGTTGCGGGTCAGCAAGCAATTCAATTGGTCCCATGCCGACTTGAAATACGCGGTCGCTCGGAATCGAACTAAGCTTTTTAAACAATCGAAAGCGATAATTCGTAAGGCAAGAAATGGCCAGTCGGACTAATTTTGACCTGCCCCCACGAACGATACCAGTCTTTAACTTAGAGTATCCATTTCCTCAAGCAAGCCGTTTTTTAAATTGAGCGTAGCGAAATTTGAAAAACGGCTTGGCATCATCGTCTCGGGTGCGGGCGAGCGGTAGCCCAACGAGCTGTGCGGCCGCACCTGGTTGTAGTGTCTTCTCCATCGTTCGATCAGCACCTGAGCTTCGGTCAACGTATCAAACAATTCAAGTTTCAGTAGTTCGTCTCCAAGCTTTCCATTGAATGATTCGATATACCCGTTCTCCCACGGACTGCCTGGGGTAATGAAAAGAGTTTTTACGTTCACTTGTTCAAGCCAACTTCGAACTTTGTGGCAGGTGAATTCCGCCCCGTTATCGCTTCGGATGTAGTCAGGCGTGCCCCGACTACAAAACAGTTGGGTCAAGCGGTCGATCACGTCCTCGCTGTTGAGCCGGCGCTTGACGTCGATGGCGTTCAACCCATTTGTGATTCACGTTTCAACCTTCCCGATGGAGTAACGCTGTTACACGGCGGTACCCGTATCTTCCATAGTCGGTCGCTAAGTCTACGATCCGCTTGAGCAATCTCGGCTCGTCGTCCGGCACACGGCGTTGCCGCCGCTGGGTCGAACGAGGCTGGCCAATTACTCGGCAGGCCCGGCGCTCTGAAACACAATCTGCCCCAAGCGTGTTGCGAACATGTTCGACGGCCAGTCGGCGTTTACCCGGGCTCAGTAGTTTCCCGAAATGGCTTCCTTCAGGATCGAGTTGTCCAATGCCTGATCAGCAACCAGTTTCTTCAGTTGCGCGTTCTCACGTTCTAAATCTTTCAAGCGCTTGGCTTGATCGGTGCGCATCCCACCCTATTCGCGACGCCACTTGCAATACGTCTGTTCCGATACCTCAAGCTTCCGACAGACCAGGCCAATTGTTTGACCCTTCGATGTTTCCACTTCAGCAATCCGAAGTTTCGATATGATCTGCTCGGCGGTATGACGTTTTCGTCCCATTGCGTTTCCCCCTTTTTGAATCCAAATTCTAACAA